>DHVH01000345.1 GCA_002412555.1 Marinilabiliaceae bacterium UBA5213 | reverse complement strand
CTGACCGTTCCCGCTTCGTTCATCCCGTACGCCTCGGCGTACGGGATGAACGAAGCGGGAACGGTCAGCTCGACCATGTCTGGATCGGTAGTCCATTCCCCAGGTTATTTTTTTAGATATTTCCTTTATCTGTGCGGCTTCCCATTGAAAGCTTTGAGTGGTATGTATTCCTCTCAAATGCGCTGCAAAAATAGTGGGTTATTTTGGAACCTGCAACAAAACAAAACAAAAAAAATGATATTTTTTCCTTCACCTCATCCACCATCGATCTTAAGTTTATAGTATATAGAAAATTGGCTTCGGTATTTTTTTTAGTCATGCCTGCATTTTTTTTGTATCTTTAATAGAATTCACCCAAAAAAGCCGAAAAATGGATACAATTAGACAGCCCGCCGTTGCCGGAATGTTCTACGAATCGGACCCGGGATTGCTCCGCCAACAAATAAAAGCGCTTTTTGAGGATGCTCAAACATCCATCATTTCCAGCTCCAGAAAAACCCGGGCCCTTATAGTACCCCATGCAGGATATACCTTCTCCGGCAGAGTGGCCGCATCTGCTTTTAATCAGATCCATCCCGAAACAGACTTTGGCACGGTCTTCCTCATAGGCTCGAGTCACCGCGCCAGCTTTGATGGCGCTTGCGTTTTTAAAGGCAGCGCCTTCAAAACGCCATTAGGCGAGGTCCCTGTTGATTTGGATACGGCAGAAAGATTAGCCCTTGCTTCACCCTATTTTTCCTTTAGTCAACACCCCCACAGCAAGGAACACTCTTTGGAAGTCAATCTGCCCTTGTTGCAATACCACCTGCAAAAACCATTTAAAATTGTCCCCATCCTCATCGGCACGCACGACCCTAAAACCAGTTATAATATTGCAGAGATACTGCAAGCATGGTTCACCGATGAAAACCTATTTGTCTTTAGCACTGATTTTTCGCACTATCCGGACTACAACTCGGCCAAAATAGTGGACAACGCCACCATACAATCCATTCTGAAAAACAGTCCCGCCAAACTCATGGAAACGCTCCATAACAACGAACATAAAGGCATCCCCAACCTCTCCACCTCCTTATGTGGCTGGTCGGCCATCTTAACCCTCCTGCACATAACCGAGCACGACGGGGACTTGCAATTCCACCAGATCCTCTATGAAAATTCAGGCGATTCGCCCTTGGGGGATAAAGAGCGGGTGGTAGGTTACGACGCCATTGTTGTCTCTTCGCCAAAAACAAAAAGCTTCGATTTATCAGTAGCTGAGAGAATCCTTTTGCTGAAGCGCGCCAGGGAGAGCATTGGATCCATCTTTACCAAAAAAATCATCTCTGCCAATGTCGCTACCCTGCCCTTAGCGCTCAAAACGCACACCGGGGCCTTCGTATCTATATATCGCGACAACCATTTGGCGGGCTGCATTGGCCATATTGGTGAAGATGAACCCCTGTGGCAGGTGGTCGACCGTGTAGCCAAATCTGCTGCTGTCGATGACGCCCGCTTTAAGCCACTGGCCCATGAAGAATACCACGACATCCAAATAGAGATTTCGGTATTGACGCCGGCTCGAAAAATAACCGATATTGCAGAAATCATCCCAGGAAAACACGGTATTCTAATAAAAAAAGACCATCAGCAGGGCACTTTTCTGCCCCAGGTAGCCTCCCAATTGAATTGGAGCACACTTGAAATGCTGGAACATTGCGCGAGAGACAAGGCCAAAATAGGTGCTGATGGATGGAAGGAGGCCGACATCTATATTTATGAGGCCCTTGTTTTTGGTGACAAATCCGATTAAACCATGACACATGCAGCCCAATGGTGGAAGACCGAAGAGCAAGGCGTACGCTGCCTACTCTGTCCTCATTTATGTTATCTACAGGCCAATGAGACAGGCATTTGCCGCACCCGTCAAAACAGCAACAACCACCTGGTGACGCATGCCTATAACCATGTATCAGCGCTGCACATTGATCCCGTTGAAAAAAAGCCGCTTTTTCATTTCCTGCCGGGTAGTCAAACACTTTCTATAGCCACAAATGGATGTAATTTGCGATGCGCGAATTGCCAGAATGCAATTCTTTCACAATTCGCCCCCTCCGGCTTAAAGCCGGAGGAGGCCATTTCGCCTGCTCAAATTATTGAGATGGCCAAAAAAAACAGTTGCCAATCCATCTCCTACACCTATACCGAACCAACCGTCTATTATGAATGGATGCTAGACATTGCGCGGCTTGCCAAGGAGGCAGGACTCAAAAATATCATGGTATCGTCCGGTTACATCAATCCCCAACCGCTCAAAGAACTCATCCCCTTTCTGGATGCTGCCAACATCGACTTGAAGAGTTTTGACGATGACACCTACCAGAACCTCTCCTCTGCAAGACTCCATCCGGTATTAAAAACATTGCAACTTTTACTGGAAGCCAAGGTGTGGCTCGAAATTACCAACCTTATTATACCGGGGTGGACCGATAATATGGACATCCTAAAAAAGATGTGTGTCTGGCTGGCCGACAATGGCTTTGACAATACCCCACTTCATTTTAGTCGTTTCTTCCCCTCCCACCAGCTCCCAGGTTTACCACCAACACCAGTAACAGTCATTGAGACGGCCGCTGAAATAGCTGCAAGCCATAATATGAACTATGTTTATATGGGCAACCTTCCCATCAACTATCCCGAAATAACCACTTGTCACCACTGCCACAAAACACTTATCACAAGAATGGGCAACAGATTAATCACCTGCAGATTGACCACCAATATTTGTCCGGAATGCCAACAATTCGTCCCCGGGGTCTTTAATTAAACCCCCAATATTCCTTATCTTTGATGAAAAACAATCCGGCACTTGAAGCATATACTATTTCTTAAAATTCTCTTTTCCTTATTATGGGTCCTGCCCTGCCCGGTGGCAGGGCAAAAAGGTCTTGCCCTTTTTTCTACAGAAAGCCATTCGCAACAAATCCGAAAACTCAAATTCAAAGGCAATCAGGAGTTCTCCAACAAAGATCTGGAAGAGGCCATTTCCTTTTCTGCCAATAAATGGCTGGGGCAAAAAATATTTGGTAAAGAACCCTCCTACTACTCTGAGGAAGCTGCCCGCATGAACATAAGGGAACTCATCCACTTTTATCAGTCCGAAGGATTCTTAAACGTAGAAATTGAGGAACCGATTGTTAAAATAAAAAAGCGAAATTCTAAAGTCGAACTGACTTTTGTGCTGAAGGAAAATGAACCCATTACCATTGACTCGGTGATATTTGCGGGGCAGGATACCCTTTATCATCAGCAGCTAAAAAATTTGGCCTATAAAGGAAAGAGAAAGCTGACAGCCTTGCCGGGCAAAAGGTTTCGGGATGAGCTGATTTGGAACGATCGCGATCAGATCACCAGTTTTCTGGTGGATAGAGGCTATGCTTACGCCGAAACAGCACCCGCTATTGAAACCGACACCGCTGCCAAAAAAGCGATTATTACCTGGAATAACGATGTCGGACCGCTCAGCTATTTTGGAAAAATAAGCATTTCGGGTCAGGAACGAACGCCAGAGAAACTGATCCGTGGCCAACTGGCTTTTGAAGAAGGCGACGTCTATAGCCGCGGCAAACTCAATCGCTCGCAGCAGCAAGTTTATCAACTGGGCACTTTCCGCATCGCTTCGATGAAGGCACAACTTTCACGTGAAAAAAGAGATACCATCCCCGTTACCATTTCCATAACAGAAGCGCCTGCTACCTCAACCCGTTTGGGTGTGGGGTTTGGACGGGAAGATCGCTTCCGGACTTTTGTCAATTTTCAAGTACTCAATTTTCCCGGCGGCGCCAGAAAACTGAATCTTTATGCCAAGCACTCTGCCTTGGAGCCCTATAACTTTGAGGCCAGATTAACACAACCAGCAGTCTTTAGCCCCAATTCCACATTGACGCTGGCACCTACGGTAAAAAAACAAAAAGAATCGGGTTACGAATTGTTTTCCTACTCTGCCACCCTCACCTTGCTGCAACGCATTACGGATGAGCTCAACAGCTCCTTCAGCCTCTATTACGAAAAAGTTAATTTGGATACCACTTCGATTGCCCAAATCAGTGAGGCTGGCACCTTACTGGACAATTACTCTAAGGGAGGGGTGACTGCCGGTGTGCTGTACGACAATGCCAGTCCGCGCTTCAACCCTAACAACGGTTTCACGGTGGCGTTTAACGCCAAATCGAACAGCATGATTTTTCCAGGCAGATATCCCTTCATCAAATACCAGGTGGAGGCCAAGAACTATCAGGCAATGGGGGACGACCTCATCTTTGCTTCCCGTCTGAAATTAGGCCTTATACATACCGGAGCGCGCGGCAACCAGCTGGTTCCGGTTGAGGAGCGCTTCTTTGCCGGCGGCAGTCGCTCAGTCCGCGGTTGGGCCCGACAACAGCTCGGACCTAAGGATGCTTCCAGCATTCCCATAGGGGGAAACAGCGTTGTGGAAGCCAGTATTGAGCCACGAATCAAACTTTTTGGTCCCTTAAGCATGGTGGTTTTTATGGATGCGGGTAACGTTTGGCAAAATACGGAGGGATTTTCATTGAAACAAATACGCCTGGCTGCTGGTAGCGGACTAAGGTTTGAGACGCCTATCGGACCGGTAGGTGTTGATGCGGCTCGTCCGGTATGGGACAACGACACTCAATGGCAAATTCATTTCAATATAGGTCACGCGTTCTGACATGGTGAATATGAAGAAAATACTCAACATACTGTTATGGATCCTGTTTTCTCTATTCTTTTTAGTGATGGGTTTGCTGCTGGCTACGCAAACATCCTGGTTCAGAACGATAGTTAAAAACAAGGCCCTGGAATTTGTTAACCAAAACATCAACGGCACGCTCTTAGTGGGCGAACTGGATGGCAATTTTTTCACGCACCTGCAACTATCTGGTGTCACAGTTTTAGAGGAAAATTCAGACACGCTGCTGACCATCCAAAATCTCAAGCTGAAATACGCACCCCTCTTCCTGCTCCAAAACCAAATCAAAGTCAGTGCTATCCACATCGACCAACCCAATATCAGACTGGCAAAGGAGGCTGACAGCACCTGGAACATCAGCAAGATTCTGCGAAAAAAAGAACCGAAGACTGAACCGGATACCACCAAATCCTTCGTTTTTGTTGTGGTGCTAAACCAGCTCATTCTTAGCGAGGGTCATTTGTCGGTCCAGACAACCGACTCACTCATCCCCAAAAGCATTGATGCCTTAAACATCGATCTCAGTGGCCGGTATGCCACCAATGAACTCTCGGCTCAACTCAAAAACCTTTCTTTCAATAGTCGCCAACCCAATTTCAACCTGAAGGCGCTTGAAGTCAATTTGCAGTCGGACTTCAAGCAATGGGAGATTCGTGATTTTAAAATGATAACGCAACTGAATGAACTGTACATTGAAGGGGACTACACTGATTTAAAGGCCTTTAATGCCGACCTGGAATGGCCGGCCATTCATGCTGAAGAATTTGTTTTTGTGCTGCCCAATCTTAAAATCCCTGCCCACCCTGAGCTGCTCTTTAAGGTCACCTCTACCGAAGGGCTTCTGGACCTGAACCTTCAATTGGCGCATAACAATGAATCCATTGGCTTGTCGGGCACCATTGGGCATTTTGACCGACTGCTGAGCGATAGTTTGCGACACACGGTACCACTTGATTTAACGCTGGACATCAAAAATCTCAGACCTAACAATTGGTTGGAAATGGACACGCTGCCCCTGCTCCTTACCACCCAGTTGAAAATTACCGGCAATGGCCTTAAACAAGGTTCTCCACCCTTGTCGGTCCAAGGCTCTATCAAGGATTCCAGATGGGAAAACTACCTGATTCAAAAGGGGGATATCCAAGTGTCTTATCTGGCCGGAAAAACCAATGCTGATATCGCATTGACTGGCGAATTTGGACAGGTGACCACTGTCGGAAACTTTGACCTGAACACCCCCAATGGGCCCTTCCGGGCCCATATCACCACGAAAAATCTGGCCATGCACAAAATTTTGCCCGAAGTGCTGGACAGCAGCGTAGTCAATTTATCTATACAGGTGGATGGACGCGGCATTGGCACGGATAATCCGCAAGCCAGGTTTTCAGGTAGTTTTTGGGAATCAGTAGCGGAATACATCCCCATTGATTCTCTGATACTGGCCGGAAGTTATGCCAACAAACACCTTCAACTGGACACCCTGAACCTGACCAACCAATCATTGCGTGCAGGTTTAATGGGCGACTACCACCCCACCGGTGATTTATCACTGGTAGCTCAGGGAGAAATATTCAACACTGAAGCTTTTAAGCACTATTTTGCTCAGCCGGCCGAATGGGAACACCTTTCATTCAACGCTCAGGCTGACGGAAATACGGATTCTATATCTGTCGACTTTTCAACAATAGTAGATTCCTTTCAGTTGGACACCACTTTATCGGTTAATAAATTGCATTTGATGGCCAAAGGTCTATTGGTCAATAAGCAACCGACTGTTGATTTTAATCTGTTGGCTGGTGGCATTCAGGTGGCCGACCAGTCGGTGGACTCCCTTAGAGTAGATGGCAACCTTGAGAACCAACTATGGTATACCGATATAGATGCCTACCTGCCGGAGGAGCTGGAGCTGCTTTTAACGGCATCCGGAGATTTTGGAACGGGCCTGGCCCTTCAACTGAGCCGATTTAACTTCAATTCACCCTACGCCAATCTGCAGCTCAGTTCCGACACGGCTTATATCAGCTACAGCGATTCGTTGATTTCGGTCAGGGATTTTTCCTTGACGGATCAGCGTGATTCGTTGTTCATTTTCAACACGGAAGCACTTCTTCAAATGCCCGACAGTTTGCAACTGAGTGCGGACATCCAAAATTTCAATTTGGAGCTACTGTCTCATTTTGGCATTGCCGAAAAGTACATGAAGGGCAGAGCCAATTTAACGCTGAACATAGATGGTCATAAAGAACAATTTGTCATTGATGGCAACGCGGCGCTTAGTGGACTGGAGATGGAACCTTTTGCGATATCAACGGTTACAGCCAATTTTAACTACCCGGGTGATTCGGCCACTTTTCAAGCCATCATCCACAATACGGCCGGCGATTCTGTCAATGTTAATGGCAGCATGCCTCTCCAAGTTCAGTTATCAGACAGTCTGCTGATTAATTGGCCCCAAACATTTAAGGCCAATATTGTAACCACTAAAACAAGGCTGGGCGGCTTTTTTCTGGAAAACGAGGATTTGAATCTGCCCAAAGCTCTTTTGACCATCCATCTGAACGCGGAAGGTGCCATTAACAACCCCAAATTTAAAGGTTTTTTGGATATTGAAGAAGGCGAGCTCCCCCTTCCCGAATATGGGGTGGATTATAAAGATATACGCGTCAAACTTTCGGTGGACGACACGGAGGTTAAGCTGGATTCGCTATTTATTCGCCATTTGAGAGGCACATTTCTGGCGCAAGGCGCCCTGGCCATGGACACCTCTCTGTTAAAAGGCTCCATCACCTCGACCAACATAACAGTAAAAGCCAAAGAGTTTTTTGTGAGTCGTCACCGCGATTACGAAATACAGATTGATGCGGATGCCTTTTTTAAGGATGAAAATAACAACCCGACTTTTGGAGGGAAGGTCAATGTGCTGCGCTCCAGCTTTAACCTGCCGGCTCTGTTAAAAATGACTGAAGATCAGGGCAAACTCAACGACCCTCTGCTGGTGCAATCGTTAAAAGAAGGTGAAATCAAAAGACAAACAGTGACTGATGACACCACGCAGACACTTGAGCCCCCAACCAGTGAACCTTCCCCATTAATGGAACAACTTACTGGAACCATCCGACTGGATGTTCCCCGTAACACGTGGATTCGCTCACCCGATATGCAAATGGAATTGTACGGAAACGTAGATGTGGTTAAGAACGGTAAGGTTTTTGAATTATTCGGTTCGTTGGGCATTCACCGAGGCTACTACACGTTATATGGAAAAAAGCTAGTGATCCAGGAGGGGGAGCTGATCTTTACAGGCGGGGAAACGCTTAATCCAACAGTGAACCTTAAGGCCGATTACACTTTTAGAGACAAGGAACGATTAAAGCGGATTCTGACCCTTTCGGTCGGAGGCACCGCCAACGACCCGGAAATCAGCTTTGTACTCGATGATGTTCCCATTCCCGAGGCAGATGCCATGGCCTATCTGTTATTTGGCCAGCCCTTTGACGATCTCAATTATGGCAATCAGGAAGGGGTGTCCAATGCCATTCCTTCCAGAATGCTAACCGGACTGGTGTCCTCTCAGCTGGGCAAAACCATCGGGTCCACCTTTAACCTGGACATGATAGAAATTGATGCCGGAGATAACTGGCAAAACACTACCTTTATGGTGGGTAAGTACATAACCAACGATTTATTTGTCACTTATCAGAGAAGTTTTGGGGAGGCCGACAATGAATCCATCACACCTGAAACCATTACCCTTGAATACGAACTCAGTCGCCGGCTCTCTCTTCGCTTGGTGCAAGGCGAAGTGAAAGAATCAGGCATCGATGTTATCCTTAAATTTGAAAAGTAAACCAATCAAATAAGAATGAACCATTCTTCCATACGTAAAGAACAAACCAAAATCACGAAACTTTTAAACACCAAGCGCTTAAAAGAAGCGATTGACAGTTTGCGCGAGTTGGTCAGGGAAACCCAAAAAAGCGACCTGATCGATACCCTCTACAACATTGAAATCACCTATAAGAGCATGCTCCGCTATACCGTTGAGGGCTTTGCAGACCCGGAGCGTCAAAAGATATACAACCACCTAGTGAAGGATATTTTTCAACTCGCCGACGATATCTTTCTCTCGCTCTATAGCCGGCTGGGTGAAGGTCTGTTTTTTGACCTGCTGCGCAAACACCTCAAAGATTCAGATACTGCTTTAGGTGAGCATCTTGAAAAATGCCGTGCGGAAATGGAGCGCTCCGGGTTAATGTCTGATCAGGAGGCAAGCCCGTCGGAAGCCTTTAATGATTGCGTTCGCAAGCTATTTGAGCGCTTGTTAACACAAAGCCATCTTTACAAAACTGAAACTGCTGCCCTCACTGCGATTTTCACCGAAGGCAGTCTCCCCTGGCCTCAACAATGCATTCTGGTAAGCGCCACCACGGTTCATTTACTGCACCATTTTAACGAACAGGCCCTCTTGTTCCTGTTTAAATTAGTCACCCACCCCAATATGGAGGTCTGTCAACGCGCCCTGGTCGGCTTATTCCTGGTCTTGCATAAATATGATGAGCGATTGGCCCTTTACCCTGAAATTGGCCAGCAACTATTGCGACTCAAAGAAAAGCACGCTCATTCAGAGAGGTTACGCAATATGGTTATTCAGATTATGCGTACCAGCGAAACGGAAAAACTGGCACGCAAACTCACCGATGAAATACTGCCTGAAGTGGCTCGTATTCATCCCAATTTAAGAGACCGACTCGATTTGGACAACATCATTGGTGATGGCTTTAAAGAAGGCAAAAATCCTGACTGGGAAAATATCTTTTCCGATTCACCAGAATTGATGGGAAAACTGGAAGAGTTTTCCCGACTGCAAATGGAAGGGGCAGACCTGTTTATCTCTACCTTTAGAATGTTGAAACACTTTTCGTTTTTCAACCATACCGAAAATTGGTTTATGCCTTTTCCTTGGCCCAACCCCATTGTGGATAAAATTCTAATAAATGAATCCGGCCCCTTCAAAAATCCGGAACTATTGAAGGGCATGGCACAATCAGGCATTCTATGCAACTCCGATAAATACTCTTTAATTTTGAGCATTCCTCAAATGCCAACGGCTCAAAAAGAGATGATGGGGCAGATGTTTATGGCCGAACTTGGAGCCGTTCGTGAAATTGAAAAGAGTGATGAACTCATTGATGGAGATAAAAAGTCACTGGCCATCTCCAACCAGTACATTCAGGATCTTTACCGCTTCTTTAGGGTGCATCCAAGAAAAGGCGATTTTAGGGATCCCTTTGCCACTCCCCTGGATTTTCACAATTGTCAATTTATAGAAGTGCTGTTTCCCGGGGAGGATTTTTTAAAAAACCTGGGCACCTACCTCTTTGAAAAAGATCGGTTTAAAGAAGCGTTGGAGGCATTTAATAAGTTGTCAACAATAGGAAAGCCCTCTATGCAGATATTGCAAAAACAAGCCTTTTGCCAGCAGCAGTTGAACCATTACGACCAGGCTTTGGACTTATATTTGCAAGCCGATTTGTTTGACCATAGCCAGGTTTGGAATCTCAAAAAAATAGCCCTTTGCTACCGCTACCTAAAAAATCCGGAAAAGGCTTTGGAATACTATCTGGAAGCAGAGAAATCCGCACCCGACAACCTCCATACCCAGGTGAGCATCGGTCATTGTCTGTTAGAGCTAAAGAACTTTGACCAGGCCCTGAAATATTACTTCAAGGTGGAATATCTTGATCCGTCCAACCAAAAAGTCTGGCGCCCCATTGTCTGGTGTGCGCTGTCTTTGGGCAAGTTTGATCAGGCTCAAAAATACAGTTATAAACTTTTAGACGAAAACCCCACCCAACATGACTATATGAATATGGGGCACATTATGTGGTGCCAGAGCAAAAGACAGTCGGCTCTGGAATGGTACCAAAAATGTGTCACCTTTCCGGGACACTCCTTCAAAGCCTTTCTCGAATCGTTCAACAACGACAAGGAGCTGTTAATCAAGCATAAAGTGGAAGAGACCGACGTTCCAATTATGTTGGATCAGCTTAGATATCATATGGAGTAGCCATGCCTAAAAAACGTCCTGAAATAGAACTGTACAGTCATGGCATTTATGAACCATGGAACCGTGCATCCAAAGATCTTCCTAAACTAAGGCAGATCACCACACAAATTCCAGTAGAGCAGGATATTGAATTTGGTTATGTACTTAAACTCAAAAAAGCCAAAGGAAGCCTCCTCACCTTTACCATTAATCATCCCCCCTTTTTAAACGATGCTGGAGAGCCGGCACCTCCATTTGAGGGTGAAGAAACGGTGCCTGGAAACGATTGGTCTTTTTTTCTTGGAGATACTGTGTGGCCGCCTTATGAAGATAAATCTGGTACTTGGGAACTCATCACCTGGCTGGACGGCAAAGAGATCGCCCGAAAACGTTTTGAGCTATATCTGGAATAAAAATTCAGCCAAAAAAAAAAAAGACATGTAACCACCGCATTGACTCAATACGAATTACATGCCTGACTACTCTAAAAGTAGAAGCTTATTAAAAAAACACCTGTGTGCTTAGGAAAGCGTAATACTAAACAAGAAAGTGCCAAATGCGATCAACACCAGCACAATAATTACTTCAACCACCGAATAAATGAAAATTTTTCTTTTCAACTTCGCAATGGCTTCTGTCTCCTTCTCCTCTGTTCTTAATACATTAAATCTCACCTTGTTTTCTTTTTAATGGTCAATTGTACTTTTTTATATACTTAACGTGCCTACAAAGAAAACCATTAATTTTCATACAACCAACCTAAGCCCTTTGCCCCTTAGGATTATTTAACTATTTTTTTATAAGGTAGGGTACTTTATAGTACGAAACGATCAAAATCATATACTAAAAGACAATCTTACTTGAATCGAGGAACTTTATGACACCAGCTTTTGTCGCTTTAAACATTAAATCTAAAATGCATAATGTCCCCATCACAAACAACATATTCCTTGCCCTCTACACTCATCTTTCCTGCCTCTTTACAAGCCTGTTCAGACCCAAATTTCACGAAATTATCGTATTTAATGACTTCGGCTCTGATAAAACCCTTTTCGAAATCGGTATGTATGACACCTGCTGCCTGAGGCGCTAATGCGCCTTGTGGAAAGGTCCACGCACGCACTTCCTTTTCACCGGCTGTGAAATAAGTTTGCAAAGCCAGCAATTTATAGGCCGTTCGGATAAGCTTGGCAACTCCGGACTCTTTCAATCCCAGATCTTCCAAAAACAACTGGCGCTCTTCGAAGGATTCCAGCTCGGCTATTTCGGCTTCCGTTTGCGCAGCAATCACCAGCACTTCCGCCTGCTCATCTTGCACCGATGCTTTAACGGCTTCTACAAAATGATTGCCGCTGACCACCGAATTCTCATCTACATTACAAACATACATAACCGGCTTATTGGTCAGCAAAAACAGCTCACGGGCTACTTTCTCTTCCGGGTCTGTCAGCTCTACTGTGCGTGCCGACTTGCCAGACAACAAGGCGTCTCTGTATTTCACAAGGACTTCATAAAGCTTTTTAGAATCCTGATCCTTAGAAGTTTTTGCAATTTTCTCCACTTTGGGAAGTCGTGCTTCTACCGTCTCCAGATCTTTCAGCTGCAGCTCAATGTCAATCACCTCCTTGTCGCGAACAGGATTAACCGACCCGTCCACATGTGTCACATTCTCGTCCTCAAAGCAACGAAGAACATGAATAATGGCATCTGTTTCTCTGATATTGGCCAAAAACTTATTGCCTAAACCCTCACCTTTACTGGCACCCTTCACCAATCCGGCAATATCCACAATCTCTACCGTGGTAGGCTGCACGCGCTGTGGTTTTACCAGGCGCTCCAATTCTACCAACCTGTCGTCAGGCACAGTAATTACCCCCACATTGGGCTCAATTGTACAAAAAGGGAAGTTGGCCGATTGCGCTCTGGCGTTGGACAAACAATTGAACAAAGTAGATTTACCAACATTTGGCAATCCAACAATACCACATTTTAAAGCCATTTCTATCTTACTATTATATGGAACAAACCTCTATGTTTTTCATCCTCAAATCAAGACACGGCCATCAATCCTTATAACCAATACCCAGAATTTGAGGGTGCAAAAGTAATCCTTTTTTTTGGCATTGAAGAATTTAAAAAGATGTCATGCAATCCTCCTCTTTTTTTTTACCTTCACAACCAGAAAATCATTCATGCTCATAGCCGATCAGGAGATATTGTCAATGGCTCGTATTCCGGGTGAAAAGGAGCGGGCTTTTTCGTTGCTGATAAAAAAATATCAGCAACGGCTCTACTGGCATTTGCGGAAAATGGTGATTGTGCACGAAGATACAGATGATTTGCTTCAAAACACTTTTATAAAAGTGTGGCAAAATCTGGAAAATTTCAGAGGTGACTCCGCATTTTACACCTGGCTCTACCGCATTGCCACCAATGAAGCACTAAACCATTTGAATAAAAAAAGAGCCGAACTCATTAATTCTCCGGAAGACCTCGAATATTTGCTCTCTAACCGTCTGGATGCAGACCCTCTGTTTTCAGGTGATGAAATCGAAAGCAGACTACAAAAAAGCGTCCTCACCTTACCCGATAAGCAAAGGTTGGTATTCAATATGAAATACTATGACGATATGAAGTATGAAGAAATGGCGGAAATTCTGGAAACCTCGGTTGGCGCTTTGAAAGCCTCCTATTTTCATGCAGTACGAAAAATTGAATCCCTCATCAAAAGGGAATTGTTCTAATGACAACAATCATGGATGACCCAATTAAACCTTTAACATTCAACCCGGTCTAAACATCATATGGCAACAAAAACCAACATAAATGGCATCAAATAACAAAAAAACATCCCGGCAAGATGGCTTCAAAGCCCCTGATGGATACTTTGAGGATTTTGAAATGCGGATGATGCAAACCATCAAGGGCCAACAAACGCCATTTCATTCGATAAAAAAATCGAAGGTCATTGCTCCCTGGCTTGGATTGGCAGCCGCCTTTTTGATCATTGCCTTAGTTTATAATCTAATACCCCAAAGAATTTTTACCAATCAAATGGAAGTGAAGAATGAATCAACTTCCATTTTCGAATTTTCCACGGCCAACTACTTTACTGAATTTGAACTGATAGAGTTACTGACCAATGAGACCAAAATCAACTTCGAACTTTATCCCGACAGTCTCTTTTTTAAAGACATTGACGAAGAGGACATTATTATGCTGACTTCCTTACGTTGAATTTTGAACGACTTAATATAAATATTATGAACCGACTGATAACTTTTTTTCTATTGTCAATATTGACTCAGTTGACGCTGGCGCAAGATGATCGCTCAAAGCACGAAAAAATTGAACACCTGAAAGCGCAAAAAGTGGCCTTTTTGACAGAGAAGATGGGGCTGTCCAGTGCCGATGCCCAGATTTTCTGGCCGGTGTATAACGCTTACTCTACCAAAAAGGACAGTTTGAGCTCAGCGCGTTGGAGCGAAAGAAACAAACTTAAAAGCAACTTCGACAAGGCGTCTGATAAAGAGAAAGAAAAATCACTGGACCGGCAAGTGCATCTTAAATGGGAAGAGGAAAAACTGGAGTACCATTACCATGAAAAGTTCAAAAAAATTCTGACCATCGATCAAGTCATTAAACTATATGATGCCGAGCATGAATTTAAAATGAGACTCATACGTCAGATACGAGAAATAAAGGCAGAACAATCGCATGAAAGAGGTGGCAACCTGACTTCCAGGCTGCAATAAGAGCACTTAAGCCTTTAAAGCGTTCACAACCCCTTCCAAATTCAGGGTGGTCTGTTCGCCGGTTTGCATGTTTTTAAGGGTAATCAACCCTTTGCTCATTTCATCCTCCCCTACCATGGCCACAAATCCAATGCCTTTTTTATCGGCATAAGCCATCTGCTTCTTCATTTTTGCAGGATCAGGATAGATCTCAGTACGGATGCCTTTTTGTCTTAAGTTGCTCACCAGCTTAAGACAGTGGGCCACTTCCGTATCACCAAAGTTAACAAAGAGCAATTGGGTGGCAGCGGTAACATCAACGGGATACAACTCCAACTGATTCATCACATCAAAAATACGGTCGGCCCCAAATGAAATCCCAACCCCCGATACACCTTTCATGCCAAAAATTCCGGTTAAATCGTCGTAGCGGCCTCCGCCTGTGATGCTGCCAATTTCCACATCCAAAGCTTTTACCTCAAAAATGGCGCCTGTATAATAATTCAAGCCACGGGCCAGGGTTAAATCCAATTCCACCTGGGTGGATAAGTTTAAACCGTCGGTGATCCTTAAAACGGTAAGCAATTCTTCAACCCCTTTTGTGCCGACTTCGGAGGATTTAAGCAGAGCGGACAATGCAGCTAATTTTTCAGTATTATTTCCGGACAAGGCCAAAATGGGCTGCAACCTTTCAATGGCTGCTGCACTTAAGCCGCGCTCGCTAAGCTCTGCATTGACTTTATCCACGCCTATTTTCTCCAACTTATCAATGGCCACCGTAATATCTACGATCCGGTCTGCTTCCCCAATAATCTCAGCAATACCCGCCAATACTTTGCGGTTATTAAGCTTAATAACGACCCCAATATTAAGCTGACGGTACACCTCATCAACAATTTGAATCAACTCCACTTCGTTCAACAGACTGTCACTGCCTACGACGTCCACATCACACTGAAAAAATTCACGGTAGCGACCTTTCTGGGGCCGGTCGGCACGCCAAACCGGCTGTATCTGATACCGCTTAAATGGAAAGGTTATCTCGTTCTGATGCTGCACCACAAAGCGCGCAAAGGGCACAGTTAAATCATAGCGCAAGCCCTTTTCACTGATCTGATTGGTTACCTTGATAGAATCACCGGCATTGAGCAAAGCGTTATCAGCCTTGGAAAGAAAATCTCCCGAGTTGAGGATTTTAAACAGCAGTTTATCACCTTCTTCGCCATACTTTCCCAAAAGCGTATCCAGATTTTCCATGGCCGGAGTTTCAATTGGCATGAAGCCATACAATTGAAAAACGCCTTTGATGGTATCAAATATATAATTACGCCTCACCATTTCAGCTGGTGAAAAATCACGAGTTCCTTTGGGAATAGATGGTTTTTGAGCCATGAACTTTTTGTTTACTATCGTTTTCTGATAAATTAGGTAGAAAGTGCAAAGGTATAAAAGATTCAGCAATTATTTTTGTGGTTAACGCAGACCTGTGTCATACCATATTCAGTCATACCCCCAAGCTCCAAATTTCTTCAAAGTCAAAATGGAAGAATTCCTATATCCCTAAAAGTAGGGATATTGCAGCCATATTGTTTTTATTTAGAATCATTCTAATTAACTTTGTCGCTAAGCAACATTTAGCCTATCCTGTGTGGAAAAACCAACTTCAGTCAGCGATAATAAGGGTGAGAACTAAAAATAAAAACAGCAAGACACAATCATGAAATCACTTACAATCAACATCTTAATTCTATCATTTCTCCTATTGGCCTCCGCTTGCCAAAACAATACGGAGGTGGTGAATGTCTATTCGGGCCGCCACTACCGTGCAGATGAAGAAATTTTCAAACGCTTCACACAGGAAACGGGCATAAAAGTCAATTTGGTGAAGGCCAATTCTGATCAGTTAATCAATCGCCTTGAAATGGAAGGTAACCTGAGTCCGGCCGACCTGCTCATAACCGCAGATGCTGGACGACTGATTCATGCCCATAACAAAGGACTGCTGCAAGCCATGCACTCCAATACTGTGGAAGATTTAGTACCGGCGCATCTACGCGACAAGGATGGCTACTGGACTGGATTTACCCAAAGGGCCCGGGTCGTTGTGTATCACAAAGAAAGGGTGGATCCGAAGGAGCTGTCCACTTACGAGGATCTGGCCCATCCCAAATGGGAGGGCCGACTATTGGTGCGATCGTCACAAAGCCATTACAATCAAACCCTCATGGCAGCAATGGTGGCAGCTTTGGGTGAAGATGGTGCAAGCAATTGGGCTACAAAGCTGGTGAATAACATGGCCCGCAAGCCGACCGGCAACGACCGTGATCAGGTAAAGGCCATAGCCGCGGGTTTGGGAGATATTGCCATCATTAACACCTACTACATGGGCCTTTTACTTAACTCTTCAAACCAGGAAGAAAGGGAAATTGCGGGTCAAATGGGCCTGTTTTTCGCCAATCAGAGCGACCGTGGAACGCACGTTAACATAAGTGGCGTGGGCGTAACAGCCCATGCTGCCAATTACGACCATGCAGTCCGGCTCATCGAATTCCTGCTTCAGGAAGAGGCCCAAAGCACATTTACCGAAATGAACTATGAATACCCTGTCCATCCAAATGTTGAATGGCCTTCTGTGTTACAGTCGTGGGGTAAATTTTCATCCGACACTTTACCGCTTTACCAACTGGGTGAGCACCTGAACCAAGGCTTGATCATTTTCAATAAAGCGGGATGGGAATAAGTCCCTTGATAAACAGAACACAAGCGGTGGCTCCGCAACCAAGTTAGAAAAATAGTCCATGCGCAAATTATTTACTCGGTATAGTCCCTTAGCATTTTTAAAAAACGGCTGGCTGTTCTGGACTTTTTTTATTGGATGCCTTGTGGCCTTTCCGCTCGCGTCCATCTTCTCCAGCTTTATGTCGGTAGGCGATGAGGCCTGGCAGCACATAACCCAACAATTGCTGCCTGGCTATATCACCAACACTCTGCTTTTAATGCTTGGAGTGGCCTTGCTGGTCCTTATAATAGGCGTTACCACCGCCTGGATAGTGAGTATTTATGATTTCCCGGGACGAAAATTTCTGCAATGGGCACTCATACTGCCCATTGCCATTCCAGGATACATTCTGGGTTTCACCTGGGCGGGCATACTCGACTATGCCTCACCGGTGTATGTCTTTTTTCGGAACACCATAGGCTTAGAAACGGGACCCTATTTGTTTTTCAATATTTTGTCACTGCCGGGTGCCATTGTTATTTTGTCTCTTTCCTTGTATCCTTATGTGTATTTATCGGCCTACGTATGGTTCTCTCAACAGTCGGCCACCGTCTTTGAAGCCGCTTCATCTCTGGGGCATAGTCGCCTGAGTCAGTTTTGGCGACTGGCGCTTCCTTTAGCCCGCCCGGCCATGGTCGCTGGTGTTTCCCTGGCCTTAATGGAAGTACTGAACGATTATGGCGTAGTGAGCTACTTTGGTGTCGACACCTTTACCACCGGTATTTTCTCTGCCTGGTTTGCTTTTGGCAGCAAAATATCCGCCATTAAACTGAGCGGATATTTAATGCTGCTGGTTTTTGGGCTGTTGCTTTTTGAGCGCCTGCATCGCGGCAACAAAAAATATGACACCCTAAAGAGCCAATACCGGCCCTATAAAAAAACCGTTCTCAAGGGGGTTCGGGGCTATGCAACCACCTTGCTCATTTGCTTACCGATGGTTTTAGGATTTGGCATTCCATTGATCATGTTAATCTACTGGACGCTTCTCACCGCTCCCGTGGTGATGAATTACGCCTTTGTCCCTTTAATTGGCAACAGCTTTCTGCTGGCTGCTTCCGCAGCCGGCATTGTGGTGCTGGCCACCCTAATAACAAGCTTTACCCTCCGGTCGTTTCCCTCAAAAGCAGTTCACCTGATTGTCCGCTTCAGCACCTTGGGCTATGCCATTCCAGGAGCCGTTATTGCCGTAGGCATAATGGTGCCCTTTATTTGGATGGACTCCCAACTCAACCTGCTGACCAAAAATGGTCCTCAGCTGATCCTAACGGGCACTTGGTTTACCCTCCTGTTCGCTTATCTGGTCCGATTCATGGCGGTTGGGTACAATAACATAGAAAGCAGTCTGACGAAGACTTCGACTTCGCTGGATGAGGCGGCTCGCTCTCTGGGCCATTCCTACCGTAACACGCTCATCAAAATTATAATGCCCTTGATTCGACCCGGGGTGCTTGCTGCAGCTCTTCTGGTGTTCATCGACGTATTAAAAGAATTGCCCCTGACGCTCATATTGCGCCCTTTTAACTTTGACACACTGGCCATTCGCTCCTTCGAGTACGCAACAGATGAGCGTGTACCTGAAGCTGCCCCTACCGCCCTCATTATTATTTTTATTGGCTTGCTGGCTGTATACATGCTCAGCAAAATCACTAATACCTGGAATCGATGACCATATTAACTGCCCGCCATATCACCAAGACTTATCCGGGATCACAAAAACCGGCGCTGAATCTCTTTTCTATGGACGTTCAAAAGGGCGAAATAGTAGCCCTTCTAGGGGAGAGTGGCTGCGGAAAAACAACCGCTTTGCGCATTCTTGCAGGTTTTGAAAAGGCGGATGAAGGCACGCTATCCATTCAAAACACCCCGATTTTCAACAAGCAGCACTTCACGGATCCCTCCCGGCGGGGAGTAGGCATCATATTTCAGGACTATGCCTTGTTTCCCCACCTTACAGTGTGGCAAAATATTGGCTTCGGACTACACAAAAGAAGCCGTAAGGATCAAAAGTTGATAGTCTCAGACATGATTGCTTTAGTAGGACTATCAGGTTATGAAAACCGCTATCCCCACCAACTTTCCGGGGGACAGCAACAGCGCGTGGCGCTGGCACGTGCCATGGCACCGCAACCAGAAATTTTGTTAATGGATGAGCCATTTTCCAACATCGACACGGTGAAGAAAAACCAGATTCGCAAAGAATTACACAGTCTGTTTAAAAAATCCGGCATTACGGTTATTTTTGTCACCCACGACACGCGCGACGTCATGGCTATTGCCGACAGGGTGGTGGTGATGAAGGAAGGGCAGCTACTGCAACAAGGAACGCCTGAGGCTGTGTTCAAAAGGCCAGAGAACAGCTATCTGGCACACTTTTTCGGAACCACCAATCTCATTAACGGACAAGTGAGCAATGGGCATATTGAGACCGGAATCGGCCACATACGTATCCAAAATGACCATAAACTGCCCGAAGGAACAAAAGTATTGCTATCCATTCGCCCCGGAGACATCCATCTTGGCACCGAAAACGACAGGCATGCCATCCAGGTAAAAATAGAACAGCTCCGATTTATGGGTGAATTTACCGAAGTGGCCTGTCACATCGAATCAACGGGCCTTAAAATCCTATTCAACCTTGCTCCCAACAAAACCCCAATTGGGGAAACAGCCTATCTGCAAATACCTGAAAAGGCCTTCCAATTACTTCCAGCCAATCACTAAAATGCTTAATTTAGCAGGCATGAAACTTTAAAAAGATCAATATGAGTAAAGATGCCGTTCTGAATGCTATGAAAAAAGCAGGAAAACCTCTAAAGGCAGGAGAGATTGCTGAATTAAGCGGACTTGACAAAAAGGAGGTGGAAAAGTTAATGAATGAACTCAAAAAGGAGGAAAAAATAGCATCGCCTAAGCGTTGCTATTGGGAACCAAAAGCTTAAGAAGCTTTTGCAAATACAAGGGAGCCTCAGGGCTCCCTTCTTGCGGAGCCCATTCCGCAAAATGTTTGTCATCCTCTATCCGGTAGGGACCATCCTTGATTTCATATACTACTGTGCCCGACTGTAAAGCTACCAAGGTATGCCAAACTCCGGGCGGAATTTCTATCCCATAGTTGCCCTCTTTGTGATCCAACACCGCGGTTTCAGTTACCGCACCAGCATCATCAAAGTAAAAAACCGCCATTCGTCCCTTGAGCAGTATAAAAACCTCACGCTTATCGGGTTTTTCATGTTTGTGAGGACAAACATAGCTATCCGGTTCCATTGCATTAAGCATCCGGTTGATAGGATCGGCCAATGAGGCATGAAAATTATGGTTTTTTCGCTTCCGTGCAAGGTTCTTTGCCTCCAGCGAAAGGGCATCTAACAGCCGGTCATGAATCAAAATCATTTGATAAACCGCAGATTAAAGGGATAAACATAGGGACGACCGTTGCTGGCTTCCAAAGAAGCCAGTACTATAAATACCAGATTAACAATACCTATCAACACCAATAAGGGAATGCCTATCAGTATAAAACTTAACAGGGCAGCCACTAGCGCGAAAATGCTTACTGTTATCTGAAAATTAAGTGCCTCTTTGCCTTCACGATCTACTAATGGCATTTCATCCTTCTTAAGTAACCAAACGACCAATGGACCAACAACGTTACCCAGGGGAAAAACAAACATAGCTAATGCTGACAAGTGGCAAACCATTGCCCAATTATTATTACTCATTACAAATGCTTTTTTTATAAAGTCCTAAATTTATAACAAAACACCCATTTTTCGAGTATAAGTAGGAGAAAAATTGTAATAAAAACATAAAAAGAACTAATTTCGCCCTTCTTAAAATACCAAATGAACGAACCAAAAATACTTATAGCAGACGATGTGGATTATCTGGTGGATTATATGATCAGCCATCTGGATACCATGCTCACGGGTGCCACCTATTTTAGGGCCCGGAATGGCTATGAAGTATTTACGCTGGCCATGCGCAAGAAGCCCGACTTGATTCTGTTGGATTGGGAAATGCCCGAGTTTTCGGGCATGGATGCGTTGCAGAATTTGCAGTCGCACGACCAAACCAAACACATCCCGGTGATCATGGTTTCAGGCTTTACACAACCCGATCACGTGAGAATGGCTTTGGAAGCAGGCGCCATCGATTATCTCAAAAAACCCATTGAGCCCGCTGAACTGTTGGCACGGGTAAGAACAGCCATGACTTTGGCCAATACCCTGTACCAACTTCGGGAACAGAAAAAACAACTGGAGATTGAGCAGCTTAAAAGCAACGACTTATTAAAAGGTTTGCTGCCACCAGAAATCCTTCATACCATGAAAACAACGGGCGAAATAGCGCCACGACGATTTCGCAATGTGACGGTTATCATGACCGATCTGGTGGACTTCACCATCAAGTCGCAAAAGATGTCGCCCAAAAGATTACTGGACGAATTGCAAACCATTTTTTCTGCCTTTGATCAAATTGCCCGAAAATACCAATGCACACGAATTAAAACCATTGGAGATGCTTATCTGGCTGTTAGTGGCATGTGGAACAACACCAGTAACCATGCTATAATTGCCGCAAAAATGGCAGAACGCATGCGCCAATACATTATTGAACACAACGAACGACACAAAATCGATTGGGAAATAAGAATAGGACTAAATTCAGGAGATATTGTTGCTGGTATTGTAAGCGGCAGCAACCTCTCTTTCGACATCTTTGGCGATACCGTCAACACAGCCTCGCGCATGCAAAGCTACTCCAACCCCATGCAGATAAATGTCTCACAAAACACCTTTGATTTAATCAAGGACTATTACTACATGATTAAGCGCATTTCCCGCAAAGTAAAAGGGAAGGGTGCCATAAATATGTATTACTTGCACCGACCTATTCTCTCTCGTCTCAATCGCGTAAAGGAGCTACAGCAAATATTGGAAGTTTAAGAACATTTTGACCATGAGCAAAACAGCCCAAAGGATACGTCCTTTGGGCTGTTTTGCTATACCTGCAAACGAATTAACTGTCTTTAACCAGTTTACGGTATTTAATTCTTTGTGGATCGGCATTTCCCAATCGTTTTTTTCGGTTCTCTTCATAATCTGAATAGCCCCCCTCAAAGTAATAGACTGTAGAGTTGCCTTCAAATGCCAAAATGTGGGTGGCCACCCGATCAAGAAACCATCGATCATGCGAAATGATAACCGCACAACCTGCGAAATCATCCAAACCCTCTTCCAGGGCCCTAAGGGTGTTCACATCAATATCGTTGGTCGGCTCATCCAAAAGCAATACGTTTGCCTCTTCTTTCAAAGTCATGGCTAAGTGAAGTCGGTTGCGTTCCCCGCCTGAAAGCATGCCGCATTTCTTTTCCTGATCGGCACCGGCAAAATTAAACCGGGATAAAAATGCCCGTGCATTTATCTCACGGCCTCCCAGGCGAATGGAATCAAGTCCCCCAGAAATCACTTCATACACACTTTTGCTGTTATCAATACCGGCATGCGATTGGTCCACATAACCTACTTTGACGGTCTCACCCACTTTAAAGGTTCCTTTATCAATCCCTTCTTGTCCCATAATCATGCGAAACAAGGTGGTTTTACCTGCGCCATTTGGCCCTATCACCCCCACAATGCCGTTCGGTGGAAGGGTAAAATCCAAACCTTCGAACAACAAACGTTCACCAAAAGCTTTGGATACGCCATGGGCT
>DHVH01000228.1 GCA_002412555.1 Marinilabiliaceae bacterium UBA5213 | reverse complement strand
GAGCGCGCCAAGCAAGCCATTGCCCGACTGACCGACCGGCTGGTGAACGACCGGCTGGGGCTGATAGTGTTTGCGGGCCAAGCATACACTCAACTTCCCATCACGTCGGATTATGCCTCGGCCAAAATGTTCCTGTCCAACATCAATACCGAAATCGTCCCGACCCAAGGAACCGCCATTGGGGCAGCCATTGAACTTGCTGTAAAATCCTTCAGCCAACAAGAAGATGTAAACCGTGCCATCATAGTAATTACAGATGGTGAAAACCATGAAGACGATGCCATGGGTGCCGCTCAAAAGGCTGCAGAACTAGGCATCAAGGTATATACGGTTGGAATGGGCTCACCCCGAGGGGGACCAATTCCCGCCGGCGGCAGTGGCAATTTTCTTCGCGACCGCGAAGGAAATGTGGTCATTACCCGTCTGGATGAAAACATGCTGCAGCAAATTGCCACGGCAGGTAACGGTGAATACATTGCGGCCAACAATATCCGCGCAGGCATCAACAATCTGATGAGCGAATTATCTGATTTAGAAAAATCGGAATTTGAAAGTAAAGTCTATACCGATTTTGAAGACCAGTTTCAATACATTGCCTTAATAGCCCTGCTTTTATTGCTGATTGACTTTGTCATTTTAGAACGCAAAAACAAATTCTTAAAGAAAATAGACTTGTTTACCGTCGATAATAAAAAGGAAAAAAAACGGTTCAAAAACTAAAGTTATGCGATATAATGTTTTATATATTTTGACGTTTCTGCTTTTAGGCTTACTGGCATCACCTGACAGTAAGGCTCAGGATGAAAGACGCCATGTGCGTCAGGGTGTTGCCCACCTTCAAAATGAGAACTTTGCTGCGGCTGAACAGGCATTTAGAGAGGCCCTGGAAATCAAACCCAACTCCTTTGAGGCGGGTTATAATCTGGCTACAGCGCTGTTCAGACAAGAAAAGTACGACGAAGCCATGCAACAATTGCAGGCCTCGGAGCCTTTTGCAGGTGAGGACAAGCAAAAACTGGCGCAACTTTACCATAACCTGGGGAATAACTATATTTACGGTCAGGATATTGACAACAGCATTGAGGCCTATAAAAAAGCCCTGCGACAAAACCCGCTGGATGATGAAACCCGCTACAACCTCATTGCGGCCATGAAGATGAAACAACAGCAGGAAGAACAAGAACAAGAACAGGACCAGGAAGAGCAACAGGAAGAACAAGATCAACAACAGCAAGAGGAGCAGCCTCAAGACCAGCAACAGGAAGAACAGCAGCAACAGCAACAGGAAAGTGAAGGTATTAGTCGAGAAAATGCTGAAAGATTGCTGGAAGCCATTGAGCAGGATGAAAAAGAAATGATGGAAAAAATGAATCAGCACCAGCAGCAACAACCGGTTCGCATAGATAAGAATTGGTAATAATAGCACAAAGACAAATAGCATTACAGAAATGAGAAAGCATCTATTATTATATCTCTCCATTTTTTTCATATCTCTGGCGCCTGCGTGGGGGCAGAATGTGGAATTTTCAGCCTCAGCACCAAGTAGCGTCGTTCAGGGCAGCCGCTTCCAGGTAGTGTATTCCATCAATAAGGAAGCATCTAATCTAAGAGTGCCCGACATGGCCGATTTCCAAATATTAATGGGTCCATCGACTTCACAAAGCTCATCTGTTCAAATAATCAACAACAATGTAACCCGAAGCATTAATTATTCATTTACGTATATCCTGAGAGGCGATAAAACAGGTCGCTTTACCATACCACCTGCATCCATCGAAGTCGATGGCAAAAAAGTGGAAAGCAATGCGGTGACCATTGAAGTCGTTGAAAGTGATGCCCAGTCTGCCTCACCTGCTCAACAGCAAGGACAACAACCGGCAGCCGATGCAGGGGCGTTGTCGGACGAGGACTTATACATCACCTCCACCGCCAACAAAACAGAGGTCTGGCAGGATGAACCGGTTTTAATTACCACCCGGATATATACCCGGGTCAACCTTGAAGGCATTTCCAGCGTTAAGCAACCCGAGCTGCGCAATTTTGTGGTAGAAGAACTGCCTGCCCAGTCGGGCAACATTCAATGGGAAATGCAAAACATCGGCGGCAAAACCTATAGGGTGGGCACTTTTAGTCAGCGGGTTATCTATGCCCAAACCAGTGGCCGACATACCGTTGAGCCCACCTCCATCGAATTTATGATCAGGCAGCGACAAGCCAGGCAGTCCAACAGCATATTCGGCGACTTCTTCGACAGCTACCGCACGGTAAAGAAGAACGTTCGTTCCAAGCCCATTACCATCCAGGTCAAGCCTCTGCCTTCTCCCCGCCCGGCGAATTTTTCGGGCATTGTGGGCAATGTGACTTTGGATGTTTCAGCATCCAAAACGGAGGCAAAAGTCAATGACGGCATTACCCTGAAGGCCGTGATTTCAGGAACCGGAAACCATCGTCTGGCCCGCAATCCAGAATTTCAGGTACCAACCGATTTTGATGTTTTTGACCCTCAGGTAACCAACAGCATCAATCAAACTGCTCAAGGTGGCAGGGGTACCCGCACCGTTGAAACGCTTATCATACCACGGCACTCAGGCACCTTTGAAATACCCGCCGTAGCCTACAGCTTTTTCAATCCTTCAACGGGACGCTACCAAACACTTGAGGGGAAACCCATTACCATCAACGTTGAGCGTTCTGCGGGTGAAGAAATAGCCGGCACTACTGGTGGACAGGTAGGCACTACCGCCAGAGAAAGCGTTCGTTTCTTAGGGCAGGACATCCGATACATCAAAACGGAATCCGTCCGTTTAAAAGCTGCCAACACCTTCTTGTTTGGCTCAACGCTCTATATTCTAAGTTATCTGGTGCCTCTGGTATTGTTCGTCATAATTTTTCTGTTTAACCAAAAGCGCATCAAAGAGAATGCCGATGTGCTAAAGGTGAAAAACCGAAAGGCCAATAAAATGGCACGGAAGCGCTTAAAAAAATCGGCCGATTTCCTTAAGAAGGGAAATAAGGAAGGTTTTTATGAAGAACTCACCAAGGGCCTGTGGGGTTATACCAGCGATAAGCTGTCCATTCCGCGTTCGGCATTGACCAAGGACAATGCCCGGTCTATTTTGCTTGCCAACGGGGCAGATGTAAACTTAACGGAAGAGTTTCTGGGAATCCTTGACACTTGTGAGTACGCCCGCTATTCACCGCAGAATGACCACAGTGAAAGAGATCAGTTGTATAGAAAAACCTTGGATACAATTAGTCAACTCGAAGGACAATTGAAAAGAAAAAAGTAAACAGATTAGAGTCGAAACCTTCATTTGAAGAACTATGCAAACGATTAATTTAAAACATATATACTGGCTTCTTACCCTAATGATGCTATTAACAGTCAATGTTAATGCACAGCAAGACAACAGACTGCACAAAGCCCATCAGCTATACGCAGATGGCGAATTTGATAATGCCATTGAGGTGTATGAAGATGTTTTGAAATCAGGCATGGAAGCTCCGCAGGTATATTACAACCTGGGAAATGCCTACTACCGGAAGGGCCTGCTGCCGGCAGCCATTCTCAACTATGAGCGGGCGCTGTTATTAGCGCCTCAGGATAAGGACATCCGCTACAATTTAAATCTGGCTTACGGCCAGATTACAGATAAAATTGAACCGGTTGGGGTTTTCTTTATAACACGCTGGTTTGCCAACTTTAGAAACAGCACCGATTCTGATACCTGGGCCATCATTTCTGTGATCACCTTCCTGGTATTTTTAACCGGACTGCTTTTTTATTTTTTCGCTCAGACGAGCCTATTTCGCAAAATGGCCTTTTTCATAACGCTGTTTTCCTTTTTGATCTCCGTCACAACGCTGGCCTTTTCGTACCATCAAAAGCAGCGCTTGGTAAATCGTGACAGGGCCATCGTCTTTTCGCCCTCGGTAACGGTGCGCAGTGCGCCTGAAGCCAGTGGCACTGAGCTATTTGTTTTGCATGAAGGCACAAAAGTTAAGATACTTCAACGCATCAATAAATGGTTGGAGGTGGAGCTACAGGATGGGAGTATTGGGTGGATGCATGAGGAGCATCTGGAAATTATCTAAAAAAAATGCCCCATGAAAATGGGGCATTTTTTAATTATTATGTGTGACTACCATTACCTTTTAAAGAAGGAGCTCCTGTCTTTTTTCTGTAATCTGGACTGACCGCTACCGCTACCATTGCCAGCCGTTTTGAATCTTGACTGACCGTTAGCATTGCCGCTGCTGGCCGTTTTATTCCTTGGAGGACGCTGCACCGCTACTGCTTTAACTGGGTTGTGATCCATCAATGGATAGTCATGATCATCGATCACATCAATTTTTTTGTTGATCAACTTTTCGATGTCCTTCAAATAGGCTTTTTCTTCCGCATCACAAAACGAAAATGCAGTGCCATTGGCTCCTGCCCTGCCTGTGCGACCAATACGGTGAACATAGGATTCAGGAATATTGGGCAAATCATAATTGATCACATGCTGCAGATTATCCACATCAATGCCACGTGCTGCAATGTCTGTGGCCACTAAAACGCGGGTTGACTGGTCCTTGAAGTTACTCAAGGCGTTCTGGCGGGCATTTTGCGATTTATTACCATGAATGGCTTCTGCCTTAATCTTGTTCTTCTGTAACACACGCACCACCTTGTCGGCGCCATGCTTAGTCCTTGTGAAAACAAGGGCGGTTTTAATTTTTTTATCCTTTAATAAATCCATCAATAAAGTGATCTTATTGGGCTTATCAACAAAATAAATCGATTGGTTAATGGTATCAGCGGTAGATGAAACCGGTGTGACTTCCACTTGAACAGGGTTGCGCAAAATGCCGGACGACAACTTCACAATGGCCGGAGGCATTGTGGCTGAGAAAAAGAGAGACTGCTTGTTAGTGGGCAAAACAGCCAACAGCCTTTTAATGTCGTGAATAAAACCCATGTCCAACATTCGGTCGGCCTCATCCAGCACAAAAATCTCAATGTCTCTGATCGACACCAGTTTTTGGTTCATTAAATCGAGCAGGCGACCCGGTGTGGCCACCAGTATATCCACGCCGTTGCGCAGCACATTGACCTGGGCATTTTGGTTGACACCACCAAAAATAACCGCACTGGTTAATTGAGTATGGCGGCCATAAGTGCGAATGCTTTCATCAATTTGGATGGCCAGTTCACGTGTAGGTGTCACAATAAGCGACCTAATGGGTCGGCGGCGACCCGCAATACCGGGGTTATTGGTAAGTAGCTGAAGAATAGGGATAGAAAAAGCAGCTGTTTTTCCTGTACCAGTCTGGGCACAACCCAACAGGTCTCTTCCCTTTAACACTTCAGGTATAGCTTCAGCTTGGATGGGTGTTGGTGTTACATAACCTTCTTCCTTTATCGCTCTAGATATAGGTTCTATAAGGTTGAGAGAATCAAATGTCATAAATAAATTTTGGTGATAACAAGGTGATAGTCGTAAATAATCAGTAGAAATAATTGTTGAAAGAGGACCAACTCGAAGGAAAGTACTTAATAAACAAGCTTACAATTAAAATACACTATAGTCCTTATTGAAATGTTGATAATAAAACGCCTCACAGCGCTGTTGAAAAATAATTGCCTGCAAGATACAACTAATAATCGGGTATTGAGGCGCCACACATGGTATTTAACTTGCGTTAGTAATTCCGGGAAGTCGCATTTGACCGCAAAAATTTAATCGATTACTTTCTTTTCGATGTATCTGGAATTGAGCAGACGCAGGGCGCTCATGTAATCCAGTTCAAATTCGACCAGCTGCCCCACTTTGTAATGTTTAGGATTTTCATCTACATCGATGACTACCATGTCGGAACTGGCTCCCACGATCTTCATTTTTGGATCCACTGGTTTCAAGTGATTGACTTCAACATCTAAGATGCCGATATCAATCAAGCCGCGACAAGAGGTGGCATCCGGATCCACCCCACTAAAATCAAAGGTGTGCCCCTCCACATTGTGTCCCAGTTCTCCTGAAGGCGCCTTTGGCTTCTCAGTCAGCTCAATAATCTCAGCATAAAGCCGAATAACGTCACTGCTCAAAAAGGGAAAGGTCGAGTTATTGTAAACATCTGAAGCCAAAAACAAGGTATCCCCTACCCTAAAGTGATTGACACCAGAAGGCAATTGGTTTTGCAAAAGCAAGGGAATGGTCACAGAAGAACCTCCAGACACCAGAGGAATTTCCCTGTTAAAACGGGCCTCCAGCAACTGTTTATACAGACTTAATTGAATGAGTTTATCTTCATTGGGCAGTACACCGTATAAGCATGACAGATTAGCACCTACGCCCACCACCTCGATGTTGGGCAACTCAAAAACCTGGCTATAAAAATTCAAAAGGTCATCCCGCATAACACCTTC
Organism: Marinilabiliaceae bacterium UBA5213; assembly: GCA_002412555.1. Lineage (GTDB taxonomy): Bacteria > Bacteroidota > Bacteroidia > Bacteroidales > Marinilabiliaceae > Geofilum. Next base: position 8,756 of record DHVH01000228.1, on the reverse strand, counting down.
CCGCAATTCGCCCAACTCAATCATAATAATAATCTTGTGCGTCTTGTTTTGTCGCCCGGCCTCTTCTGAAAGAAAACGAATAGTAGAGAGCTCAGTGTTAAAACTAATATCGGCATATTGCACTATGTTTTTGATGGAACGCTTGGCCGGAGGTTTAATATAGACCGTTTCAATATCAGGCGCCATGCTTTTAATGGTCTTCAGGTTAGTCACCCGCGAATCACAAACCTGCCTTATACCAAGGGAGATCACTTCATGCAAAAACGTTCTGTTACCGCATAATAGTTTAGTAACCACAGCCCATTTGATGTCACTTTTCTTGAAAAGATCATCCAAATAATTATAGTTCTCCCTTAGTTTAGTCCGGTTAAGCGTAATAAAAGCCATTTATTTTTATTTGGTAAAATTAGATATTACAGAATGGTAACAGCCCATAGTATGGATTGTTTTAGCATCCACTCTGTTTTTGATCAGTACAACCCACCCTCCAATGCATGGGATTAATGAAAAAGCCGGTCAGCAAAGTGCTAACCGGCTTTTGAAATATATATGGGGTTGTTATACGCCCAATATCAGCTCCTACCTAATGCCTGTCAAAATTTGATCAAATAGGAGACTGCTGACTAGATGAGTTCGATGCTGCGCTTCACAAACTTATTCAGCGCCTCCCCCTTCAACATATTGTTCGAAAGCAAGGCCAGGTCAATCAGCTGTGAAACCGACTTGCTGCCTGATGCATAATCTTTAAGCAGACCGGCTTTTTTGTCCTTTTGCTCGCCAATTTTCTTGCTCACATCTTCCATTTCCTCCTTTTCAGCCTGAGGTATTTCTTCCTCTTTTTTGTCTTTCTTAGCAGCTTCCAATTCTACTTTGCGGGCATCCAATGAAGCAATGCGACCATTAATGGTTTTAAGCTTCTCACCCAGCTCAGTGTCAACAGCTTCTGAAATGCGGCTGACCAAGGGGTGGTTACCGTTTACAACCAGGTTGTAGCTATCGGGCATTTCGCCATAGAACATGCCAGCTCCACCTTGCAGAGCGCTCATCTCTTTCATGCGGCGCATAAATTCCTGCTGGGTAATCATCACAGGCGTATCATTTTCGCCCAAGGCCTCAAAAGTCACAATAAAGTGCATTTTGCCCTTCTGAGGTATTTGTGAAGAGAAAACTGTGGTCAGGTTTTCACGCTGTTCTGCGGACAGTTTCAATTCGTTTTGCTCCTCTTTAGGCACCAATTTCTCAACCACATCACTATCGACCCTGACAAAACGGCCTTTCTCAAACTTCTGCTCCAGGTGATTGATGAAGTGCGAATCAAAATGACCATCCATCAACAAAACATCGTAACCCTTATTTTTGGCGGCCTCTATAAAGGTGAACTGATCATCTTTGTTAGTGCTGTACAAGTAAACCAGGTTATCATCCTTGTCGGTCTGGTTGGTTTTGATAATGTCTTTGTACTCCTCAAAAGTAAAGCACTTACCCTCCGTATTCTTAAGCAAGGCAAATTTAGCCGCCTTGTCGTAAAACTTCTCATCGGTCAACATGCCATACTCAATAAACAACTTAAGATCATCCCATTTCTCTTCAAAAGTCTTGCGATCCGATTTAAAGATTTCCTCTAAACGATCAGAAACCTTTTTAGTAATGTGACTTGAGATCTTCTTCACATTAGAATCACTCTGCAAATAAGAACGCGATACATTCAATGGAATATCTGGAGAATCCAGTACCCCATGCAGCAGTGTAAGGAATTCGGGAACAATGCCTTCAACAGAATCCGTTACATATACCTGATTGCAATACAACTGAATTTTATTCTTCTGAATTTCAATATTGTTTTTGATTTTCGGGAAGTAAAGCACACCGGTCAAGTTGAAAGGGTAATCCACATTCAAATGAATATTGAACAAGGGATCTTCAGCCATTGGATAAAGGTCGCGATAGAAATTTTGATAATCTTCGTCCTTCAAATCAGCAGGCTTGCGCGTCCAAAGTGGATTAACTTCGTTAATCACATTGTCCTTGCCCGTCTCAACGTCTTTACCATCTTTCCACTCCGTTTCTTTGCCAAAAGCAATTTCAACCGGAAGGAAGCGACAATATTTCTTCAGCAGTCGAGTGATTTCATTCTTATCAACGAAATTTTGATTCTCGTCATCTATGTATAGAATGATATCAGTACCTCTGTCTGCTTTCTTATCCTCTTCTATGGTAAATTCCGTATTGCCATCACAGCTCCATTTAACCGCCTGGGACTCCTCACGGAATGAGCGTGTAACAATCTCCACCTTCTTGGAGACCATGAATGAACTGTAAAAACCTAAACCAAAATGGCCTATAATAGCATGGGCATCTTTCTTGTATTTTTCCAGAAACTCGTTGGCGCCTGAGAAAGCCAATTGATTGATGTATTTCTCTATTTCTTCGGCCGTCATACCCACACCACGGTCACTAATGGTAATGGTTTTCTTCGTTTCATCCAGACTAACGCGGACGGTCATGTCGCCCAACTCCCCTTTAAATTCACCTACGCTGGCCAGTGTTTTCAACTTTTGACTGGCATCAACGGCATTCGATATCAACTCACGAAGAAAAATCTCGTGGTCGGAATACAGATATTTCTTGATTATGGGAAAAATGTTCTCGGTACTAACACCAATATTACCTTTTTGCATAACTCGTTATTTAAAATATTATAATGATTGTAATGTGTATTTCTGGTTGGCACTTATTCAAAGCCTGTGCCAAAGGATTTATTATGACAAAAGGACAGGGCACCAGCTAATCTGTCAGTACCGACAAGTCCGCGAAATTTCATATATTTATTATTCAAAATTAATGGACAAATACAATGGAGTTACGAACAATTTCCCGAAAATTAGAGAAAAGCATCATATATGTCCTCATCTTTCTGATGTTTCTGGTACTCATCAGTGCCACGATTGATCTGGCGGTTTATATATTTAGAAATATTGCCAAATCGGATTATTTTTTAATGGACTTTGAGGCCTTGATTGAAGTCTTCGGTGCCTTCCTTCTTGTCCTGATAGGAATTGAGCTGCTCGATACCATCAAGGTTTACCTGCGTCGCAATACGGTACATGTAGAAGTAGTGGTACTGGTAGCCATCATTGCTTTGGCGCGAAAAATTGTCGTCTTGCGCCTGGAAGATTTGGATGCTGTAATGATTTTAGGAATGGCTGCACTCATCATTGCCCTGGCAGTGGCCTATTACCTCATCCGCAAATCAGGACTCATGCAATACCAGGTCGATTCAGAAAACAAATCAATTATCAGCCCGCAAGATGCATCCATTGAGGAATCCGACAAAATTGACAAAATTAATACGATCTAAAAGTTCGGCTCAACTACTCTTTAAACTCCTGATGGTAAGTGGCCTTATATACGAAAGGATAGACATAACAAGCCATACAAAACCCAATGAGAGCCTCCAGAAAGGCAAAAAGCGCAAAAATACCCGCTACCACATTGGCAGCAAGCGGCCAATTAAATACCCAAAGAAGAAGCGTTATCAAAGAAAAGAAATAACCTATTCGGGCAGCAAAGAACTTTGGGCCGGCATTGATGGCCTGAGGCTTTAAAGGCAAGACCTTTAAAATTTGCTTTGAAACGATGGCTAAGGGACTATACTGTGCATAATCATTGCCCCTCAACATGAAATCAAAGGCCAAAAAAAGCATTACATACATGTTTTGCGTGTAAAAAAACAACAACAATAAAAGGAAGGTCAGCGCTGCATTAATGCGGGCTATCCATTTATTAACGCGCTTGTCCGACATGGGACAGAGTGAAGTAAATCTCATTCTTATATATTTTACTTATTATTATTAACCAAAAGTTCATTTTATAAACATCCATTTCCAATCAATTGTTTGGCCAACCTTCTTAGCTTACCTAGAATCCATCTAATTCTTAACCTCTGTTAACAAAAGCAAGGCAAAACTAATCAAAAACTGGAACTATTTTTGACACCTCAAACACATACACCCCAGAAAATTCAAATATAAACCATAATAGTCCGTTATTGTTTCCTATCAACTAACGATCGATTTAAACCTTAAACTTCACTTTTAACCCTAAAACAGATGAAATTATTCCTTCTGTGTTTTGCGCTTTTGGTAACCGGAACACTGGTTGTCAGGGCACAAAATGCCACCATCAGCGGAACCATTACGGATGCCCGAACCGGCGAACCGCTACTCTCAGCCAACATTTACCATTCAGAGACCTTATCAGGTACGGCCAGTAACACCTACGGCTTTTTCAGTCTGAGACAGCCGCAGGGTATCATCCCTCTTTCTGCCACCTTTACAGGCTACCAGAGTTTTACAGCCACCTTTACCTTATCCCGGGACACCGTCATCAACATTGCCCTTGAACCGGTCATTGAACTGGACGAGGTAGTGGTCTCGGGCCAAAGTCCCCTGCAAAACATACGCAGCACACAAATGGGTACCATACAGTTATCCCCTGCCAAAACTGAGATAATCCCTGCCCTTCTGGGTGAAACAGATATTGTCAAAACCTTTCAGTTGATGCCGGGGGTTCAGGGAGGTACCGAAGGCACCAGCGGTTTTTATGTCAGGGGTGGCGGACCAGATCAAAACCTGATTCTTTTGGATGGCGTTCCTGTTTACAACGTCAGCCACCTCTTCGGCTTCATGTCGGTTTTCAATTCCGATGCCATACGCAATGTCACATTAATAAAAGGGGGTTTTCCGGCGCGCTATGGTGGTCGCCTTTCCTCTGTGCTGGATATACGCATGAAAGAGGGTAACAATCAAGAATTTAAGGGGAGTGCTTCCATTGGCATCATTTCTTCAAAATTAACACTGGAGGGCCCCATAAAAAGTGATAAAACGTCCTTTATGTTCTCAGGTCGCAGATCTTACATCGATCTACTTTCCTACCCCTTTCAGATGATGGCCAACAAAAAATACGGTGAGGGCGAAAAATTATGGGTGGGCTATTTTCTTCAGGATTTTAACGCCAAAATTAACCATACCTTCAACAACCAACACCGGCTCTATTTGAGTGTTTATACGGGTAAGGACAAGTTTTTCCTGAATGACAAGTACGACCACACCTACTCCTACGCTTATGAGGACCAACAGAGCTCCATTCAATACAAATCTGAAAACAAAATCAGGCTACAATGGGGCAACACCACCGGCGCCCTTCGTTGGAATAACATCATTAACAATCAACTGTTTGCCAACCTTACTGCCACTGTCAGCGATTACAAATTTCGAATTTTTGAGGACTACGAACACGAACAAATCGACCGTATCGCCAACACAACCCAAAAGTCGAGTTACTACTATGAATACTATTCACAAATCCGTGATTATGGCTTGAAAGCGGACTTTGACTTTGTGCCATCGCCCCAACACTACTTTCGCTTTGGTATGCACAATACCCTGCACTACTTTTCACCGGGCGTAACCGTAAACAGAGACTACTACGATAGCGGCAGTACACCCATCGATACCATTTACGGCAACAAAAACATTCCGGCCAATGAAATGATGGTATATGTGGAGGACGACATCACCCTTTCTCCGGCTGTCCGGTTGAATGCCGGACTCCATTATTCCAATTTCAATGTGCAGGGAACCACCTACCACTCGCTGGAACCGCGCTTTTCGGCGCGCTTCATGCTCAACAAACGGCTTTCCGCTAAAGTTTCCTATACCAACATGCAACAATACCTGCATTTGTTGGCCAATTCATCCATGGGCTTACCGACCGATTTATGGGTCCCTGCCACCAAAAAAATCAAACCTCAAAAGTCACAACAATCAGCCCTGGGCCTCGCTTATGCACCCAATACCATCTATGAATTTTCCGTGGAAGGGTATTACAAATACATGAAAAACCTGATAGACTATGCCGAAGGCGCCAGCTTTTTTGAGTTGAATCAGGGCGATTGGGAAGATCTGGTTACCGTTGGAACAGGTGAAAGCTACGGAGTGGAACTTCTGGCACAAAAACACTTGGGCCGGGTTTCCGGCTGGGTAGGCTATACACTGTCATGGGCCAACAGGCAATTTGACGAGATAGGTTCTGGCCAAAAGTACCCCTACAGATACGATTCCCGCCATGACATATCCATTGTAACCACCATCAAACTCACCGAAAAATCAGATTTTGGTGCTGCCTGGGTCTTTAGAACAGGCTATCCATTTACCATGGAAGATGAAGAATTTCATTCGCCCTTCAATTTTTTCAAAGAGCCCAATAGCCCATCCAATGACTTAAGGACCATTGAGCATTTTGAAAAGCGTAATAATTATCGCATGCCCGATTACCACCGCTTAGATTTAGGCTTCAACTTTCACAAGCAGAAAAAGCGCGTTTACCGCACCTGGAGTGTGGGCGTTTATAACGCCTACGCCCGCAACAACCCCTTTATGATTTTCAAGGATCATGAGTGGGATGAACAAAACAACACTTCCACCACCCAACTCAAACAATTGAGTGTCTTCAACATGATTCCCTATGTCAGATGGGGCATTAAATTTTAACTCCTACCTCCCACAAAAACGACAACTATGAACCACAAAATATATAGTCCGCTTTCACTGGCAATAGCCATTTTAGTCCTGCTGGGACTAAGCGCTTGTGAAACACTGATAGATGATTTCGAATATGAGAAAAAACCATCCAGACTGGTGGTCAATGCCATTCTAAATCCTGATAGCGTCATCAACATCCATGTCAGCAGCAGCAGAACTTACAACCCCCCAGGCTCTTTCAAGCTAATAGAAAATGCCATTGTGGAGCTGTTTGAGAACAATAACCCCCTGGGGCAGCTCAACAGCATCGGTAATGGCTATTACTCGCTACCAAACACCTATCCGCAAGAAAACGCCACCTACAAAGTAGTTGTTGTAGCAGATGGTTACGAATCGGTATGGGCTGAGACAACCATTCCACGTAAGGCAGAAAATCCGCAGGTGGAACAAAGAATGCATACCACCACTTATGAGCAAGGGTATACTGTAACCAGGATGGAGTATAACCTCACTTACGAAGTACCTATTACACAAGCCGTCTTTTACGGAACGTCCATTTCTAGTCAGAAACAGGAAATGGCTGTATTCTGTGAGGAACTGGAAACACCTTATTTTGATGGTTACTATTATAGAACGGACACTTGCTATTATGTTCCTGCTGAACCATTGATTGTTCTCACACAATACATATCCACCTATTCAAACAGCAGTCTGATAAAATTCCTAAAAAGCTGGGGAGAATATCAAACCTCGAGTTTTGATGAGAATTATTCTGCCGAGAAAGTATATTTCAGCAGTCAGAACTATAGCAGCAACAAATTATCATTGGCCTTACGGATAGATTATTACTATTTGTTCGATAATCTCAATAACGAGATAACCATATGGACAGATAGCTTTGACGAAGTGCTATATAAATTCATGTATTCACTGGCCAAAAAATATGAGGTGGATGACTCCCCATTTGCCGAAAAGGTCTCCGTTTATAGCAATGTGAATGGCGGATTGGGAATATTTGGCTCAAGCAACTCAACAGGCCATGTCATCCAGTATGACGATGAGTTTCTGGAAAGCCTAAAGTCCAATTATTGACCAACGACACTTGAAGAAACCGTCTTTTCTCTGAGGTACTTCCTGAATTCTCAGTGAACCTCTGTGTAACCGTAACACGGAGATGCCCTGAGAACACTCTGAGATCCACAGAGTGAATTTTAAGACAGCCGCTTTGTTTCTTCCCGAATACCGTTGCGCCCACTCAAAAAACTCAATTTAATTAATTAAATTTGAAGGTGCTTTTATAAGCACCTTCTTTCCCCTGCTCTTTTAAACTACCCGGACTATTAATCCCTCAACAAAAAGAAATGAAACGCTTACTTACAACAATCCTGATTGTCATGACATTGACCAATTGTAGCAACTACGCATCGGATGCGCCCAAACAGCAATCGCAGGTGCCCGAAGCAACCATCACCCATACCATCGACACCCTGAAAGTGCGGCACCCCGCAGCGGATGTTTCCGCCATTGAAAGGGGCGTGCGACATGCCGCATCCCTCTGGTGGCCCGAAGATGGTGACACGGAAGCCTTCCGGACCTATTGTTCCGAAAACTTCATCGCAGATGCTGCCGAACGCCAAGTGGTCTTTGAAAAATTAAGTCGTCATTTTGAAACGCTTTGGGGGCACTTTAACAAAATGTCCCTGCATCTGCAAGAACCCATGCACCTGAAGTATGGTGAAGTGTTGCCCATCGATGCGCAATTTGCCGGATTTGATGCAGGCGCTCACCTTCAGGACGATCTGTACAACAATAAAGTGGCTTTTTATGTAGCGCTCAATTTCCCCTACTACTCGCTGGAAGAGAAAGTCGCTATGGGTAAAGAGTGGAGCCGCGACCAGTGGGCTTATGCCCGACTGGGTGATGTATTCACCGCCCGCGTTCCTGCCCGCCTGCAGCAAGCGTACGCCCAGGTCAGCGCCCAATCCGAGCTCTACATCAGCTCCTATAACATTCAGGCCGGACAATTGCTGACCGGCGACGGGCGCACTTTGTTCCCTGCGGATATGTCGCTCCTCTCCCACTGGAACCTCCGCGACGAGCTCAAAGCCAACTACCCGCTGGGTGAAGCAGGTCTCGAAAAGCAGCAAATGATTTACAAGGTGATGCAACACATCATTCACCAGACCATCCCCGAAGTCGTCATCAACAACCCCG
>DHVH01000282.1 GCA_002412555.1 Marinilabiliaceae bacterium UBA5213 | reverse complement strand
AAATTTTGATCTGTTACCCTTTTTGGGAGATTAGTGTGCGGATACACGATATTTGTAGCCGCGAGTCCAAGGCCCAATGCAAACCAAAAAGGCCGATAGTTTTCATAACCATCAACTGTTCCATTAACTATCATAAACAATAGTAACGCCAAAGGTATCGCGAGTATGATCCGATCAGCATTATTTTCGCATGAATTATATGCCCTGATCAATCCTATAGAAACAAGCCAGACAGCCCCCCCCCATAAGATAAACCCTATCAAGCCCGTTTGTGAAAGAACTTCCAGGTAAGCATTATGAGCAAAAGTAGCTCTACCTATCATACTCCCGGCAAAAACCTGGTAGCCTCCCAAGCCTACTCCGAACAGGGGCGAACCTTGAAACAAATTGTATGCCAGCGCATAAAGTTCGATACGACCTGTGCCACCGCTCTCAACAATAGTACTCATCAGAAATCTATTTTTAATGACACTGGGAAGAGCAGGGAAGATTATATTCCACCCAAGCCAGGCCATTAAAAATAAAATCGCCAAAATCCAAATCGCGCGCCAAGAAGGTTTTTTTTGAAATACTAACAAACCCAACACTACAAAAGGAATTGTTAAGAAATTGCGACGCAACGCCGTTACTAAAAAAAGATAGACCGCTATTGCAAGTAATGGGATTGAAATCGCGAAAATTTTTTTTGATGGGGAAAACAATGCTAATGCAAGGAGACAAGCTGTCCCCCATCCCAGCGCTGTGCCTACTTCCGATACCTTGCTTTCTCCAATTATCGGTATGTAAAACCCATGGATATCATTCGCGCCAAAAATAAACCAAACAACCAAAAATATCAAAATTCCCGTCATGAAAGCCAATAATACCCAAGTCAAATGCTTCTGGTTGCTGATCATATCTGGAGTAATCACCATAAGTATTAGCGCCAACAGAAAGCCAAAAAAATAATTGAAAAAACCGCCGATGGCAGGTCCCCAAAAATACGATAGCAAGGCAAAACCAACCCAAAATATCATAAACCAGGATGCTCGTGCGATCTCAAATGGCTTTTTTCTGACGAGGTGATCAAATAACCAAACCGCCAAGAGCAGGATGATCAAATATCGATTAACAGATGCGCCCTGAAATGTTACATATGATTCAAGAGGAATAAAAAAGGCAACAATTGTTAAGAGAATAATCGGCATCCGCAAAGCAATGAGTACTATAATAAACGCAATAATCGGCGCCATAAAAAGTAGAGCTGACATTCCGGATGCTATCAAGTATCCGGCCAATGTAATGTATATAACGGAAATGAATCCAATGCCAGCAACGGCTATTTTTTTTCGGCTAAGATTAGATTCCATCAAAATATCGCCTAAATCAAGAACGCTTGAAGATTAAAGAATCATAAAGGTTCATATAAGCTTTTATCGCCTTTTCAAATGAAAACAGCTCTTTGGTTCTTTGATACGCAGACTGCCCTAGTTTATTTCTCAGATCTTCGTTCTTTAAGAATTGCTCTATATAATTTACATAATCATCAACATCATTATTAGTAGAGATAAAACCTTGTTCCCCATGAGTAAATATTGCTCGGGCAGTACCATCCATTTCTGATGCTATAACCGGTAAACCACATGCCATCGCTTCCAGCAAAGCAGATGGAACACCCTCAAGACGCGAGGGAAAGCAAAAAACGCTGGAAGCCTGTAAAAATCGCGTTACATTTTGGTGCTTTAGTATTCCAGTCCAAGTTACGCGATTTGCCACCCCATGCTTATTTAATCGAAAAATAAGCTCATCGCAATAACTATTTAATTTATTTTTATGCTCTTCAGTACCAGGATATTCATCAAAGGCCTTTTTACCAGCGAGAATTAACCTAACTTGCGGCCAATCCTTTGACAATTTGATAAAAGCGTCCACCAAAATATCCACGCCTTTTCGCTCAATAATCGAACCAACAAAACAAATATAAAACATATCAGGATCCATATTTAACTGCGCACAAATATCTGCCCTCTCCCGAGCTGTAACTGGATAAAATAAAGTAAAATCAATCCCCTGAGAAATGATCGATAATTTATTCCTATCCATACCCGCATCCAGGCTTTCCTTCAGCATAATATCCGAAAGCAAAATAAGTTTATCAGCATACATGATACTTTTTCTTTGTATAAATGCATAAAATCTATACGGTAAACTGGCATTTTCAGGCATATACCAAAACTTCAACATGGTTAACTTAACCAGGGTGGGAATCTTAAAGAGTCTCGCCAAGGGGAGTATCAAACCAGTAAATCCACTTACTGATTGCATATGAATAACGCTTATTTCTGAATGATGCTTAATAACCATAAAGATGCAAACCAGAGTAAACCACAAATCTTTAATCAACCTCCCGATACTATTCGATGGATTCCCAAGCTTTCCTAAAGTTGGAATACCACGAATCATAACACCATCCACCGTTTGAGCTTGGGAATATTGTAGAACTTCAGGATGGTACTCACTCAAAACCGTACAAGTTAAGCCGTGCTTTGATAATGCGCTGTACAAACGTTGAGCCTGAATTGCTGAGCCTGAAAATACCGGCCAATAAATGGGACTTATAGCCCAGATGTTTATTGAATTTGATCCCATCGATTCTCTTTACAAGTGTTGTTCAATCCGATCAACTACCTTTTGGCTGGCCTGACCTGGAAAAGCCAGAGTATCAGCACAAAAATCAGCCGTGTTTTCTACTTGCTTCACTTGTGCCAAATGGTCACGAACTAAAGACAAGGCCATATCAGCCCATTCGAGTGAATTACGAATCGCCAAACCACCTCCAGTAGCGACAAAGTTATGCACTGGAGGAACATCAACAGGCTGGTAGAATAAAACAGGCTTGCTACACCAAATGGCTTCCAATCCACCCGCCGACAAAATAACAGTAACTACATCAGCAGCTGCAATCAGATCATAAAGTCCCATTTGGTTTTTTGGAATTATACGTATATTGTCTTTGGTTTCAAGAAAACTCCAATCTGAATCGTTCTCTATCGGATGAGGCCGAATCAAGTAAATTGCCTCGCGGCTGATTGCGCAAAAAGCAAGCGGGGCATCTTTTAAAAAGCGATCGGTAATTTCTGGGTATGATTTCTTCATTCTATTAATACCGTCAGAAATATGTAAAATCACGGGCGCGTCTTGCGGGATATTAAGTGTTTTGCGAGCTGAAGCACGGGTAGCAGGATCGTTCACAAGTTTTAATATGGTATCCATTCGAGGAGAACCATCTACAACCAAGGCTTTGGGAGGGGCACCTAGCTCGACAGTCTGACGGCGGTGGTATTCCCCCCACAATGAGACTTCATTGGTGGATACAGAACCGGCATATTCGCCCTGCAAACCATGCTGTAATACTAGCGTATATGCGCCCAGCGCCCGTGCATGGCGCGCCAACGGGTTACGCAAGAAGCCGAGGTCTGACCCCAGCACCAAAACACGGGGCGTGTACCGCTGTAAACGTTGAGCAATATCCCAATCCAGGCGCAAAGCGGTCCAAATCCAATCCGTCAGGATATTAAGGCTGGGGGCTTGCGCTTCTGGCCAAAGCCCGGTTTCAAGTAAAGCTTTTCTCAAGTCGGGAGCATAAGCGCACGCCTTTTTATATAAACAATTAAACAGTATCAAACCAGCTTCAGGAAAGCCAATATCCAGGGGTACTTGCCTCCAACCCTTATCAAGGGAGAGCGTTTCGTAGGGGAAAGGGCCTACAGCCAGACCAGTAAGATCACGTTCTGCCATTTCGTGCATCACTGCCTGAAATGGCAAGAGATGAGAAGGAGTGGAACCATGCAATGCAAACCATAAAGGGGATTTTTTTTGATGATCACTGGCTTTTTCCCGAATACTAAAAAAACAACGTCGGGCCTGCATCAACCAGGCTTTTGCTCCAGTGGGTACAAGCTGTTCTTGAGAAATATGATAACGGTAAATTGGCCACCGTAAGCATTCTAAGGCCGGTTCAATGGTTTCAAATGGTTCAAGCACAATGCAGAGACTTCGCCAACGATTCACGAACTCCTCCGAATACGGTATTGAGGGTCTTCATTCTCTGTTAGATTGCGCTTGATTTGAGCAGATGGAGAAGAAACAATTACCCGCTCCGGAACGGAAAACGATACGCGCGCCAACGCGCCAATCACTGCGTCATTTCCAATCTCAATACCACCTAACAGAACGGCCCCAGGCCCAATAAATACACCGCGACCCAAACGAGGATACTGATCCTTTCCTCCCAATTCCAATGGATCGCGCCCAAGTAAACAATTTCCATGAAACTGGCAATTCGGGCCAATTTTTACATTTTCACCAATGACAATACCACGGGAATGTTGGAAAAAACAAGGAGGAGCAATCTGAGCATTTATTGAGATATCACAACCATTTAAGATATGGTTCATTCTTGTGAAAATAACGGCCAACCGTCCATGCCCCCGAAGCTTGTGATACACAGCAACCCGGTATAAAAATATGGAAGACCACTTTGGATTCACCAAGGCGTGGTACCAATACTCTAAAGACCGAAATTTCCATTTATTCACACCAAGACATTTCGCCTCCAACTCTACCGCTCTACGAAAATATTCTCGATTAGTACACGTGGGGCTCTCAATGTCCTTCCAAAGATCGTCAATTTCTTCAGCGAGAACCAAGGGTGACGAAATGGACTTCATCATACTCCGCCAGAAAAAATTTTCTTGTAAAATTTCAAGATTACATTTTTTATTTGTCTCTTGATGATATATGCATAGTATGCTTGCCTCAAACGGGCATACTCCTTAGGCAATGTCGGAAAAGATTGATAGTCCAATTCAGCGATTTCCTTTTCCAGAAATGCGCTGGCAAAAATCACTTCGGAACTTTGGGGGTCACGCCTCCAACGAAACAAAGCTTGGCTATCGAAAACCCGGCTTACATCCCCAAAGGATGAGTTGCTAACAAACTCAACGTTATTCCTCATCTTCAGCTTTGTGATATGCGGATCGAGTGGTACATCCAGGAATTGAGCCAGCCTGGCAATTTCAGCCATGCGAGTGGTTTCTTCCATCAAACTCTCAAATCTGAGTAGATAAAAATTCGGGCGATCATCTAAACCTTTGGCAAGTTGCAGGCTCTTCTTCCAGGCAGCTACACTCTCAAATAAATTGTATTCACTAAAACGGTTTTTGGCAGAAAGAAGCATATCGCGCGGGTCGCGGATACAAAAGATGACTTTTACTCCATGATCCATTAGTTCGGGCAGGTAACCATACTGGCGTGTCACTTTCACGCCAACCAGGCAGCCATCCGGGGAAGCCAACGAATGCATGGCTTCCTGAAATAATTCCAGAGCGGTAGTTATACGAGTACGATCGATTTTCTCGAAGCAAGTCAGCCCAAATAACAATCCTTCAGCGATCAGATTTGAAAACAGAACATTCTTTTGACGTGGGTCGAGCGCGGTTGAAAGAGTAGGAAGCCTCAACTTGGCCGGTTCATTAAGCCAGGATTTCAGCAAGTCGGAATAAACACTACATCCAACCTGGCTGTTAAGAAAATTGGCCAGGAAAGTCGTTCCCGAACGCATCTCACCGGTAATAAGCAAGTGCGTAAGTAAGAGGTCAGGATTGGTATTTTTCATTTTCTTCCAAATTTAAAATTTCACGAATGTCGCAAACACTTTGAATAACCCGTTGTAAGTCAGCTTCGCTCAAACCAACCGATGATGGCAAGCTGAGTACATCCCGATATAGTTGACCAGCAATCTCACCTCCGAGTGAGTGGCAATTGGAGAACAATTGCAGATCATGCAACGTATGCCACAATGGTCGGCTCTGAATACCCTGTTTCGAAAGCGCCTTCATCAGCGCCCGACAGTCCATCCCAAAAATTTCAGGCTGAACTCGTACACTCGAAAGCCAGAAAGTGCACTTAGCCCAATCTGCGGCCTGGTAATACTGAAGACCTGGAACGCCCGCCAAGTTTTCTCTGTAAAAGCTGGCAATGCGGTTCTTTGCCTGCATATAAGCGGGCAGTTTTTCCATTTGGGCGCAGCCCATGGCCGCCTGAATATTGGTAAGTCGATAGTTATACCCAATCTCATTATGAATATACTCAATTGGGTCATCCTTGGCCTGCGTGGTCAGATACTTTGCTTTACGCGCCCAGGCTTCGTTATCTGTGACAAGCATTCCTCCGCCGCCAGTGGTAATAATTTTGTTGCCATTAAAACTAAAACAGGCAATATCGCCCAATTTTCCTACCATCTGACCCTTATATTTTGCCCCCAGACTTTCGGTAGCATCCTCGATCACCACAAGCCCATATTTACGAGCAATTGCCAATATCGGTTCCATGTCGCAGGGGTGGCCAAGAATATGGACCGGGATAATCGCTTTAACCCGCCTGCCACTGGCCCGATTATACAATCCCCCATTACGCCAATAACAATCATTATCCAAGAAATCCACCACACGTTGCGGATCCATCTGCCAGTGATCAGGTTCAACATCCACAAAAACTGGCCAAGCACCTACGTAACGCACTGCATTTGCCGGCGCAATAAAAGTAAGAGTTGAGATAAGCACTTCATCATCGCGCTGCACCCCTGCAACCAATAATGCGGTATGTAGCGCAGCCGTACCACTACTGGCAGCCACACCAAATTTGGTCCCTGTATACCGCGCAAGAATTTCTTCAAACTGATCCACAAACGGCCCCACAGAAGAAACCCAGTTCGTATCCAGACATTCCTTGATATACGACCACTCGTTGCCGCTGATTTCAGGTACACATAGAGGGATAAAACCGGGAGGAGCAGGGGTACCTGGTTCGAATTGCAAAGTTGCCTGCTCAATGTCCTGAAACAGCCCGTTCTGAGCATCGGCAAGCACCTGTTGATAGTCATGATATTCCTGTATATCCAACCAATATTCATGGATCGGGAAATTGGCAACCTGCTTTCCTTCTGATAAGAGCCGATTGATCAGATCCGGCATATCATACGGCTGATCTGAAGGAATGTATGCAAGGATCTCCGGGTTGATCAGGTATATGCCCGCATTGATAAAGTATTGTTTCACTGGTTTTTCAGTGATATGCAAAACCGATGCCCCATTTGACTCAACAACACCATAAGGGATCTGAAAATTATGCATGCGTACAGCTACTGTTAAATCGGCCTGTTGCTCGAGATGAAAATCAAGCATAGCGCGATAATCAACGCGGGTCAAAACATCGCCGTTGACCACCAAAATCGGCTGATTGAGCAAAGGCAACAAACCTAGCGCTCCGGCCGTGCCCATCGGTTGGCTCTCATTAATATAATTAAGATGAACACCAAACTGTTCGCCATTTCCAAAGTGCTTGATAATCGACTCAGGCTTGTAATGGGTGGTTAGATTAATGTTTTGGATACCAGCCTGACGCATTTGAGTAATGGTCAATTCCATTAAAGGGTGGTTGCCAATCGGCAGCATCGGACGAGGCAAATCATCCGCCAGAGGATGTAAGCGTGAAGCTCTACCGCCTGCCAGGATGATAGCTTTCAATGGCAACTCGTCTTTTGGCAACAAATCTTCCCACGTTACCAATCCAGTCACCCGCCCTTCTGCGTCAACCAGCGGAACCTGACGAATGGCGTTTTTCTGCATCAATTCCAAAAGCAGATCATCACTGGCATCTGCTCGAGCAGTTATAGATTGGGAATAACGTGTGGCACTTTTGCGCTCAAGCAAAACTGTAACGTGCTCTTCTAGATTCGTCCCAGCCATTACGGCACGACGGATATCACCATCTGTAATTGTCCCGATCAGGCGCATATCATCATCGGTCACCAAAACAATACCCTTTGAATTCATATTCAGGCATTCAATTGATTGCCGGATAGAAGCAATACCGCTGACAACAAACTTATGAATATCTTGAGTTCTCATAATTCCTCAAAGAAATGTTCCTTTACTTCGTGTGCAGCCGGTTTAAAAGCTACATTAGGGTGTCTTCCAACAACAATCTGATCTTCTATAGAGGATGTATTCATTATCAAAGTACCAGCCGAAACCCAGCAGTTTTTTTTGATATGGCAATTCCCAATTACGGTTGCGCCTGCCATCAAAGCCACACCTTCATCAAAAATCGGATATTCAAGATCCAGGTTTCCGCCTACGGAACAGTTTTGGTAGGCCACAAAATAATTTGAGTATTTTGCACGGCCTAAAACCATTCCCACAGGGTGTTCAAAAAAAAATATGTCTGGCAACTCAACCTGATAGAAAACATCAACTGCATGTAGTGACTTATTAAGATAATAAATCTTTGTCGCCATGCCATCATCGCCAGATAATTTCCAGATCGTATTCGATAAAAAATACAGGAAAGTAGTGTATTGTCCCGAATGCAGATGGTTGAAATTTGCACCACCTGCGCTGGAATAATGTTTTACCTTAATGTGGGAGAAGCAAAACTCAACCCGTTCAAGCGCCTTGAGAACATAATTTTTGATTGGCACCCTTGGAATATTTCCATCAGGGAAAGTGTTCTCAATTTGCCTCGCTACATACTCAGCCAATTGTTCGGACGATATAGAGAGATTCAAGGCTCACTTCTCAATTTCTCTTGAAGAAATTTCAAGCAAGGAAATAAAAGTTAGAATAAAAACGGGAACAAGTACCCTAAAACTGCTTTTTTGAACTACCGCTTCAATGGTTTGGCAGGCACCCCAACCACGGTTTGAGCAGCAGGAACATCCTTAACAACTACAGCACCAGCGCCAACAATGGAACGCGCGCCAATTGTAATATGCTGCTTTATCGTTGCCCCGGCCCCCACATGCGCTTCTTCCATAACATGAACGGTACCTCCAAGGCGGGCACCTGTAGCAATGTGAACATGGTTGTCAATAACACAGTCATGCTCGACAATCACACCGCTATTTATAATCACATTATCACCCAAACAAGCAGCAGCATTAAGAACCGCGCCAGCAAGAATATTGGTCCCAAGGCCAAGCTTAGCTGAAGGCGAAATGATCGCCTGTGGATGGAGGATGGATGGCATAAAAAAACCCAACTGAATAGCTCTCTCATATAGTTCACGGCGGGGNNATTATTACCGACCCCGCCCAAGCCAATAAAAGCATGGCAGATACCTTGGCTCAACAGGCTGACCAATAGCTCATCGTTGCCAAGGACCGGAACACCATGTATCTGGGTATGCCACTTGTTCTCATCTGGATCCAACAACCCAACGACCTCATACTCCCCTCTCAGTCGTAAAATTTCAATCAGAACTTTGGCATGCCCGCCAGCTCCCAACCCAATAATGGGGGTCATAGATTACAAAAAACCTTCTGCAGCAATTTGTGGTTTATTTCAACACCCTTTAAATTTTCAAGGATAATTGGTACTGCCTGACCCAAACCGTAAGGATTGAGCATATCTAGTAATTCAGCACGAAAATCACTAGAGGCAGCCAGAACAATTGCATTCTGTATCGCATGGCGGGAATAGTCCGTATTAATAACATTCTTAGCGAAGGTACGTCCACGCTGGCGAGTGCCGATGTTTACTACCGGAAGAGCGAAAGATGGCGCCTCAATAATACCACTGGATGAATTTCCCACCATTGCACGGGCTAATTTCATGGCACTAAAGTACCCCAGGGAGCCAAGATTTTCAACCACTAGCCACTCAGAATGACCAGAAACACCCTCCAAAATCTTTTGGCGAATAACCCGTCCGCCAGTGTCGGCATTGGGCATTGTAAATAACACCGGTTGCTGACAGATATCCAGGGCAGCCAGTAATTCATCCATCTGCCATTCGGTTTGCTCAAATTCCAATGTCACTGGGTGGTAGGTAACCAGCAAGAAATTGTCTGGCAAGTGGATTCCAAATTGCCGGCTGAATTCACCTCGATCCAGCAAATTTATTGCAGACAGATTATCCAGGCTAAGCGCCCCACTCACCACCACCCGCCAGGGTTCTTCACCCATTTGAATCACCCGGTAAGCGTATTCTTGAGTACTGACAAAGTGCAGATGGCTGAGTTTTGTGATCGAGTGCCGCAAAGCATCATCAATCGCTCCAAAAGTCAACTCTCCACCATGAAGATGTGCAACCGGTATTCTAAAAGGCAGAGCAGCCAGAGCAGCGGCATGCATCTCAAAACGATCCCCAAGAACAACCAGGATATCCGGCAAAAAACGGGCATAGGCTTGGGCAAAGCCAATCATGCCCAGTCCCATGGATTTGACAATACCTTCAGGTGTATCCGAAGAGAGTAGCATCTCCACCTGTTGACCGATCTCAAAGCCGTCTTTTTCAATCGCCCGTACTGTCAGCCCAAATTCAGGAGAAAGGTGCATCCCACTCACGATTAAAAATAGTTGCAAATCAGGGTCAGCTTGAATAGCTCGCAGTAAAGGGAGATAAATACCATAATCTGACCGCCCAACTGTAACCACCCCAATTGTTCTCATGCCAACATTTCCAATTGAATCAATTGGCCTGATGGGATGAACACTTTTGTATAGCGGCCAATTACCCAATCTCGCATGACGGGCGGCAAACCAGAACCGGGCCGGCGAATAGTAACCATCTCAAGGGTTAACCGTGTTCCAGTAGGGATATCTTGCGCCGCAACCAGGCTTCGACGGGCTACCTCGGATGTATTTGCTTCTCCGGATGAGGGGCGCTTATATCCATCGCCAAGGGCATCTTCCACAATGCGTATCCCCTTGACCATCTCTAAAAGTTCCACTGGCTCTAATGAAGCCCGGTGATCAGGACCTTCTAAAGTACGGTTCAGCGTAAAATGTTTTTCAACAACACAGGCTCCCAATGCCACTGCTGCCAGTGGAACTGCTATTCCAACGGTATGATCAGAAAAACCCACTGATAAACCAAAAGCCCGCTCCATGGTAACCATGGAGCGCAAATTAGCATCAGCCGGGTCTGCCGGATAATTACTTACACAATGCAGCAGGATCAAGGATGAGTTCCCCACACCTCGAATAATATTTACTGCACTTTCCACCTCTCCCAGCGTAGACATACCGGTAGAGAGAATCAATGGTTTTCTCAAAGCAGCCAGATGCTCAAGAAAAGGCAGATTAGTAATCTCTCCAGAACCCACCTTAAGCGCAGTCACTCCCAATCCCACCAGAAAATCGGCGCTTTCATCATCGAATGGTGTAGAAAGAAAAAGGATACTCTTTTCCCGACAATAATGATAAAGGGCCCGGAAATCATCAAAAGATAATTCAAGTTTTTTGATCAAATCCAACTGCGACCCTGTTTTTCCCGTAGTTTCCATTTGGTAAGAGGCCTTAGCGGCTTGAGGCGAAACCAACTTTTCAGCATGGAAAGTCTGGAACTTAACCGCATCGACACCAGCCTCAGCCGCAGCATCTACCAGACGAAAGGCCATGTCCAAGTTGCCGTTGTGATTAACGCCTGCCTCAGCAATAATAAAACAGGGATGACCTGGGCCTATTTTTCTACCGGCAATCTCAACCTGGGTTACCATATTGTCCAACCACCATCCACGATCATATTATGCCCGGTAATATAGCTGGCGGCCTCTGACGATAGAAAAACAACCGCGCCGCTGATTTCATCCAGTCCTGCCTTTCTTCCGAGGGGCACCCGCTGCGA
>DHVH01000149.1 GCA_002412555.1 Marinilabiliaceae bacterium UBA5213 | reverse complement strand
ATGTGCAGGTTCGAGTCCTGTTCTGGGCACAATTTTAAACAAAACCCCTAGTAAATTGGTATTTACTAGGGGTTTTGTTTGTTACGCCAATATTACCTTCCTACACGAACTATAATTCTTGTTAATCGACTTGGGTTAAAAACATGTTGTAAAACATATGAATTTTCCGCAATCGGTTTCGCAACCGATTGTGGGTTCGATTGCGAAATCCAACTGCAAATAATTGAAAATCAACGTTAATTTGTGTGTTTTTTTGGGTTATGTTTGCTTCGTAATTGAACTGCCTGTTCCAAACGGCAGATTCAGTTTGTATCTTATTTTAATCCACTCAAAAACATCAAAATGACGAAAAAATTTACACGCAAAATCAAACTTTTTTTACTGGCATTTTTGGTTGCCGGATCTACCTTAAACCTTCAGGCACAGGCGCCTGCTCAATGCACCGACGTAGTGCTGCAGGCCTTTGGATGGGACACCTATCAGGTGAGCAATTGGGCCAACCTTAATGCTATGGCTGCCGAAATCGGCGCCAATTTTGATATGGTTTGGTTACCCCCTAGTGGCAATGATCTTACAACAACCAGTATGGGGTATTTACCGGTTTACTATTTTGATCAAAACAGCAGTTTTGGTACTCAGTCCGAACTTATTACGCTCATACAATCTCTAAAGGATAATGGCGCTCGTGCCATGGCCGACTTGGTCATTAATCACCGCAACGGGGCTACAAACTGGACGGATTTCCCGGTAGAATCCTATAATGGTGTAACTTACACATGGGGCCCGGAGACGATTTGTAACGGGGACGAGGTAAAAGACGAACCCGGTCAGGCGACGCCTACCGGAGCTGATGATACTGGTGAGAACTATGCCGCGGCACGCGACATTGACCACACCAATACCAATGTTCAGAATACCATCAAGGCCTATTTGGATTTTCTGAAAAATGAAATTGGTTACGACGGATGGCGCTATGACCTGGTGAAAGGTTTTTCTGGTAATTACATTGAAATGTACAACAATTCGGCCAATGCTCACCTTTCGGTTGGAGAATTCTGGGATGCCAGCTATGACGATGTGGCCGGCTGGATTAACGCTACCAATAAAACTTCTACGGCCTTCGATTTTCCACAAAAGTACCAGATTAATGCTGCCTTTAACAACGGCTTAAACCTGACTGAACTTGTATGGTCGGGACAACCGGCTGGTTTGGCTCATCATCCAAGCACCAAAAGGTATGCAATGACTTTTGTGGACAACCACGACACCGGTCGCTCTGATGGCGGTCATGGTCATTCCCGATTTACCGGTAACGTGCTGGCGGCACATGCCTTTATTTTGTCAGGACCGGGCATCCCCAGTGTTTGGATGAACCATTGGAACGATAACAACTACAAAGCAAAAATCAATGAGTTGATTGCTGCCCGTAAAAAAGTGGGCTTGCACAGCGAAAGTGCTGTTAGCGTGAATCATAGTGCCGGTAATTTGTATGTGGCTACGGCAACTGGCCTTTCTGGTTCTTTGATTGTTAAAATTGGTACCGGCGCTTACAGTGCTCCTGCTGATTATGAATTGCAAACCTCTGGTCCTGATTATGCGGTGTGGACAAAAGGGGGATCTGTTGATCCGGTTGACCCGAACGGCCCCATTAAAGTGCAGTTTAACAATACGCCCAACTGGACGACTGTGAACATTTATGCCTGGGTAAATGGCGAACCAATATTAGGTGGCTGGCCTGGTATTCCTGCAACTGCTGAAGCTGATAACTGGTTTTCTTATCAATTTGATGAAAGCGTCACTTCTGTGAATGTCATCTTTAATAATGGAGATGGTCAACAAACGGGTGATATAGTGAATGTAACAGCCTCTACCTGCTATGCCTTTAATGGTCATCAGATTGCTCCTACGGTTGTTGATTGTCCTCAGCTCTCCACGTATGATGCTGCTAGCCCGGAAGCGAAGTCTGTTCCCGGTATTTTTCCCAACCCTGCTACCGGAAGCATTACCATTTCTTCTGTTCAAGCGGGAGGAACGGTAGCCATCGCCAATATCAACGGAAGCATTGTTCTGTCGAATAGCATCCTTGGAGAAAATCAAACCATCGACATTTCGCTCCTGCTACCGGGAATCTATTTCGTAATAATTGAAGATATTAACGGAAATACTACCGTTGAGAAACTGCTGAAGAAATAAACCTATGCCTAAATACGGCCGTCACTCCTGTTTGTTTTCAGGGTGGCGGCTTTTTACTTTAACTAACAATACTATGCAACAATCTTTACAGGTTAAAAAATGGCTGGTCGCCTTTATTGTATCTACTGCCATCATCACTCTTCAGGCTCAGGATGGCCCTTCGAGCTATTATAAAACGAATCCAACTCTTGGTAAAAAGACGACCACTCCTGTGGTCATTGATGGCAATCCTTCGGAATGGAATGCGGACATGCTAATTGTTCAGGGTGTGGCCAACGATGATGCACGGGCTTTTAGAGGGCCTCATGAGGGCCCGGTTTATGATCTTTACCAACTTTATGCCACATGGGATGATGCGAATTTGTACCTGCTTTGGCAAATTACCAATGTCTCTGACATTGCCTCTCCCGCTCAGGATTTTCCCCAGTCTGATAATGGCAAACCCTGGAATGGCGATATTCCCTTTCAACTGGCTTTCGATATAGATCTGGGAACTGGTACGGATGGCATTTTGGCCGGGAAAACCGTAATGGGTGATCCTGACTCACATGTTTGGGGCATATTTAATGTATTTTCCAATGAGAATGTAGACAAGCTTTTGATGTTTTCGTCTAAACCGGGTGTGGGACAACCAGCTGTTTTTTCTCCGGACCCTGTCTCAGGCAGTTTCGATTATGAGGCTTCGAACATTCTTTCATTTGCAGCTGCAGGCGTTGAATACCAATGGGGCGATTATTGCGTGCCTACGCAGATCTTTGGCATTAATAAAGATCAGCACTCTGGTTACGTGACGGATGATTTGGCTGTAGAATCTGCGTACGTTGATTTTATTGCGCTGGGACATGACGTAAGCATGAACACGGTTTATGAAATGAAAATCCCCTTGAGTGCTCTGGGAGTTGATGTAGCTTATTTAGAGTCAACGGGTATTGGTGTTATGTTGGTTTCAACTTTTGGGCAATCGGGTGTCAATTCCTTGCCTTTTGACCCTGCTACCATTGATAATGCTTCTGTGCCTTATGGTCCCGACGAGTCCAGCTCTAAAGAAAAAGAGGATGTTGATATGTTTACCGTTCCTTTTGCCAGAATTGGGGCAGCAGCTGGTGATATTGTTGTGCGACCTACGNNTTCTCCGGCGGGGGGGACTTATGTGGGTGGTACTTCTGTTACTTTAACCGCTTCGGGTGAACATACGCCTTTGCAAATTCGCTATACGCTGGATGGCACTGCACCAACGGTGACTTCTCCGACTATTGCTTCGGGCGCACAAATTAGTATCACGGACAATAATACGATCCTTAAGGCGGTGGTGATTGATGACAATGGCACTTTTTCTCATGTGGCTACCCATAACTACATTACCGAAGAACCTGTGGCCCCTGCTGGCATAAAGGTGTCCTTTTTAAAACCTGTGACTTGGGGTTCTGCCGGTGTAAACCTTTGGGCGTGGACTGGAACTGGTGTCAATATTTTTACTGGATGGCCGGGCGCAGTAATGACTGAAGAGGTTGGTGGCTGGTATTCCTATACTTTTGACGAAGCTGTTACTGAAGTGAATGTGATTTTCAGCAATAACGGAAATCCTCAGACGGTTGATATTAGTGGTATTACCTCTACTACCTGTTTCGAACAGGATGGTATGGTGGAGGGTAAAATTACCGTTAAAACCGTACCTTGTCAGGTGTCAACCGCTATTGAGACACCCCTGACACCGCAGGGATCTAAAGTTTATCCCAATCCTGCCAATGATTTTATCAGTATAAGAGATCTTGCTGCAACGGCTAAAAGGGTGACTGTTTTATCTCTTGACGGTAGGGTGGTGAAGACTATCGATAATTATTCGGACAATGAGAGAATCAGTCTTTCTGGTCTGACCAGCGGCATTTACTTGCTTAAGGTTGAGGCCGTTGACGGCATTATTAGCACTGCAAAATTTGTAAAAAGGTAGATGTTTTTTTGGTTTTCGTTGAAGGAAACTATATTTGATTGATAAAGGGGAGCCGGTCGGCTCCCCTTTGTTGCTGTAGGGGTGATCTTTAAAATTCATCACTTCCAAAAACGCTTGTGGCACTTTCAGTGCGGCCTTTCCAGTTTATATTGTAACTAATACTGAGCTCAGCAATGGGGCCGTACCAATAATAGTCTGTGTCCTGATAGAAAATTTGTGTGCCGCTGCTGTCATAGGCACGGGTGCTTAACGCTCGGGTATTGGAATCTAGCAGGTTGAGGCCCCGCAAGGTGACATTCCATCCGCGCAGATTTTTGGGCGTATAAGCTAATGCGGCATTGCTTGTGTAGCCCATTTCGTTTCGCCCCTGGGCGGTAACTTGCGCTGAGTGCATATTAAAATCTGCGGACAGCCGCAATTGGTCACTAAGATCTATGCTGGCATTGGTTTTCAAGTCCCATGATAGACTTTGGTTTTGCTCACGGTAACCAAAGATGTCTGCTTCTACGCGATAGTCGTACAATGAACCTCCGACAAATATCTGTGCCTTGGATCCCAAATTTAGATTGGCATTTAATTCTGCCCCTGTGGCTTTTGTGTTTCCGGAATTGGTGAAACTTCTGATTAAAACGAGCTCCTCTTCATATACGGTGTTGACACGAAATAGGGCATTGTTGACTGCTCTGTGAAATCCTGTTAGGGTGAGCCGCTGTCTGCCAAGTCCTTTACTGTAAGATAATTCAAAGTTGTTGATGTATTCAGGTTTCAGTTCGGGGTCGCCCACCAGGTAGACTTCCAGATGTCGGCGAAACAGAAACGGGGCCATGTTTTTTAGGGGGGCGCGACTGATTCTTCGACTGGCCGCCAGATGGATGTTGTCCCGCTCAAATAATGGGTAACTGAGGTGCAGACTCGGAAACAAGTCTGCCTTCCGGTAACTGATTTCCGAGTCTGTTGCTCTTTCAAAAAGGGTGAAATAGTCCGGGTTGCTAATTTGCAATGTCTGGTTGGTGTACTCGAATCGGAGCCCTATTTTGTATTCTAGTTGGCTAAATTTACCTGCCATGTCTGCATAGGCGGCATAGATGCCACGATTGAGTTCTATCTGGTTTTGAAGTTCTGTATAAGTTCCCCAGGCATTGGTCTCCATGTTGAGTGTGTCGTAATCGAGTCCTCCGCTAATTTTGAATATTTGCGGCTGGATACCCAGACTTAAAACATGTCCGTTATCAAATTCGCTGCTGTAATCTGCTGAAAATCGAAATCCGTCTAAGGGTGTTTCATCCCTTTGCCGGTAATGCAGCTCTTTGTCCCCGAGCGTCTGGTTAACCGGGTTGTAAACAATGTTGGGGTTGTCAACGCTGTGGGTTAGCGTGGAGTGTTCATACAAAATGGACAGATGGACATCTGACTGGTCGTTAATTTGGTGACTGAAATCGGCATTGATGGTATGAAATTCGCCTTCCCGTATGCCCTCATTGGGATTAAAACGCCAATGTTCATTGACCGGAATGCCATTAATGGGATTTTTGTATTGATCGGCCGTGAAAATATGGTAGAGGTAGAGGGCTTTCCGACCAGCGGTCCGGGTACCATAATAATAGGAAGTAGTTAGCTTTGATTGGTCTGAAATAGCCAGTTCAAGGCCAAGGTTGGATGAAAAGTTTTCGTACCATTCTGGTTTCATCCCGCTGGCAACCATGTGTTTGTAGGAGCCATCTGATGGATTGAGAATGCGGGCGTCGCCTGATCTTTGGCTGTTGACATCACGCCAGCTATAGTTCAGCCCGCCATATAAAACCAATCCATTGTTGACGTAGGCCATGTTGAGTCCACCTCCGTAGCGATTGTCGGATAAGTTATAGCCACTGATGGCATCGCTTCGGTTGCCCCAAGGGGCACTGCCAAGCAGACCTTCAGCGCTCAATGAGAAACCACTGATTTCGGCCGTGCGGGTGGTAATGTTGATGATGCCGCCTTTTCCCTGGGCATCATACCGGGCAGAGGGCACGGTAATAACGTCAATGCTTTCTATGGAACTGGCGGCTATTTGACTCAGCAGCATGGATGGTTCCATTTGGGTGGGTCGACCGTTCAGATAAACCACAAAATCAGCCGTTCCACGCACGCTTACTTCTCCGTCAGGCGACACGCCAACGGAGGGCAATCGGTTGAGAACATCTGCAGCCGTACCACCACGTGCGGTTTCGAAATCTTCGGCGCGATAGGTTCGTCTGTCGAGGTGACTGGTTTCTGTCCTGGCTCCTGCTGTCACCTGCACTTCATCTACCATCACCTGGGTGGGGGTAAGTTCAATGTTGCCCAGGTTAAGGGTGGATGCCGATGGTGAAATGGTCAGGTTTGATATTTCACG
>DHVH01000099.1 GCA_002412555.1 Marinilabiliaceae bacterium UBA5213 | reverse complement strand
ACGGCCCAGTATTTAAAATTGCTGATGATCCAAGGATTACGAGGGTAGGTAAATTTTTACGGAAAACCAGTCTCGATGAATTGCCTCAATTTTTCAATGTTCTGATGGGCGATATGTCGGTGGTGGGACCACGCCCGCCACTGCCGGATGAAGTGCGTGTTTATGAACGCTGGCAATTGCGACGCTTGTCCATGAAGCCAGGAATTACCTGTATCTGGCAGGTGTCGGGTCGCAATGACATTCCTTTTGATGAATGGATGAAGATGGATTTGGAATACATTGATAACTGGTCGCTTAAGCTCGATTTCGTGCTCTTTCTTAAGACCATAAGAACCATGATGAGAGGTGATGGCCGTTAATTGGCCAAGCTTTAATAGTTGAGGTACGAATTTTGTAATACACATTGATAAACATAGAATTTGAAACTGAAGTTTGTAAGCATAGTATTATTGTTGGGTGTACTTGCGGCTCCCGCTTGCGGTCGCCATAGGGTCCCTAAAGGCTTTCCCAAGCCTGAAGAAATGGCGGCTATTCTGGCCGATATTCATGTGGTGGAAAGCACCCTTACTTATTTGCCGGGCCAGACTGCCGCCCGCAATAGTGATATTCCAGGAAATTTTAAATTTGTCCTTGAGAAGCACGGATTAACACCTGCCGAATTTGATACCATCAGAAAGTGGTATGTAGATAAACCTGATCTATACCAAAAAGTCTATGATTTGGTGCTGGAACGCCTCAGTCAAATGGATGCAGATGTGCGCATTCAGAATGAACGTGATAAGGAGCTTAAAGCGGAAGCTGAAAAGCTGGCGCTTCAGGAAAAGTTACAAAACTTATGGCAAGATTCAACTTTAGTTAATATAGCACCTGCTGACACCACGGAATTTGGTTATCCATTCAGAATAGAGGTGGATACCCTGGGGTTAACAGGAGTGGTAAAATTGATAGCGGGCTATCAATTTTTGAGGAATGATGAAAGCCGCTCACCCAGGATGATGCTTTCGGCCTTTTACAATGATAGTGTGGCAGATACGGTTTATCATTCTGTTAACCTTTCTTTTCAGAAGCATACCGAAGAGCTCTTTTTGACATTGAAAAAGGATACCATTCCCCAATTTATTGATGGTTATTTGTTGCTGACCGATTCGCTTCATTCGTCTTCTGTAAAAATCAGTGATATTCGGATAAAGGTCCTAACAGATTCTATACAGCCTGAAATACAGAAAGAAAAAAGTCTTGAGTCCGCTCTGATGCCTGTTCCGGAGGAAGTCCGATAATAATAGAAACTCCCTTTATGGCACAATCCAGCTTATATACGGCGCATTATCTTTTGCTCAAAGATGGTACTCTTGGTCCGTGGCCAATTGTTGAGATGTCAGACGAGGGGGAGGTGCTGTCTGTTGAGCTGCATCCGGAAGGTTTGAAAGAGCGACCGGGGCTTCAACTGCATGGAGGATTGCTTATGGCTGGTCTGGTGGATGTGGGTCCGATGGATGCTTCACTTAATTACACCCAGCGGGTTCTGAATCGGCATTATAGTTCCGGAACGCTTTATTTGGGAGCTAAAAGTGCTGACACGCCCTTTTATCCACCTCCATTTTTATTGAAAAGTTTGGAGACAACTGCCAGTCCACTCCCTTTTTTAAGAAGAAATGCGCAAAATTATCAAACACCTCTGCTTGATCGCATTCGGCAATATTGCAAACAAATGCCCTCTCTTAACTGGTTAGAGTTGATAAGTGAGGCTGCGGCATGGGCTGCTGCGCAAAGGGCTGATTTGAAGGATAAGGGCAGCATTGAGCCTGGTTGCAAGAGCGGTTTATTGGTGATCAAAAACCTTGATCTGAATAAGATGGTCATTACCAATAACATGGTGCTTAAGTGGCTGGTGGTTCCTTCTAATAAATAAAGAGGGATGTCATTGCTGACATCCCTCTTTAAAATTATATTTGATGCTAATGCCTAGCCCCGGATGGCTTTGATGCCCGGCAGGTCCTTACCTTCAAGATACTCTAGCAATGCACCACCTGCAGTAGAGATATAGCTTACCCCATCGGTAAAACCAAACTGATTAACACAAGCCACAGAATCACCTCCCCCAATAAGCGAGAAGGCACCTTTTTTTGTGGCAGTTACAATGGCTTGTCCCACGGCTTTTGAGCCTGCAGCAAATTTTTCCATTTCAAAAACGCCAACAGGGCCATTCCAAAGAATGGTGGCTGAGTTTTCAATAACATCCTGGAAAGCCTTAATGGACTCTGGTCCGGCATCTAATCCCAACCACCCGTCAGGAATATTGTCGGCCTGACAAACCTGGGTGTTGGCGTCGTTGCTAAACTTATCACCTGCCACCACGTCGGTTGCCATGTATAGGGTAACGCCCTTTTCAGCTGCTTTTTTCTCAAGGTCTTTGGCCAATTCCAGATACTCATCCTCGCAAAGAGAACTACCAATTTTTCCGCCTCTGGCCTTCAGGAAGGTAAAGGTCATACCACCACCCAAAATCAGGTTGTCTACCGAGTCGAGCAAGTTCTCAATAATGGTAATTTTTGAAGAAACCTTGGCACCACCCATAATGGCAGTGAACGGGCGCTTAGGGGCTTTCACCACTTTGTCGAGGCTATCGATTTCACTTTCAATCAGGAAGCCGAACATTTTGCTATTGGCATCAAAGTAATCGGCAATAATGGCTGTAGAGGCATGGGCACGGTGAGCCGTACCAAAAGCGTCATTCACATATACATCTGCTAAATCGGCCAGTGATTGTGAGAATACTTTTTGCTTCTCTTTCATTTCAGCTTTAGCGGTTTTCTTTTCTTCGTCAGATACGCCTTCCGCCAATTTAGGTTTGCCTTCTTCTTCAAGGTAGAAACGAAGGTTTTCGAGCAATAAAACCTGACCTGGCTTCAGTGCGGCAGCTTTAGCCTTAACCGCTTCGCCTACACAGTCGCCCGCGAAAATAACTTCAGTACCAATGGTCTCAGCCAGATGTGCCTGAATGTGCCTGAGCGAATAATCCGGATTGACTTTTCCGTTGGGACGGCCCAGATGCGACATGATAATGGCAGAACCTCCATCCTTAATGATTTTCTGGATGGTAGGCATAGCCGCACGAATACGGGTATCGTCTGTAATTTCAAATTTGTCGTTGAGTGGTACGTTAAAGTCCACACGAACAATGGCTTTTTTGCCGGCAAAGTTGTAGCCTTCGATTTTTGACATATTATTGTAGTTTATAGGATTTTATTCGAAGCGTAAAGATACAATTTTTATACAGTGGAACTAAATAAATAAGGGGGTAAGCCTGCTAAAAAACCTTTTTAATTGTAAATTGCCAAATGCCTTTGGTTATTTTGTTACCTTTGGTTAGACCCTATGTTTAAATAGAATGAGTATGACGCAAAAAGATGGTAAGCGACCAAAGCGGTCCGAAATGTTGATAATGATTCAGGATGTTTTTTCTAACAATCCTAAGAAAACTTTTAATTACAAGCAAATTGCTTCAATGATTGATGTCACCAAAAAAAGCGGACGTCAGTTGGTGGAGGTGTTGTTATATGAACTGATGGAAACGGGGGTTCTGAGTGAAGTCTCTTCCGGCAGATTTAAACTGCTGTCGAGAGGTGGCTCCCACATTAGCGGAAAAGTGGATATGACCGCGTCGGGTGCTGCCTATATTGTGCCCGATGATGGGGGCGACGACGTCTTTGTCGCTCAAGAAAATCTGAACACCGCCTTGCATGGAGATGTAGTAAAAGTATTGCTTTCTGCTCGCAAAAGAAGGCGTCAGGCTGAGGGTGAGGTGGTAGAGATCATCAAGCGGAAGCGTGAGTTATTTGTCGGCATACTGGATGTGAGTGCCAATTTCGCATTCCTGGTGGCCGATAATAAAGTGATCAATAAGGATATATTTATCCCCAAAGATAAGCTCAAAGGTGCCAAAAACGGTCAAAAGGCGGTCGCCCGTATTGTTGAATGGCCTCCCAAAGCCAAAAATCCGGTGGGCGAGATTGTCGATGTGCTGGGTGATTTGGGAGACAATAACACGGAGATGCATGCCATACTGGCTGAGTTCAATTTGCCATATATCTATCCTGAGGAAGTAGTTGCCGCGGCGGAAAAAATTCCTGCTGAAATACCTCAGGAGGAAATTGCCCGACGAAGAGATTTTAGAAAAGTTACCACCTTTACCATTGACCCGGCTGATGCCAAAGATTTTGATGATGCCTTATCCATTCAAAAACTGGGCGACGACTTATGGGAGGTGGGTGTGCACATTGCCGATGTTACTTACTATGTTGACACGAACTCAATCATAGAAAAAGAGGGGTACGAGCGGGCTACTTCTGTTTATTTAGTAGACAGGGTGGTGCCTATGTTGCCAGAGCGTTTGAGTAACTTTTTATGTTCCTTGCGACCCAATGAAGATAAATTGTGTTTTTCGGTGGTTTTTCAGATTACCGGTGATGGTCAGGTTAAGGATTCCTGGGTGGGACGTACCATCATCAATTCCGACAAAAGATTTGCGTACGAGGATGCACAGGCCATTTTGGAATCGGGCGAAGGGGAGTTGTCCGAAGAATTGAAATTGATGAATGCTATGGCCAAGAGCCTGCGCAATGGGCGCTTTAAACAGGGAGCCATTAGCTTTGAGCGCATAGAAGTCAAATTCGATATTGATGAAAAGGGTAAGCCTTTAGGTGTCTTCTTCAAGGAGTCCAAAGATGCTAACAAACTGATTGAGGAGTTTATGTTGCTGGCCAATAAGCGCGTAGCCGAATTGATAGGCCTTAACCAGTTGGAGAAGGGTAAACGGGGCGAGGCTAAAACTTTTATTTATCGGATTCATGACGAGCCCAATCCGGATAAATTGGAGACTTTCAGTAATTTTGTGCGTAAATTTGGTCTGGAACCCTTGCCCCAAGGCAAGGAGAGCGTTAGTCAGGCCTTGAACCGCCTGCTGCATGACGTGCAGGGTAAAAAAGAACAAAACATTGTTGAAACGCTGGCCATACGTACCATGGCCAAGGCTGTTTATTCAACGCATAACATCGGGCATTACGGACTGGCTTTCAAACACTATAGCCATTTTACGTCACCCATTCGCCGTTATCCCGATATGATGGTGCACCGGCTTTTACAGCGCTATCTGGATGGCGAGAAATCGGCTCCGGCCGATAAGTATGAGGAGATGTGTGAGCACAGTTCTGATATGGAGCAGCGCGCAGCAGATGCGGAACGTGCTTCCATTAAGTACAAGCAGGTGGAGTTTTTAAAAGCCCACGAAGGAGAAGTCTTTGAGGGTGTTATTTCTGGTGTGAGTGAGTGGGGTTTGTACATTGAACTGATAGAGAATAAGTGTGAAGGGATGATCCCAATGCGGGAGCTGGACGATGATTTCTATCAATTTGATGAAGACAATTACTGCTTAATAGGCAAGAAAACGCATAGGCGTTTTCAGCTGGGTGACGCCCTTAAAATAAAGGTGGCCAGAGCTAACCTTGAAAGAAGACAACTTGATTTTGTCCTGGCACAAGCCGATGATGACGCATGGATGCGTTAATTTATGCGGGTTTAATTGCGTGGTAATGAGAAACATTTTTTATTTTTGTGTGTTATAAAGAATAAAATCAACTTGTATGAGCCTCGAAAATAGTTCACTTACACCTTCGCAGGACGCTAATCGTACTGCCATTTTGGATGCATCCCGTGATCTTTTTGCCCGCTTTGGGTATAAAAAAACCACAATGGAAGACATTGCCATGGCTTTGCGTAAGGGAAAAAGTTCGCTTTATTACTACTTTAAGAATAAGGAAGAAATTTTCCAAGCGGTCATTGAATTGGAATCTGAACTATTGTACAGCAAGCTTCAAGATGTTGTCAGGGACGGGGGAAATGCAGCTGACAAATTGCGCAGTTATGTAACTGTGAGAATGGAGACCATTGGCCAACTCGAGAACTACCAAAAAGTATTGAAAGAAGATCTATATGGAGGCTACGACTTTCTGGGTTCCTACAAACAAAAAGGTGACTTGCTGGAACAGGGGCTTCTTAAATCCGTCTTAGATGAAGGCGTTGCAGCCAATATCTTTCAGGTAAAAGACACCAAGTTGGGTGCCATTGGTATTGTTACGGCACTGCGTGGACTGGAAATTCCCCTCTTCAGGGGTTCTGCCAATGCGGATGACTTGTCTCTTCAGCTCGATAATATTCTGAATATTCTCTTTTTTGGTGTGATGAAGCGTTAATGATTTGTTGATATGCCGGTAAATATTCCCGATACACTTCCTGCTAAAGCGTTGCTGGAGGCTGAAAATGTATTTGTGATGGGCGAAAGTCGCGCTTCATCCCAAGACATCAGACCTCTTCGCATTCTTATATTGAACCTTATGCCGCTAAAGATAGTGACCGAGTCACATCTTTTGCGGGTGCTGTCGAATTCTCCTCTGCAGGTAGAGGTAGAATTATTAATGACTTCGATGCATGCGCACCGCAATACCCCGGAGGAGCATCTGGTGGCCTTTTACAACACTTTTAAGGAGGTGAAAGACCGCTTTTTTGACGGTTTAATTATTACGGGTGCACCCATAGAGTTATTGGACTTTGAGCAGGTGACTTACTGGCCGGAGCTGTGTGAAATTATGGAGTGGAGCAAAACACATGTGACCTCTACCTTTCATATTTGTTGGGGCGCTCAGGCAGGTATGTACTATCATTACGGGGTCAAAAAGTATGAGCTGGACAAAAAGGTGTTCGGTGTGTTCGACCACAATGTAATAGTACCAACAGAGCCCCTTTTGAGGGGGTTTGACGATTCTTTTTTTGCTCCCCACTCACGTTATACGGAAGTCCGTGTGCCGGAAATTAATAAGAATCCCGGACTGATTTTATTGAGTGAATCGGCCATGGCCGGCGCTTATCTTGTAATGTCTGAAGATCGACGCCAGATATTCGTTACCGGTCATCCTGAGTACGACCAAAACACGCTGGCCGAGGAGTACTGGCGCGATGTTAATAAGGGGATGGAAATTGCTGTACCGGATAATTATTATCCCGATAACAATCCGGAAAATAGCCCAAGAGTCAGTTGGCGCAGCCACGCTCACTTGCTGTATTCCAACTGGTTAAATTATTACGTGTACCAATCCACGCCTTATACCTTGGGCGAACTGTGATATTATCTCAATGAAAAGCGCAGGGTTTTTAGATGGAAGCCGTCAGCAAAAACATCTGCAATGTATTCTCCACTGATCAGTTCACCTGCATCGGCATCGTAAAACACACAAACGTCCACTTCTTCGCCACCATATTCTACCGATCGCATGGCTGAATAATTGATGTTTGAATCTTCATGTCGAAAGGTGTTGTCGCGCGAGTGCATCAGCAACTGTCCATCGGGTCGCTCTATGCGTAAATAGAAATCTTTCATGCCAATCGGTGAGGTGACATTTTTAAGCAGGGTAAAACACACCCTTATTTTCCCGACCCGTCCGCTTCTATCCGTTTTCCTACCAGTAGGCGTAAGTCCTTCTGCCATCATGTTGGTTACATCCAGTCTGCTGGCAATGGTCACCTTCTCTTGCAGGTTGGTTTTGGCTTCCTCCAGTTGCCGGACTGAGCTTTGAATTTGAGTGTAGCGTCTGCGATGCTCCAGGTTTTCCTGAGTCAGCTCCAAGTTGCGCACATTCAAAGAATCAATTTGTACGATGTAGTTGCGTAGAACGCCTCTAAGCGTGGTGAGTTCCCTTTGAAATTCTCTGATTTTGGCGGTGTTGGTCGCCTTAATGGTTTTGATTTCCTCTACGAGCTGAGCAATGCGCTCACGTTCTACCTCCAGCATCAGATTGAGGGTGTCATTGTCGCTGTATAGGGAGTCATAATTGAACATCAAATTTTGATACTCTTCGGTTAGAATTGTCTTTTCTTCGTTGAGCCCCTCAACAATGGTGGTCATTTCCCGGTTTTGCACGAAGAAAAGAATGCTTATTACCAAAAGTATAACCCCGATGGCACTGAGTGCGATATAGAGTTTTTTGCTGTTGTTGGTGTTATTATTTTGTGGCGTTTCCATAATGATTATTTTAGAGGCTGTTTAAGTTTTAAACAGCGTCTTGTTATTAACAGGGTAAAATTATGACTTTTTACCCATATGGCAATTCACTTAGGCAGAAAGAAAGTCCTAATGAGGCAGAAATTCTTATAATCTCGGTCATATGAGGGATTACGGTCCTTTTGCAAATAATAGAGTGGCACCAATGTTGTAGAACGATTATAAATGAAGAAAGTTTGTAACTTTGTCTCAGGGTATATCGTTTTCTTGTTGAGCGTAATTTGATGCTAAGTATCTATGAAGTTAAGAATGAAGTTTTTTTCGATTGATGCACCCTTCAGGGTAATAAGTTTTTTTGTGGCGATTTTTTTAGTGGCACTTATGTCAGGCCTTTTTGGCGCTTGTGCCAGTACCGGTTACCCAACCGGCGGTCCCCGTGATGAGACGCCCCCCGTAATGATTAGGTCAACACCCCCTGCCGATGCTTTGAGTTTCTTAGGGGATGAAATCAGAATTGAGTTCAATGAAATTATTCAACTGTCGGATATCTTTCAAAAATTAATGGTCTCCCCACCGGTCAATGAAGCACCGGTGGTAACGGCAAGGGGCAATACCATGATTGTGCGTTTTCAGGAGGATTTGCAGCCCAATGCCACCTACACGCTCGACTTTGCCGATGCGGTCAGAGATAACAATGAAGGCAATGTGCTTGAAAATTTTACCTTTTCATTTTCTACAGGTGACTACATTGACAGTCTGGCCATTTCCGGTAATCTGTATGATGCCACAAATTTAGCCCCAG
This sequence comes from Marinilabiliaceae bacterium UBA5213, assembly GCA_002412555.1. Taxonomy (GTDB): domain Bacteria; phylum Bacteroidota; class Bacteroidia; order Bacteroidales; family Marinilabiliaceae; genus Geofilum. The sequence continues at coordinate 5,861 of DHVH01000099.1, read as the reverse complement.
TTGCCAATGCACTGGTAATGGTGCATTCGAATTTGGCCGATTCGGCCTTTCTCAAACAGGTGCCTATCAGAGTAACGCGGACCAATTCCGCTGGCCGGTTTTCTATTCAAAATCTGGCTCCCGGAGAGTACCGTCTTTTTGCTTTGGAAGATGCCAACAGAAACTATAAGTACGATCAACCGGGTGAGCGCATAGCATGGCGGACTGAGCTGGTGTCGCCTTACGTTGGGTTTCATGAGCGGGTGGATTCTGTTTCCTCTGATTCAGCGGTGGTTGTTCAGGAGCAGGCTTTTTTGCCCGATAGCCTGCAGCTTTTTTTGTTTAAAGAGGACAACGTTCGACAATACATGGTGGATAATAAACGACCATCCCGAAACCGAGTGGACTTTGCCTTTAGTCGGCCGCTTTTACATCCCCTGGAAGTGAATTTGGTGAACAAAGCGCATGGAAATTGGTTTGTTTATGAGCATACCATGCAGCATGACAGTGTCACGCTTTGGCTCAAGGATTCGTTGTTGATAAAAGGAGATTCGCTCATGATGCAGCTAAGATATCCTGTGCTGGACTCTCTGAAGGAGGTCAGCTGGCAAACAGATACCTTGAATGCCTATTTTTTTGACACGCAGGAGGTTCAGAGTCGGAGTCGCCGTCGTGATGCGGAAGAGGCTGTTGTGGTGGTCCCCAACTTGCGGGTTGATGGATTAAAGGGGAGCCTTGAAATTTTGGAGCAGATGGCCCTTGTTTTTCCAACGCCATTGGCCTTCGTTAACAAGGAAGCGATCCGATTGTATCAAATGGTGGATACCATTCCCGAAAGCATTGATTTCGATTTGGTGCGCGACAGTATGCGGATTAGACGCTATGCCTTTGACTTTGACAGAGTGGCTGGCGGAAACTATATAGTAGAGATGGATTCAGCCGCATTTACGGATATTTATGGCTTGGTGAATGCACCTGTTAAGCAAAGGGTGGCCGTTAAGACGGAAGACAGTTATGGTATCTTTTACCTGAATATTAATGAGCCACAGAAGAACTGGTTGGTACAAGTGCTGGACAGTCAGGAGAAAATCGTACGGCGCGCTTCTGTTCCCTCAAATGGGAAGATTGGTTTTCGCTATTTAAAACCGGGAAAGTATTTTGCCCGGATAGTGGAGGATGTCAATGGCAATGGTGAATGGGATACGGGTAATTTTGAAAAAGGCCTTCAGCCAGAAAGGCTGTATTACTATCCTGAAGAAATTAATATTAGGGCCAATTGGGACCATATTGTTCCTTGGGATCCACATGCTTTTAGCATCGACGAATTTGTCAGACGAATGAGACTGAAGCCTGTAAGTACCAGCCGACGACCTTAAAAAAAGAATATGCCTATGTTATTAAAACCGGTTAGGGGTTTATTTTTGGTGTTTATTTTAATAGGCATCTTGACTACTGCCCGTGCGCAGTGTACCAGTGTGAATACTGTTTTTGGTGCCGGTGAACATGTTACCTATAGTGCCTTTTATAATTGGGGATTCATTTGGTTGAATGCCGGGGTGGTCACCTTCTCTGTGGAGGCTGCCGTGTGGCAAAACCAGCCTGTCTATCACCTTCAAAGCATTGGCATAACCCATAGGGCTTACGATCGTTTTTTTATGGTAAGAGATACCTTTGAGTCCTATGTTATGAAGGACAATCTGAGGCCACTTGAGTTTAGACAAATTACCAATGAGGGGAGCTATTCTTCTTCACATCATTATCTGTTCAATAACCACAACCGTACCATTAGGGCAATGATTAGCAAAGAGGGCGGACCGGTACAACATTCTATCCTGCCCTGGCCGGAGTGTTCTTTTGACATTCTCACGATGATTTACCAGGCACGGAACATTGATTTTTTAAAGTATAAAAAGAATGATAAAATTCCCATTGTGATGGTGGTAGATGGTGAAATTCATAATCTTTATATTAGGTATTTAGGAAAAGAGGTGGTGGCTAACAGGGATGGTCGTAAATTTAACTGTCTGAAATTTTCACCCTTGCTGGTGAAGGGAACCATTTTTGAAGCTGGTGAGGACATGACAGTTTGGGTTACGGATGACAAAAATCGGGTGCCGATTGTGGTGGAAGCCAAAATTTTAATAGGTTCAGTAAAGGCGATGTTTGTTGAGGCCGAGGGGCTTATGCATCCACTTACCTCCGAGATAAAATAGTCCCTTCCGCCTACTTATTAACTGGGAAATGAGGTAGTTTTCTTGTTGGAAATAATATAGATGCGCTATGAGAAGAGACCAGATTTTTCACCTGGCCGTGGAGCAATACCAACTTTTTCTTGAGAATTTTAACTTATCGCTGGAGAGTGATGAGGCGGAATATATTCATCAATTTAGGGTAGCAGTTAAAAAGTTGAATGCACTAAAATTGATCCTGTTTAATGGGATGGACGGTGGCGCAGATAGTGGGCTTTGGGCGTTTATTCAACCGGTTTATAAAACTGGTGGGAAGGTGAGAAACTTACAGGTCATTCTGGATTTATTGGCATCTTTTGTGGTTGAACCCCCTGCGGAGTTCAAACTCTATCTATATGACCGGCTTCAGGAAAAGCGACTTGGTCACGATAGCATGGCGGCTACCGTGGAACTGTTAACCGAGCAACAGTTCTTTAACGAGCTGAAAGAATTGGTCGACATATCCTGTATTGGTGATGGGCAAGGTCTTGAATCGACCATCCGATCGCAAGGTGCAAGGGCAGGCCAGCTCGTTCGTAACAACCCGGCGGGCGAGGCCTGGCATGAAGCCAGACGGTATTTTAAGGAGAGTGCGCACCTGATTCTACTGGCAGAATCTGTTGGTGAGCAATTGGCACATGCTGAAGATTTTTTTCGCTACAGAGAAATGGAACAGTTGCTGGGAAGATGGCACGATTTTTTTATGCTCAACAAACTGGTCGCCAGATACGAATTGTTGATGGGTGAAAGCAAAGCGGCCTTTTGGACTGCCTTTAAGAACGAAAAGACAGAAACCGCTCTTCGAATTGAAGAGGATGTCTGTCTTTTGGCTGCCACTTTTTAAACTTCTAAAACCTGGCTGACATACTCCTTGTCCTCTGATTGTTTAGACATTTGATCAGGCCAACTCCTGTTTCAGAAATGGTTTTGGTTGTACTTTATTGAAGGGTTTCTCTTGTTCTTTTGCGTTTGAATTGTTTTTCATTTCAATAATTGGGGGGCTGGATGCTTTGCCAGCCGGGAAATTCATGAACACTTCGTAAAATTTAACCTGTTCAAAATAATTCAGTTTTATTTTTGTGGGACTTAATAAATACTTCTTTACCCAGAAATTGGTACTGGATCCAATGCTCAAGTTCTGTAAGCCCTTTATCTTCATGAAATAATCCATTATTTGCTCATCTGAAAATCTTTCTTTGGTAAAGCCGTGGAAAGTTTTCAATACGGCTAGTTTCTGCGTTTCTCCCTCTGGGAAAATCACTTTGTGCAAGGTTCCTTGTGCCTTTTTTCTGATGATGGCAGGTAAAAGTTGCCGACAAAACCAGAAACAAGAAGCAGTGACTAAGAATAAAAGTGAAAAAATCCAAATTAGCATGACTTTCTTTGTCTATAAGATCAGCATTAAAACAGACTGATTATAAAGGCTTGAATGTGAAGGTGACGATCTTTTTTAAAGCCTTATAATTGGGTAATACGAGAAGAAACCTGATAGGTTACACTCAAGGTAGCTTTTCGTAATTGGTCCAAATGCTGTTGCTGATTAATAGCTTAACAGTGTGTTTAGGGCAGCTTGAAGGAGGAGATTTTCCGGATGCTGATCGGCAATTGATTCTGACAAATGGCCGAAAATTTCATTCAACGGAGTGGTTAGGATTTTGTTTTGAGCGATGAAGGGATGATTTTTTGCGTTGAAAACGGCCAGATAGTTTTGCTCTGTTTGTCCGGGAGTCGGCACCAGCAAGGCTCTTTTTTTCAGGAAGTACAGGTCCATTATGGAGGAGTATCCTGAGCGCGTTATTAGGATTGGGGTATCACAGATTAATTGTGCCAATTTTTCCTGATTGAGGTGGGGGATTAAGGTGAGGCTTTTTTCTTTATGGAATTTTTCTTCCATTTCAAGGTTTGGTTCTCCGGTGATGATGAGGCTTTTGAAGGGACTCCGAGTTAGCTTATCTATCAGGAGATCTTTGAGCAGGGATTTTTGTGGCTCCGGTCCCGAAAGAATGGCCAGACAGTTATAATTGGGGTGGTTGGTGGATTGGTGCAGGGGTGGATCCATGAATCTGGATAGCGGTCCAATTAACCGTGCATTGCCCGGTAGCGGATAAAAGTGCGCCAAGTCGCCTGCCAGTGAGTCGGGCTTTTCAAAATCTGGAATCCAGACTTCGTCAAAGGGCTTGGTTAGCCGGAGGATGAAGCGATGCGCCAAAGTTTCTGCCCATTTTAAACCTTTGGGGAGTTTGACCATTAACTGGTGGGTTATTAGGATGCTTCGAACTTTGGGGTGACGAGCGCCATAGCGATTATCCGACAGGATGATTTGCGGCTGGTGCTTTTGCACCAGTTGGTCGATGATTTCCTTTTCTTTTTTTTGCCATCTGAGCCAAAGAGGCAGTTGTTTCAGGAGCTTAAAAATGAGCAAGTTTGATTTGGAATAAGTGACCTTCGGACCAGGAAAATACTCAAAAGTGAGTCCCGGAACGGCCTCGTTTATCAACTCGGTCAATGGAGACTCAGTGGCTACAACTACTTTATAGTCCATGGCTTGCAGCCGACGGATAATGGGGATGTCACGTGTGGCATGCCCAAGTCCCCAATTGAGCGGGCATATAAGAATGGTTTTTTGGGTGTCCATAGGCGTTTTTATTCTGAGACTTGTGCCTGAAAACCGACGTTACGCACCCTCTCTGCGATTTCATGCAGCCGTTTTGGTGCTATTTTCACCAAAGTATCAATGGGCGTGTCGCGGGCGATGGTGTAAACCATTACTTCTTTAGGGGCTATTTTTTGAATCAATAGCAGCCAGGCGGTTACTTCTTCCTCGGAGCTGTTGTCGAAAGGAATGCCGTTGAAGCTGCCGCTGACAAAAAGGGTTTGGATGATTACTTTCCCCCTAAACCTTTGAAGGTGCTCAACGGTTTCTGTCAGGTCAAAATGTCCCTGGGGCCTGTCCAGCAGACGAATGGTATCTTCAAAGGCAGAGTCCAGTTTTTGAATATTGTCATCGACTTTGAGCAGGGCTTCAAAGACAGCAGGCGAATGAATGCGGGTGGCATTGGACAATACCGCTATTCTGGCATCTGGACAGTATTGGTTGCGCAATTGAATGGTGTCATCAATAATGCCCGGGAAATGAGGGTGAATGGTGGGCTCGCCATTACCTGCAAAGGTAATGACATGGGGGGGGCGTTGATGGGTCGACATCTCCTGCAGTTTTACAGCCAGGTGGTCACAGACTTCCTCACGGGTAGGTAAAATAGGCGCCACGGCGCCTTTTCCCGGGTTGAATCCACATTCACAATAGATACAGTCAAAGGAGCAGACTTTTCGGTTGGCGGGCAGCAAGTTGATTCCTAATGAAACACCCAATCGGCGACTGGTGACGGGGCCAAAGATGATTTTGTCAAATAAAAAAGTGGGCATGCCTGTTTTTGTTTCAAAGTTAAAAGTATTTTGGGAAAAGGAAGTGTTTGACCTTCCTTTAAAGATGCATGTTTGATTACATCGTTTTTATTATCTTTGACAGAACAAAAACAATTTGGGATGCTTTTTAGTGATATTGCAGGGCAACAGAGCGTAAAAGAACATTTGGTACGTACCGTTAGAGAAGGGCGTGTGAGTCACGCGCAATTATTGGCTGGCGGAGAGGGTACC
>DHVH01000195.1 GCA_002412555.1 Marinilabiliaceae bacterium UBA5213 | reverse complement strand
TACTAATCATCATCTTCAGCACCTCTGGACTTTGCATATCTCCTTCAAAAACAACAAATACCGGTAACGAGCCGCCAAATTTTTTCTGCATAACATCCTCTGCAACCCTTGTTGGATTATCTTTCTTAAAATAGTCGGCCATGTTAACGCTGGTTTTTATCAACATTAGGCCACCAATGCATAACATTAGCAGAACTCCCCAACCTGTAAGTGTATATTTGGGATGTTTAAACAGAAATTTTACCAAGGGCAGTAGAATTTTGTGAGTTAATATGGTTTGCTTTTCTTCGGATTCAATAGCTGTTTTTTTGCCATACATTGAAAGTCCAGAGATAAGTGCGGGAACAAAAAATAGGGATAGTATTAAAGCGATTAATGTACCAACCGCAGTAAATATTCCGAAGTCTTTAATCATGGTGAGGTATGCCCCAAAAACAAATGATACAAATCCAATGGCAGTGGTTACTGCTGCCAGTATTACAGGAATCAGAATATATCTAAGTGCTTGAACTAATGCCTGTTTTCTGTCTGCAAGTTTATTGTGGTTAATACTATTGAGCACATGAATTGTATAAGCACTTCCTACAGCAAGCAGCACAACCGGAATTATATTTGAGATAATTGTCAACTCATACCCGGTTACTGCCATTAAGCCCATTGTCCAAATAACGGCCAAACCTGCTGTGAGCAACGGCAACAATACCCCTCTAAAAGATTTGAAACTCAACAATAAAATAATGGCTATTACGAGGAAAACGATGGGAACAAGCCATACAATATCCGAAACAATCAAATCGTTAATGTCGTTCATCATCATGGGGAGACCGCCAAAATAAGTTGTCTCGGGCAAATCCAATGCTTCAATTTTATCCTTAATTTCTTTTGCAACAGCCTGTTTATCTCCCTCAGGGAGAAGTGTAAACATTATTGCGGTTGCCGTTCCATCCTCTGAAACAATAGCTCCCCTGTACATCTCTTTGGAGAAAACATAGTTTTTCAGGCTGTCTAACTGCGATTGCTCAACGGGCAAATCATACTCATCAACCAGCTTGCCGATTTCAATACCCCATTCAGAGCTTTTGATATCGAGAATATTGGTTAAGCTTGTAACGGTTGAAACCCCACTGGTATATTTTATGCTATCGGTAATTTGCTTTATATGCTGAATGACTTCTGCTTTAAAAACATCATTTGTTTCCAACACAATCATTCCCATATCATTTCCGCCAAACTGTGTTCCTATCTCCTTGTACAACCGGGCAACAGGGTCATCATCGGGCAAAGAGCTTATTATATCAGCGTTTATATGCAAGTCTTTTGCCTGATAACTAAAGAATACGGTTAAACCTACAACGGCTATAATTATAAGCCATTTAAATTTCACTATGCCATCTGCGAATCTGTTCATATTTTGTTGTTTTAAAATTAATTATACTTAAATCGTTTTATAGTCAGTTTTAGTGCAAAAAAAATTATCGAGATAAACCTTTTGTGAGTATTCCAATTAAACTTTCAAAATGAGGAGCGTATTTCACATATTTGTTCTGTAGAAAAAAGGGTATCTCAAGCCCTTTTATAACCATAATGAATACGTCTAACAAAACATCAATATCTCCAATAATAGCAAATTCACCCCTCTCAACACCTTGAAGGATTAACTTTTTCAGGTTTTCTTTTTCCCATGCATCTAATTCAGACCGTAAATCATCAATGAAATGAAAATGTTCAAAAAAATCAGCTTTTAGCGTTTCATGATAATTTGCAGCAGAATTTAGAATCTCCATTCTTTTAACGAGATATTTTTTTACCTTTTCCGTAGAAGTCAAATCAGGATTATTAACAATAAAAGACAGCTGATTTTTCAGGTTTATCATTTCAATTGATACTACCTCCCTAAATAAATCCTCCTTGCTTGCAAAATGATAATATAAGGAACCTTTGGCTTTCCTCGCAATTTTAGCGATTTCATCCATTGAAGTTTTATGGAACCCAAAGCGACTGAATAGCTTATTCGCAACGCTTAAAATTGATTCTTTGGTATTATCAATGCTCATATCAAATTTGTACTAAAATTGTTTTACGGTACAAAGATTGATATATTTTTCTATAATCCAATCTTTTTTTTGCATAAATTAACGAATGTTTTATCGTAGCAGTAGTGTGGTGGGAAGATTGCACTCTTTTGCAAATTTTGGTTTACGTGCGGCTGGTGCGATTTGCAAATGTGTGCAATGTGGGTTGGGGTTTCATTTCATTTTCTTTTGAGCGTCGGAAAAAAACAAAATAAATTCCATCAAATTAGTACTGTCCTGTCAAAAAGCTAAATCCTTTCTTATTTCAATTTTGTCGTTATCGTAACTAGCTGTCGGGTTGTCTTTTTTTACACTTGTTGCCAACGCCCGGCTGTATGCGGTCGGCCGGGGCATTTCTGCCAGGTACGAAATTTTCAGGCCAACCGTTGGTGACTGGGGAGAGCGAGACCCGCAATTTGCTGTGGAGCCCCGGCTGCCGTATACAGCTTTGTTATAAGCCGTTTTATTCTTCCCAATTATCAATTAGTTCAAATTTGCTTTCGGTCAACATCTGCTTGAATTCAGTTCTTTTCAAACTACCTGCTGGTCTATAATGTAAATGATGATAGCCAAACTCTAAACTGTAGAAATCTCTTGTGTGTTCGTACCCCATGTCAATTATATTACCAATAAAACAATTAAATACTTCTAAGTCTTTTGTGTGCAGTTGAATTTTCTTATGGTCGTCAAGAGTTAAATTCGTTTCGCCTACAAGTGAATGAACCACAATTTCTAAGTATCCATTTTCAAGTGTGTTGTTTTTTTGTCTTTTTAGAAAGTCAATTATTTCTCCTTTGTCAGTGAGTTCTTTTGCTGCCCACAATTCTGTCCTATCGTTGTCCCAAAAGCTTTTTATGTAAATCCAAAAGCCGTCAGTCGAAGGTAAAAAGTTAATGGTCTTAATAAATGCACTTATTAAGCTTTCCTTTGCCACCACTAATTCAAGGCTAAATATTCCTTTTTCGTCTGCACAGTAAGCAACAAAGTTTTCTTTGATAAGGTCATATTCATATTCCCCCTCATATACATTTTTCACTATTCCAATTGGTGGGATAAAATCTCTGTCTGGGGAGTCCAAAGGAAAAGAGTGAGTTGTTGGACCCATAAAAACACCTTCTTCTATCTCTACAAGTTCGTTAATATTCTCTATTTCTTTGAAGTTGGAAAGGTATGAAGCTTCATTCAAATTTGGATTAGAGAAATTGTATTTTTTGGATGCATTCATTGCTCTTTCTAATGCGTCTCCACAATGGTTTCCGTAAGCATAAAAGTTTCCAACAACTCCTGTTTCAGAGTCCTTTTGTCCGTCAATTAAAAAATACCAAAGTTCATTTCTTGTCATTTGCTGGTCGGTCTTAAAATGGCTTATAACACCTCCATAAACGCATAGCGTTTAGGACTATTATATTGTGAGGCTGTTTTGGGGTGTAAGTGGTTGATTTAACGAGTGTATTGCTTTTTTGGATATATTTGGTTGTTGGAGGTGATGGGGTTTCATGGTGGTTGATTTTATGGTTTGAGGTGTTTGTTTTTGGGTTGAAATTGAGTGCGCTTGTTTGACTATGGTTTGTTTGGATTCAAATATAGTATTTGATGGTTGAATGGATGTTGTTTTTTTGAATTTTGTTGGCTTTGGACACAACTTCGTTGACCTGAGTCACATGACGCAGGGGTGTTTGGATGCTGAAATAATTTAATTTACTAACTGTATACCAGTTAATTATGTGCTGGATTAATATGATGTTTAATGTGTTTACTCCGGCATTTCTGATAACTCCACCTTTGCCTTACAATTCTTTTGCCGGGGCTACTTTTGCTACTGCCGGTGATCCAGCTACTGGTGTCATTAGGTGTTGATTTCATTTGGGTTTAGGCGGACTATGGTTTTTGTTGGTGGTGAAGCCTGTTTGGGTTACCATGCGGTCGAAGGGGCTGGCTACGTTGAGGAGGGCGTCGCTTACGATGTGGGTGTAGCGCTCGGTGGTTTTGATGCTTTTGTGACCGAGTAGTTCTTGAACATAGCGGATGTCTTTTCCGTCTTCGAGTAAATGGGTGGCGAAGCTGTGACGAAGCATGTGCATGTGTACATTGCGTTGTATGCCTGCTGATTTGGCCATGTTTTTTAGGATGGCGGACATGCTGGTGGTGCTGTATTTTATGCCGGGCTGGCGACCTTCAAACAGGTATATTTTTGGTTTGTGGTCTGACAGGTATTTATTGAGCAAATCATGGAGATGTACTGAAAACAGGGAATAGCGGTCGCGATTTCCTTTGGCGTCTTTTATAAATATGCGGTTGCGGTTTAAATCGATATCAACCAGGCGCAGGTTTTGAATTTCTTGTCGACGCATACCGGCTGTGTAACCTAAAGCTATTAGTAATTTGTGTTTTGAATTGTCGGTGGTGTCCAGCATGGCGGCTATTTCTGATTGGTTGAAATAATCGGGCAGGTGAAAGCCTTTGCGGGGGCGCACCACATGCTTGTGCGACAAGGTGTGGTTGTGTATCTTTTCGAAGAAAAATTTGAAGCTGCTGACCATGTTGTCCTGGTGAGCAGCGGATTTTTCACGGTGTAAAATCATGTAATCCCTGATGTCTTCATCGCTGATAAAGGCCGGATGTTTGTAGTTGAAATATTTCAGAAATTTCATGAATGCGCCCAAGTACATGGCTCGGGTTTTGACGCTAAAATCGGTGTGTTTGAGTACCTGCTCATACTGTTTTCGGTAAATATCCTCCAATCGGTAATGAGCCAAAACCCGATAAATTTTACCTTTTAGGGTTGTAAGGGTGTGGGCCTGACCATTGTTCTCAATGAGGTAGGTGTTTAGGCGATATTGTTTATGACATTCTGCTACCAATCCTTGGAAATATTTGACGGTTGCTACATAATTGCCAGGCATGCATAGCTGGTGGTCAAAGATATTAAAGGCTTCCTTGGGAAGTGTGCAGATTTTACTTAGCTTAATATTAAAATGGTAAACCAGAAGAAGAAGCAGCTTGTCACCCGGCGACTCAATGCCATCAATCAATACTTTGAGGTCGTCAAATGGCAAATTAAGGATGGACAGCTCAACCTTTTTGTGTTCTGCCAGGGCAAAGAACATCTTGTCGCGCCCCAGCGTGCGCTCATAGTAAAATTTTATGGCTGCAATGGTCTGCTTTAGGGCTGTGGGATGCATTTTCGCCGCTTGTGCTTTCAAATAATTCAAAAGTTCGCGATAACTCAGGGCATTAATATCTGAATTTAAGTGGTGCGCTAAGAACCTTTTAAAGCACTCCATATAAATATCGCAAGTCCTTGGACTCATGCGCTTCAGAATAAGTGATTCTGAGTAAGCTTTAAGGAAGGGTTGGAAACTTTGTGGAAGCTCGATCGCTTGCGGCTGTCTTTGTGTTTTTTGGGGTGTGATATCGATAGACTGAGGACGCGCAACATACTTCTTCTCAATATTAAAACCTTTGGTTTTAATTAGGTCTACTATTTGCTTGTAAAGCTCATTTTTACCCGTGAAAACCCAGTTTTTCTGCTTAGCCAGCCACATTCCCTCTTTCAATTGGTGAAATGTGGAAAACAGTTCAGGATTGTACCCATGATCTACGTAAAAACGACGTTTTTCAGTGTCAATCTTAATTAGAACTAGAGGCTTTTCGGTTATCGGCTTCTCTTTTTCAGGATGGGGAGCCTTGCTTACAGGGCAGTTGGGAAATACAAATTCCAGATCACTAATAAAGTTATATTGCTCGGGTACCCATTGTTGGTAGTCGTGGCGAAAGGGAATATGCCACAAACCTTTGGTTTTGCTGTAAAGTCGTTCGGGAAGATTTCGGGTGATTAAGTCGTAGTCACTGCCCTTCATATACCTGTCAATCTCGAGAGCAATGCGCTTTTTCTCGCGATGGATGATAGGGTATATTCTTAATAGGGCCATAATTCAAGTTGGGTTGCAGTCCACAAAAAATGTGAAAATTTTAATGCCAACCAAAATAGATAAAAAAACCATTAAGGCAAAATGTTTGAAAGCAAATAATGGTGGAATATGATAATTATAAATGTATAATGCTAAAATTTAGACACTTAGGAGTGTAGATGGGTGGTCAAGCGGCAGATACTTGGTAGGCGCAACGATATTATTTAATGGTAAATCGGATGTGGGTTTCAAACGAAATGAATTTGAAGATATTGGATGAGGTGATAGGGAGAGATAAATTACCTAGAAAATTGAAGACGATTACCTTTTACAGTTAATTGATAGGCCGAACGATGAATCAATAGGTGCTAACTAAATGCTATTTTTAAGTATCGGAGATTTGGTTATTTCACATTTTTATCGAAAAGGGATATAAATAAAAAGGGGGTGTCTTGGAACTTATAGACACCCTCTTTTGTAATTATCGTGGAAAGTAATCATTATGGGCTCTTTGCCGATTGAATACCTTAATCATTAGTATCCAATTGGCGATTCGCGACGGAGCTTCCTGGTCGCCATTGATTTTCTGCAAACTGTATTCGTGAGAAGCCCTATTTTAACCCAATGAATACTTTTAAAGCGCAGCAAAAAAGTCATTGCCCTTATCGTCAACTATTATAAAAGCCGGAAAGTTTTCAACTGTTATTTTCCTAACGGCTTCCATTCCCAGCTCTTCGAAGTCGACTATCTCGACTGATTTGATGCTGTCTTTGGCCAGTATGGCAGCTGGGCCGCCAATTGAGCCCAGGTAGAAGCCGCCATTCTTTTTGCATGCGTCGGTCACTGCTTGTGAGCGGTTGCCTTTGGCCAGCATTATCATGGAACCCCCCATGCTCTGGAACTGCTCAACATAGGAGTCCATGCGTCCTGCCGTTGTGGGGCCAAAACTTCCTGAGGCCATGCCTTGTGGGGTTTTGGCCGGACCGGCATAATACACCGGATGGTTTTTCATATACTCGGGCATGGGCAAGCCATCGTCCAGCATTTTTTTGATTTGTGCATGGGCAATGTCGCGCGCTACAATAAGTGTTCCGCTGAGGTTCAGGCGCGTTTTAATAGGGTGTTTGGCCAGCTCCTGACGTACTTCGTCCATGGGGCGGTCCAGGTCAATATTGACAGCAGGCGCCAGTTCAGGCGCTCTTTCTGGGGCAAAACGTGCAGGGTTTTTCTCCAGCTCCTCCACAAAAATGCCTTCTTCGGTGATCTTGGCTTTGATGTTACGGTCGGCACTACAGCTTACGCCCAGGCCAACCGGACAAGATGCGGCATGGCGGGGTAACCGGATAACGCGCACATCGTGCACAAAGTATTTTCCGCCAAACTGAGCGCCTATGGTGCTTTCTTCGCAAATCTTTTGGACTTTGGCTTCCCACTCCAGGTCACGGAAAGCCTGGCCACCCTCATTGCCTTCGGTGGGCAGATGATCCAGATATCCGGCCGATGCTTTTTTTACAGTAGCCAGAGTGGCCTCTGCCGATGTGCCGCCAATGACCAGCGCCAGGTGATAGGGGGGACAGGCAGAAGTGCCCAGATCTTTGATTTTTTCTTTAACGAATTTAGTCAGTGCCTCCTCGGTCAGCAAGGCTTTAGTCTGCTGGTAAAGAAAAGTTTTGTTGCCAGAGCCACCACCTTTGGTCACAAACAGAAACTCGTATTTATTGCCTTCTTCGGCATAAAGGTCGATTTGTGCAGGCAGGTTGGTGCCGGTATTCTTTTCGTCAAACATATTGAAGGGTACCACCTGCGAGTAGCGCAGGTTTTTGTCCTTATAGGTGTCGAAAATACCTTTGGATAGGGCTTCGGCATCATTGCCACCGGTCCACACATTTTCACCTTTTTTACCGATAACGATGGCCGTGCCGGTATCCTGACAGGTTGGCAATTCTCCTTCAGCTGAAACGATCTGATTCATGATCATGGTATGCGCCACAAAACGGTCGTTGTCCGATGCTTCCGCATCTTTCAGAATGTTGGATAGTTTTTGAAGATGGGCGGGACGCAGGTAAAACGACACATCATAAATGGCCTCTTTGGCCAATAATTCGAGTCCTTTGGGATCTATTTTCAGGATTTTTCGGCCATCGGCCTCAATGGTTGATACATAATCCTTAGTCAATAGACGGTAGTTGGTTGTGTCCTTTAGAATGGGGAAGGGCTTTTGATACTTGAAATCAGCCATAGTTATTGTTGTTTGTTTTTAGGTTTAAAAATAGAGGGGTAAAATTAGAGAATTTTTTCGCCATTTGGAAGGGGGTGGGGAATGGGTCAATGGGTCAATAGGTCAATAGGTAGATAGGGGGTAGGGTCATTTGGGCAAAAGGGCAATGGGTCGAGAGGTTGATAGGTTGGGTAGATTAGGTTGGTAGGTCGAGAGGTTGGTGAAATAGAGGTGTGCGAAGCCATGGCCTCATATGATAGGATCAAGAGGCCGATGGCTAAGTGAATTATAAATGGGGGAGCAAGATACTATAAGACCATTTTATTCTCTAGGTTCTTTGTTCTTGGGGTATGCCTTCGCCTTCTGAAATGCCGTTTTCATCTACAAAGTGGGTGAAACGATAGGCCGCTTTATTCATGCGGTCCATAATGGCCAGTCCTATGCCTTCTTCTTTAATTTTTACGGCATAGATTTGCTCTATGGAAGAATCGGCTTCGAAGTCGTGCAAGGCATTAAACATATTGCTGGCAGCCTCCACTAAATCGCCGGTGGCCGATAAAAGCCTGACTTTTGATTGAGCATCTTCGGGTATGGGAGCCGGCTCAAACAGCAGGAGTCCGGCATAGCCGGGCAACTCTTTGGGCATCTCATCATACAGATAGAGCGGTTTTCGTGGCGAGTAGTGGCTTTTTAGCTGGCCGGGAGCTTGTATATGCTTTTCGGTGCTGGAGGTTACTATTTTCACCTTCGGAAAATCTACCTGCAACCGATCGGGCGTTATGGCCCCTGGTCGCAAGATCTCAATGTTGTTGCCATTCACAGCGATAATGGTGGATTCCAGTCCGATGTTGGTGGGACCGCCATCCAGCAAATAATCGATGGTGGTGAGTTGTTCTTTGACGTGTTCGGCCTGAGTCGGACTCAAGCGTCCAAATAAATTAGCACTGGGCGCTGCAATGGGCACGCCGGCTTGCTTTATAAGCTTGAGAGCAACCTTGTGTGAAGGCATCCGAACAGCAACCGTGTTGAGTCCGGCCGTCACAATATCC
>DHVH01000255.1 GCA_002412555.1 Marinilabiliaceae bacterium UBA5213 | reverse complement strand
ATCTTACTGAGCTTGCGTTTGGGTTTTGCTATGAATTTGTTGGAAAACGACCATCTATTTTTAATCCTGGATGACGCATTCCAGCATTCTGATTGGCAGCGGCGTGACAATTTGATCGATCAAATGTTTAAACTGGCAACGGATGGCTGGCAAATCACTTATTTCACGATGGATGACCATATCCGGGATTTATTTACAAAGACAGCGAAAAACTATAGCGTGAATTACAACTTGATTACGCTGGAAAAATAACCAAAATCAGGAGGCTGCCACCGAAGAATCATAAAACCGTGCATTGTAATCATACAGCCCAATCGATGCTTCCTTCCGCTGACCGGTGTACTGGTATGGCAACGCCGTACTCCCATACCTTTCCTCCCCAAAAGGATAATACCCATACCGTGTAATACTGCCGCCGCTCCCATCAGTCGTCACGGATGCAGACCCCAGATGGTCGGAGAAAATATAATATAGTCCGGCGGAGGAGCGGAAAGCAATCCGTTGGCCGCCGGCAAAGTAATATTTTGTTCCGGCTGTCCCATTCCACTCAAAGTAATTTCCAACCAGTGTAGTCCAGCTGGTTACACCGCTCAGTATCTGGGTGCTCTTCACCCGTCTTCCATCACCATCAAAAACATAGGTAACATTCGTTGTGTTGCTGTCATTTTTGGCATTCACCATCCGGTTTTCCGAATCATAGGTAAATGTATACGTGGTTGCCGCTGTGCCGCTATTGCGTTTGGTCATGTTGCCGTTAGGATCATCATAGATGTTAATTAATAATCAATTGTTTCATTAATGGTAGTATTACGGGCTGGTACTCTTTGGCTCAAAACATGCTTCCGGATCAGATAGAACCTGATCATAGAAATCAATTTTCTTAACTTTCAATATTTCATCGATAGGTATCCATTCATCTCTTATAGATAATAAGCCTTCCCGCAAGGCGATTTCGGATTGGGGGTCGTAAAATTCCAACGATAAATGTACCCATCTCCCCTTATATTGAGGACATATTAATTCTCCGCTTTTTATTCCGCTGAATAAAATTCTTGCTCCGAGCTCTTTATAGACAAAAAAATAAAAGGGATTTAAATTTCTAGGATTCAGGGAATCTGCTTCCATATAAATATCATCTGGTAAACCTGTCTGAATAATTATCTCTCTGGGTGAATATCTTGACCAGTACTCTTGAAATTTTTCATTCGATTTTGTTATAACAAGGTAAACTTTCATTATTTGAACTGTATTATTGTCTGTGATTATACTAATTGTGTGAACAATTTTTAC
Source organism: Marinilabiliaceae bacterium UBA5213 (assembly GCA_002412555.1). Taxonomy (GTDB): domain Bacteria; phylum Bacteroidota; class Bacteroidia; order Bacteroidales; family Marinilabiliaceae; genus Geofilum. Next base: position 3,406 of record DHVH01000255.1, on the reverse strand, counting down.
CATATCTCCGTTAGGTTCTGGGGTATCAACAGGAAAAGCAGAATCCCCCACCCATAAATCATAGTTGTATTCTATCGAACCATCCAATCTATGGAAGGGTTCGTGTTTATTTCCTCCAAAATTTTCCAGGATTACATTAGCTTGAGCCAAACTGGTTTTTCCCGGTGTAATCCCTAAATAACAAGGGATTAAACACTCCGTAGTTTGGAGTGCATTTATCAAATTAATTTCTTTTTCGAAAGGCAAGGTAGGTATCGTTGGAATGGATGTAGGTTGTGGGATTTGAGTAATTGTTGACGTCAAAAATGGTGAGGGTGTTTGTCCCGGTATAGTGGTTGAACCAATCGTTAACGATGGTGTTGACAATGAATCCGTTGAATTTCTAGAAGGTGTCTTTGTAATATACGATTCACTAGTCGCAAAATTGGGACGTTGTGAATAAAAATCTGGCTTTACACAGCTCACCAACATCGCGGTTATCATGATAGTAATAAATATAAAAATGCTGATCCGTTTATCAAACATACTTACCTCTGCATCTTTGCAAGAAAAAATGTTACCCAGTTATACATCCAATTACTCATTGAAATTCCAATATCATTTTGAACAAATCCACTATTTGCTGGATCAATATTTGTGCCATCTAGAACCTAATTTTGGCCGAGATTAGCAAATGCCTCTGTGGCATCATAACCAATAAGTTTTGGTGGATGGGCTAAACAATCAATTGTTTTACACTTATAGCCACTTGTTATTTCCACCCACTCCCTGGGAAAATAATCTGATGCTAAATGCTCATTATCATTTGCAATCGCTTTGTAATACAAATCAAATACATGGATCATTTCATGAATGATCGTTTGTAAATCAGGAACAGAATTACATGAAATATCTCCTGTCATTGTTATACAATTTCCTGTTTTTGGATCAGGCCCCATCCCTGACCCCACGTTAATTTTAATGGGTCCTTCAGCTTGTCTGAATGAATCAATTACTGACCTTCCTTCACCTTTTAGTTTTTCACCGAAGAGTGATGCAGCTGCAAGCATCGTCCATTTTTGTTTTAGCGTTAGGTCATTTACTTTTATATCAAACTCATTCAACAAAGCATCGGCTTGTCGCCCTCCACATCTATTATTACCGTCATCATAACATTCCATATGCCCCGTTGGATCGACTCGATTTATCGGATTATTACGGACGTAAGCATACCTGTCCCACGCCAGTGGATTCCCCTGCTCCGGCACAATCGTATCCGCGAACGCGAATCTGCCTGCCTGGATGCACTTTCCAGGGAGCGCCTACAGGCGACCGTCGACAGGGCAGAGAGTCGAGTGTTGGTGAAAAACATTAACTAGGTTCATCATAAATCAAAGAAACAAATTTTGCATCTTCTGGAAGCTTTTCTAAAATAAATTCTTTTACAAAATTTGCATCTTCAATTACAGAACTGTCTTCTGGTAATTCAACCAGCACACCACCACCAACTATTTCTAAAACTCTATTGGGATCATTCTCATAACTATCTACATAACACCAGCTATCACAGCCCAATATTCTTATTCCAACCTCAACAAGTTCGTCAATTAACATTATTGCCTGTTCTGGTAACAATAACAATTCGACTCCCTTTTTAATCCCCTTCTCTCTATAACTTTGGATAAGTTGTTGATAAGTTTTGTTCATAGTTTCTCCAGAATATTATTCGATTGCGTGAATTACCTGATTTGTCATTTCATAAATCCAATCAAAACCCGTTGTGTCAGAAAATTAAACAGCTTGCCCTGTTAATTCATCAATCACAACGTAATGATCATCAGCTCTATAATAATAAGTCACTGGGTTCCTATTTGCTCGAATAATAATGTTTGGGTTTTTTCGCGTTAACGATGGATTTGATCCAGTATCAATTATATCTTTAAGAGTCCAACCTCTCCTTCGTGCCTAATTTATTTTAATATTCAGCAAAAATAATTCACCAGGATCAATACCTTCAACATTTTCAAGTGTACCAGGAATAGTATTTGAAGATGGAGATTAATTTCCACCAGAAATAGACCCTAATCCGTCAAGATTATCGCTGTTTGCCTCTGCAAACTGAACGAATTTACCCGTTACTTGTAATCCACGAACAACCATTGGTAACCGAGTAACACCTTTATTTACAGCTTCATTGCCTAAACGAGCACCAACCCCTCCACCAGGCACATAAGGAACCATCAAACAAACTACATCTGCTGTTAACGCCCACTCGTTGGTAGGCGTTGGTCCCTCAATAATGATCATTATTGCATCGTAAACAATAAATGCTAAATCTAATAATTCATCTATTGGAATATGTCCAGATGGATCGCTGTATTTAACGGGGTTATATTGGACATAACTGTACCTATTCCAGTCCAAAACATTATAAGGATCGGGGATAATACTATCAGGTTGGGTGAACTGTGTAATATAAGAATCATAAAACCGTGTATTGTAATCACAGAGCCCAATCGATTCTTCTTTCCGTTGACCGGTGTATTGGTATAGCAACGTCATCCACGCATACCACTCTTCCCCAATCGCCACTTTTTTTTGAATTATAAAAGATTTTTAATGAACTGATCCCCAGTCTAAACCGGTTGTGGATATCCTATAAAGTGGTTGAGATCAGGAGTGCGACCCGTTTGTCCGGGTGCATTTTCCAGGGAGCACCCAAGCCCGACTATCGAAATAGCAGAGAATGGAAAACCATTCTCTGCTATTTGCTTCTCTGCCCTATCGACGGTCCAAATGCAATAAACTCATCTTTTCCAAAATCTTCCCTCCTTATGGAAACTCGTTTCCGTTAATGAGAAAACAGGTATGATCCGGATCTTCTGTCATCAATTTAGAGAACTCCTCTACAGTCATTGAAGTCACTTTTTTCAGAGGAACGCCGTCAACCGGTGGATAAGCAGGACTTTTACCCATCCAAAGCCAAACAGAATCAAACTGAACAGTTTGTGGGCAAACCTGCGCTGCACCTCTCTGACTAGGAATAATTTCGTTACCAGCATACTGAACAATTAAGTCAACCTCCTCAAAATACATATGCATTTCAAAAAAAGGGCCTGGGCCCCAATCTGCAATAAAATCCACTTCGGAGGGGATACCATAGCGCTTTATTAGCGATTCTGGAGAATATGACAACCATTCACGATCAAATCCAGCTCTCTGCTTCTCAGGATTAATTTTTATCCGAATATTCTCTACAATATCCTTTTGTATTGAGAGAATAACCTGAATTGAAAGGCCACTATCGAGATCATAATTCACTGCAGAATAATTTTGACCTTCAAAAGTTGTGCTTGTCATCCGAAGTCCAAACTGATCGAATATTTTTCTGGCCTCTCCAACCGTAGTTTGCCCTGGAACTATTCCC
>DHVH01000250.1 GCA_002412555.1 Marinilabiliaceae bacterium UBA5213 | reverse complement strand
CGGATCTCATGACTCATATTGGCCAGGAATTCAGATTTGGCTTTGTTGGCTTCTGCTTCTTTTTGTTGCAACTCCTTTTGGGCGGTGATGTCCATAAAAGCTTCCAGTTTTACGGACTCGTTGTTGATTTTAATGGGAATAATATTTTTAAGTATTATGCGAGAAATGTTGTTGTGCGGAACGGTTAGGCGCTCTTCCAGAGTAAGGACATTGAGACCTGAGTTCACATCGTGGTATTGACTTTGAATGAGGGTTTCAAAGAACTGATTGTACGATTGACTATTTATATACTGCTGGGCTTCATCCATGCTGTCGAAGCCCATCGTTTTGGAAGCGGTCTGGTTGATTTGAATAATCTTTTGCCGTTCATCAACGATAAGAATGCCCACTGGCAGATTTTCCGTGATGTTTTTAAGGTTCTCGATGGATTCGTTGAGCGACTGCGTAAGCTGTCGCTTCTCGGTAATATCTTCCCGGATAATGATGAAGTTGGAGATGGTGTTGGACTCGTTAAAAACCGGAGATATTTGCACCCTTTCCCAATAGGTGAGTCCGGCTTTGTTGCGGGTTTCAATCTCGCCCGACCAGGTGTTGCCCACCTGAATGGTGGCCATCACAATTTCAGAGAAGTCGTAAATGCCATTATTGCTAAAAAAATAGGGTCGTGTTCCTGTAACTTCTTCTTTGGTATAGCCTGTTTTAATGACGTAGCTGTCGTTGACATACTCTGTAATACCACGGGTGTTGGTGATCATAATGGCTACCGGACTCTGTTCTACCGCCAGTAACAATTTTTTGCTGTTTTGTTCCGCTTTTTTTCTGACGATAATGATCTTTGAGATTTGTATGATCACCAAATAGGTTATGGTGCCTGCAAAAAGAGAAAACAGCATTAAATTAATGTATTTTAGTCGGTTGTACCGATTTAAAACATTGATGCTGGTATTGTTAACCGAGACGACATTCTTTTGAATGTCATAGGATATTTTCCGCTCTATTTCATAGATACGGTTAAAAATACTGTCCGCTTGTTTAAGATAAAAGGCTACCGTTTCATAAACGGATGACATATCAGCTAACTCAGCATCAATCGGTGCTTTAAGTGTGGCCACTATTCGGGAGGATAATGATTGCAAATCATTTATAGCAGGGTATAGTTGCCGTACTTCGTTGATGGTTCCGGTGTACTGGTCCTTTTCGTAGGTGATTATTTCAATGATTTCTTCACTGACGGCTAAATTAACCGTGTTTCGGTAGGAGTACTGTCCTCCCTGATCCAGGATACGGAGGATATCAATGCATTCATTGATCTTGTCCTTTATGAGATTGTGGTTGTTGGATAGCTGCTGAGGGTGCTGAACAGATGGATAGGTTTTAAATGCCAACTGAATATTCATCAACTGCTCTTTTAATATAAAGTCTAGTTTTTGCTTTTGCTCCTGGTTTCGGATGGTGTGTTGGTAGCGCAGGGTGTAGTTCTGATCGAAATAATTCTCGATAAAGAGGATGATAAAAATGGTAAACAGGAAAATGCCAAGAAGCCAGAATAATTTATTTATAACTGGTTCTTTGAACGATTGGGATATTTTTCTCCGGAGTTTTTCCGGCACCAATGTTTTACCTGATTTTTTAATGGTCGCTAATACGCTCATTCCATTTGCTGGATAAAGATGTGATGATTAAGCCTGTTCTTTTTTTCTCAATACCATGTGCTTTAAATATTTCTACTGCGTGAGGTGAGCTTAATACGGCCAAAAATGTTTGAGCCAGTCCCGGATTTTTTGAGGTACTTAGAACTGAAGCATAAATATCTGATTCCGGCACTGGTGGCGCAAAATGCATGGTGTCAACTCGTTCATGGTTACTGTTGTAATAATAGCTGGAAATCCAATCAATGGCTAAAGTGGCTTCTCCACCGTTAATACTTCGGATTATTCCTCTGCTATCTACTGACAAGGTCATAATATTATTGATAACATTTGCATAAAGATCTCTGCTTTTTAATATTTCTTTGGTTTTATTTCCCAGGGAACTGGTTTCCGGGTTGGCAATGATAATGGCGAATTTCTTTTGGCTCATGGATTCCAGCAGGCCATCAAACCGTTCCGGATTTCCTTTGGGTATAATAAAAACCAACTGATTGGTGCCTATGTATAGACTGTCATTAATGATTTCCGGCTGTTTTTCACGCAGTAGTGAAAAACCATAATTGGTGTCTGGTATAAAAAGATCTCCATTGTTGGAAAGACTTATTAAGCTGGTTATATTTCTGACATTTCCATTTTGGATGGTCACCTTGCACCGGTACCTTGCTTCAAAATACTGACTGATTTCATAAATGGGTGCCACAACGCCATTTTCGCAGTAGATGATTAACTCCGGCATGAATATGGGCGCCGGATCACTAGTGGCCTTGTCTCTATTAACACATGCAGCTAACAGGGTTAAAAGAAAAAAAATGCCAGGTATGAGTTTTCTGCTTCGCGTCATTTGTTCGATGCTTGGTATTGTCATAAATATATAACGGTGAAAATGCGCGTATCGTATAACCAGTCGCTTGCTTGCGTGGAGTTGCTTTTGGCTATTGCAAAATAGGAAATGAAGTGTTCTTTTGCGTGTATTTAATCACTTAATTAGCGCGCTTAGTCAAAAATATTACTTTTTGCGCGATACGAAGTGCTTTTTAACCCATTTAGGGATGACAAAGGCACCGATGAAAAGATAGGGATAATAGCTTATGAGTCTCCAAAAGAAGGCCATAGCCACCCCGGTTCCCATAGGAATAAAGGAAGCCAGAAAACCTTTGAAGACGTACTCGGCAAAGCCGCTTCCACCGGGGGTGGGACTCACCAGCATCATAATCCACATCACCAATTGCTTTCCAAATACCAATATGTGATCGTCCCAGTTGAGCCAATGGATGCCAAAAAAGGTAATGATAAGCGCATTAACAAGCCAGTAGCGTGCGGTCCAGCTTACAGCTGTTGCCAAAAAAGCAAGAATCCATTTTTTAAGGGGCCATTTTTTGAATTCTTGGGAAGTTTGAATAAGTTCTGTTCCGGACTCGTTGGCGTGAGGTCGCCATTTTCTGATAATTGGGAGTTTGAAAATCCATAGCAATACCCACTTGAGTCCCCGTGGGTTAAAAAACAACCCGTATGAAATGACAAGTGTATAGAGGAATTTGAGGGAATAGCCAGTTAAAGCAAAGATCAAATACTGGTTTTGATACCATGGCACTATGGCCTCATCAGGATTTAGGGAAAAAATATCTGTCCGTCCAATGAGGAAAAGAATCAGCGGGAAGGTTATGATAAAGTAGAGTTCATCCAGGAAAGAGGTGACCATCACAACGGCCGTGCTGCGCCCCAGTTTTATGCCTTCCTTGTTGATAAAGAATATGGCCACACTTGTGCCCCCAATAGAAGAAGGGGTTATGGCTGAAGTGAACTCCCACAGCATTATAATATTGAAAGATTTTCGCCAGGAAAGTTTATTGCTGGTAAGTATTCGCAGGCGTATCATGTATCCTAAATCACGAATGCCCATTAAAAGGATGGCTATCAGTAACCAAAAGACAGATTGAAGGGTGAAACTTAATTGTGACAGACTTCCGGGTTCATACTCACGATACATAAGAAAGCCTGTAACAGCAATGCCAATGATGATTGGTAAGACTATTTTCGCCGGATGAATGCTTTTGAGGATTTTGCCTGAGTTATCTGTCATTAGTCACTAAGGTCCATTTTTGCTTTTGGTGCTAAAGTGACAAATTTAACGCATTCAATGCATAAGGGGAAATATTCGACTGGTTTTTGAAGTTAAGAAAGTATAAATACCGTCGTAGTGGCTGCTGAAAACAAAAGCAATAATCTACTGAGATTATTGCTTTTGTTTGTGGAGACAAGGGGAGTCGAACCCCTGACCTCTTGACTGCCAGTCAAACGCTCTAGCCAACTGAGCTATGCCCCCTTTTCTTTAGCGAGTGCAAATATAAATCTTTTTAGTGATACGCTCCAAGTGATTTTTGAAAAATATAAGCGAACCGGTGATATTCGCCAGACTGGCAAGGTTTGCGTGTTAAAATTAACCATATAAATTAAGTGCGAATTGCTGGCTCCCTTTAAATCCGGCCAATGGTGTGTGTAAAAGCCTCAACAGAAGTTAAACTACAATAAGGGATTAGGAATTAGGGTTGGAAGCATATAACTTAATGTTAGTGAAAACCTTAAAACCTTGTATCATGGACGTTAAAAAAGCACCTCGTTGCGACCTTGAAAACAAAAGGTCGGTATTTTTGCAAATCGGGTTGATCATTGCCTTGGCGTTATCCCTGATTGCATTTGAATGGAGCTCGGCGGTTGAGGCCAACCGTTTAGATTTTTACGGTACCGATATTGATGTCCCTGTGGACATTATTCCCGTTACTACCCATAATGAAAAGGAAAAAATGCCATTGCCCAAGAGCGTTAATTTCTTGGTGATTGACGATACCGATGATGGATTGGATGAGATCTTAGATTTGGGAACATCTGAATTAGAACCTGGCGCTAATTGGGACTGGGGTTCAGTGGAAGGAACAACGGAGGAGCGAGATGAGATTCTTATCATGGCCGATGAGATGCCTGAATTTCCTGGAGGAGAAAGAGCACTCTTCCAATTTCTATCCACTTCCATTCGCTATCCCCGAGAGGCCTTAAGAAATGATATTGAAGGACGTGTTTACGTCGAATTTGTAGTGGACCGATATGGTAAAATTACCCGCGTCATTGTCAAACGGGGTATTCATCCCACACTCGATCAGGAAGCACTAAGGGTGATTGAAAGCATGCCCGATTGGAAGCCCGGTGTGAAAGATGGAAAGTTTGTTAATGTGCTCTTTACGGTGCCGATTAACTTTCAAATAGCTCGCAACTAAAATCTTAAAGAGGGGTAAAGTGGTTTTTATCCATAAGCCCGATTGTTAATTATATTAAAAATGGACAATGTTTTAGTAATAATAGGTAAAAAACCTTGTTTTATGTCGTCATAAAAACTTATTTTTACCTCTCTTTAAAATGTGAAGAAGATTTGTTGCTACTTGTCAAAATGAAATTTTTGTCGTAAATTTAAGTGTCTAATAATCAATAACCATTTGTTGTTATGCAAGTTAAAAAGTCACCCAAAGCGGATCTTGAAAACAAGAAAACAGTCTTTATGCAGATTGGTCTTGTTGTAGTGCTTTCTTTGGTCTTGATTGCCTTTGAGTGGACAACAACCGACGTTAACGTCGATTACAGTCTCATGGAACAGGACGTTGAGGTAGAGGAAGAAATTATTCCAATTACCCGCCAGGAAGAGGTAAAACCACCACCACCGCCCCCACCCCCAGCAGTAGCTGATATTTTGAACATTGTGGAAGATGATGTGGAGCTCGATGATGAGTTGGAGATCATGGATACGGAGATGGATCAGAATGCCATGGTTGATTTTTCCAATATGGTTATGGAGGAAGAAACCAGAGATGCTGGTGAAATCTTTATGATTGTAGAAGAGATGCCTGAATTCCCGGGAGGTCAGGAAGCACTTCAGAGATATCTGGCTTCTTCTGTCCGTTACCCTGTTATTGCTCAGGAAAATGGAATACAAGGACGGGTATACATTCAGTTTGTTATAAACCAAACAGGTGAAGTAACCAATGCCACTATCTTGAGGGGTGTTGATCCAAGTCTTGATCGCGAAGCTTTGCGAGTAGTACAGGCCATGCCTAAATGGAAACCAGGAAAACAAAGAAACCGTGCCGTAAGAGTATCTTACACTGTGCCCATTAATTTTGTGCTTCAGTAGACAGGTTCGTTTAAATAAAACAAAAAACCCGGTTTCTGAAAACCGGGTTTTTTGTTTTTTATGGCACTATGTTGGTGGCAAAATTTCCTGTATTTTTGTGGACTAAAAATGTGATGAATGAGTGATTTATTATCGACGGATACCGATCTGGATAAAGTAATTTTAGTGGCTGTGCGAACGCCCAGTCTACCCGAAAGCCTGGTGAATGAACATCTGGATGAGCTGACTTTTCTGGCTGAGACCGCAGGTGCTGTTCCGGTTCGTCGTTTTGTACAGTCGCTGACGATGGCCGACAACCGCACTTATGTGGGTAGCGGAAAATTGCAAGAAATCCTTGAGTATCTTAAGGTTCATGAAGATGTAATGGGGGTCATCTTTGACGATGAATTATCACCTTCTCAATTAAAAAACATAGAGTCTACTCTGAAAAGGAGGGTGTTGGACCGGACCAATTTGATTCTCGATATTTTTGCCAGACGCGCACGATCTGCGCATGCCAAAACACAGGTAGAATTGGCACAATACCAATACCTTCTGCCACGGTTGACTCGGATGTGGACCCACTTGGAGCGGCAGCGTGGTGGAATTGGGATGCGAGGACCCGGTGAAAAGGAGATTGAAACTGACCGACGCATCATTCGCGATATTATCTCGAAGCTTAAAGAGGATTTGGTTAAGATTGACCGCCAGATGTCCACCCAGCGAAAAAACCGTGGTAAAATGGTGCGGGTGGCCTTGGTCGGCTATACCAATGTAGGCAAATCCACTCTCATGAATGCCTTGAGTAAAAGTGAAGTCTTTGCGGAGAATAAGCTGTTTGCGACGCTTGATACTACAGTAAGGAAGGTCGTGATTGGCAACTTACCATTTTTGTTGGCGGATACAGTAGGTTTTATCCGAAAATTACCTCACCACCTGGTAGAGTCCTTTAAATCAACGCTGGATGAGGTACGCGAGGCCGACCTTTTATTGCATATAGTGGATATTTCTCATCCTGGATTTGAGCAACAAATTGAGGTGGTGAATGAAACACTTCGTGAAATTGATGACCGGGAAAAGCCTACCATTTTGGTCTTCAATAAGGTGGATGCCTTTACACATATCGAAAAGGAGGCTGATGATCTGACGCCTTCAACGCGTGCCAATGTCTCTTTAGGGGATCTGAAAAAGACATGGATGGCTAAGGGAACGCCCTCAATCTTTATTTCTGCCCTTGAGAAGATGAATTTCGACGAATTCAAGGACACCCTCTACAATGAAGTGATGAAAGTGCATGTGACGCGCTTTCCCTACAATGATTTTCTTTATCCGGAAATGGATGATGAAGAAGCAGAAGAAGGTGCTGAATAAAAAACTATTCCTTTAAACAAAATAGTTTTAGGTCTCTGTGTTTCTCTCAGAGAATTCTCCGCGAAACTCCGTGTAGCTGTTACACAGAGAGACACAGAGGACACATTGAGCCGCACAGAGTGACTTTTTAGAACAGGCCTGATATCTTTCCATTTTCGTCTATGTTGATATGTTCAGCCGCCGGATTAGCCGGTAAGCCGGGCATGCGCATGATGTTGCCTGTGATGGGGATAACAAATCCCGCACCTGCGGCAATTTCTATTTCACGTACGGTGACCACAAAGTTGGCCGGTCGGCCAAGTAGTTTGGGGTTGTCCGACAAGGATTTTTGTGTCTTAGCCATGCATACGGGCAGGTGTTCCAATCCCAGTTTCTGAATTTTTTCGAGGTCTGCTAAAGCCTGATGCGTATAATCGATGGCTGATGCGCCATATATCTGGGTCGCAATGGTTTCTATCTTTTTTTTGATGCTCCAGTTCCAGTCGTAAAGCGGTGTCATGTTCGACTGGCACGATTCGGCCACCTGGCTGACTATTGTGGCGAGCTCTTCAGCTCCTTGTCCGCCATGGGCATGCACTTTGGCTACAGCGCACTTAACGCCCATTTGGCGGCATTTTTCAACAATGGCCAGAATTTCCTCCTCCGTGTCATCTGCAAAGTGGTTGATGGCGACGACTGGACAAACATTGAATTTTTGCATATTCTCGACATGTTTCTCCAGATTTTCTGTGCCACGGGCCACGGCTTCGGCATTGGGTAGTTTGATGTCTGACAAGGCTACCCCTCCATGGTATTTTAAAGCTCGGACGGTAGCTACCAAAACGGCCGCATCGGGCTGCAGACCGGCAGATACACATTTGATATCGAGAAATTTTTCGGCGCCCAAATCGAAGCCGAACCCGGCTTCTGTTACCACATAATCGGACAGCGAAAGCCCCATTTTTGTGGCCAGCACTGAATTGGTGCCTTGGGCAATATTGGCAAAGGGACCGCCATGAATAATGGCAGGGTTGCCTTCCAGGGTTTGCACCAGATTGGGTTTGATGGCATCTTTTAGCAAAGCAGCCATAGCCCCTTCTGCGTTCAAATCACGTGCGTATACAGGTTTTTTGTCCAGCGTAAACCCAATAAAGATATTGCCAATGCGCTTTTTCAAGTCGTTGAAATTTTCGGACAGGCACAAGATGGCCATTATCTCTGAGGCTGCCGTAATGTCAAAGCCGGTTTCTCTGGGAACGCCGGAAGAGGTTCCACCCAGACCGATTATAATGTGCCGAAGTGCCCGGTCGTTCATGTCCATAACGCGCTTCCAGTGAACGGTTCGTGGATCTATGCCGATGGTGGATGCTTTGCTTTGGATATTGTTGTCAATCAGCGCTGCCAAAAGGTTGTTGGCTTTTTCAATGGCAGAGAAGTCGCCCGTAAAGTGCAGGTTGATATCCTCCATGGGCACCACCTGTGCATGTCCGCCGCCGGTGGCTCCGCCTTTTATGCCGAAAACCGGGCCCAGACTGGGCTCACGCAAGACAACGGTGGTCTGCCTGCCAATGCGGTTCAAGCCCTCGCTTAAGCCTATGGAAATGGTGGTTTTTCCCTCACCGGCAGGGGTAGGCGAAATAGCTGATACCAAAATGAGCTTTTTGCCCTTCATTTTTTCCGGATCAATCAGCGATAGGGGCAGCTTGGCTTTATAATGGCCATAAGGCTCGTACTGTTCCTCTTTCACGCCCAATTTTTGGGCAATTTCTTTGATGGGTTTGAGCTGGGTGCTTTGGGCTATTTCAATGTCCGATTGCATAGTTTAGTAATTAAAAAATGGGATATCGAATATACGAAAAAATGTCAGATAGTAGGGCTCATCAGAAGGTATGTTAACAAAAAAGGCTGCCTGAACAAAGTCCAGGCAGCCTTTTTTGTTAAGCTCTGCGATTATTTGATCAAGCCCGCTTCTACCATGTATTCTGCAATTTGGACGGCATTAAGCGCGGCGCCTTTTTTAATTTGGTCAGAAACCGTCCAGAAGGTTAAACCATTGGGATTGGACAAATCTTTTCGGATACGGCCAACAAAAACCTCGTCTTTTCCAGCTACAAACAAAGGCATGGGGTAGTCACTGGTCGTTGGATTGTCGATTACCCGAATGCCTTTAGCACTGTTGAAGGCCGATTTAGCTTCTTCTACCGATAGGGGACGCTCGGTTTCTACCCAAGTGGCTTCCGAATGGGCACGCAAAACAGGTACGCGCACGCAAGTCGCACTCACCTGCACGTCTGAGCCCATAATCTTGCGGGTTTCATTGTACATTTTCATCTCTTCCTTGGTGTAGCCATTGTCGGTAAACACATCTACCTGAGGAATAAGGTTCATGGCTAATTGGTGCTGAAACTTGCTAACAGTTGGTTTTTCACCTTTCGCAATTTCCTGCACCTGATTCTGCAGCTCTTCCATGCCTGTGGCACCGGCACCTGAGGCCGCCTGATAGGTGGAAACATGCACGCGTTTGATGTGCGACAGGTTTTCAATGGCTTTGAGTGCTACCACCAACTGAATGGTTGTACAGTTAGGGTTGGCATTCACCTTTCGTGGAATATGGGCACAAGCACCGGGGTT
>DHVH01000253.1 GCA_002412555.1 Marinilabiliaceae bacterium UBA5213 | reverse complement strand
TTTGTCTGCTACCAGAAGTACCTTTTCCCGGAATTGCAACAGAACATCGTTGAGCTGGTCGGGGAAGGCGCCGAAGACTACTTGCCGGTGCTGCATGATTTCGCGGTGGAGGCGACTCAGTTGGCGATCGAGGATGTTGAACTCGAAGAGCTCCAGCACCAGTTCCTTTTCATATTCGCGCTGAAATTGTTGAATGCGCTCCGGCGTTGGGGCATTGGAGGCGGCTTGCTGAATAAAGCTGTTGACTTGCTGGCTCGAAACGATGCTGCGTTGGTCGATGGGAGAGGAAAGCACCAGTCCCTCCAGCGAGCGGCAGCGGCTGAGGGCCACATAGACCTGTCCGTGTGCAAAAGCCGCGTTGGCATCGATGATGGCGTGCTCAAAGGTGAGTCCCTGACTTTTATGGATGGTAATGGCCCAAGCCGGCTTCAGCGGTAATTGGGTGAACTTGCCGATGATTTCCTCCTGAATTTCGTTGGTGGTCTCGTTGAGCTGGTATTTATAGTTCTGCCATTCCACGCGTTCTACCTCAATCGTGATATCGGGGTTGGTGCAGCGCACGCTGACTTTGAGGGGACTGATGCTTTCGATGGTGCCTATTTTGCCATTGTAAAAAAGCTTGTCGCGGGAGCCGTCGTTTTTGATAAACATGACTTGCGCGCCTTTTTTGAGCACCAGCTTCTCGTCGTTGGGGTAGCTCGACTCGGGAAAGTCACCTTCGATGCTCGCCTCAAAAGTAAGGGGTTTGGCATCCAGCGTGTCGAGGTGGCGTTGGTTGATTTGCTGCGACTGCCTATTGTGGGAGGTCAGGGTGATGTAGCCTTTGGGCGCTGTAAAGTCGGGGATGTAGCGACTTTGGAGAATGCCCAGTCCCTCTGCAGTCAGCCGGTTTTCCCGTATCTGGTTCAGCACGCCGATGAATTTTTCGTCCTTCTGACGAAAAATATGGTTGAGCTCTATGGTCTCCACCGGAAAACTCTCCAGCACCTTGCTTTGAAAGAAGAAGGGGCCACTGTAGTAGGCTTGCAGCATTTGCCAGTCGCTGTCCTTCACCACCGGTGCCAGCTGCTGCAAGTCGCCAATCATCAGTACCTGAACACCGCCAAAGGGTTTGGTGCGGGAGCGGAACCGGCGCAGAACGCCATCAATGGCATCCAGCATATCGGCCCGTACCATACTGATTTCATCAATCACCAACAGATCGATGCTGCGCAGGATGTTGAGCTTTTCGCGGCTAAAGCGAAAGGAGGTTTCCGGCTTTTGCTCGCTTTGCGGCAGGTAGTGATTGGGTATTTGGGGACCAAAGGGGAGTTGAAAAAAGGAGTGGATGGTGACCCCGCCCGCATTGATGGCCGCCACCCCTGTGGGGGCCACGATGGCCATGCGTTTGGGGCAGTCTTTTTGCAGGTTGTGCAAAAAGGTGGTCTTTCCGGTGCCGGCCTTGCCTGTCAGGAACAGGTTCTTTCCCGTGTTTTCAATGAAAAGTCGGGCCAGGGTCAGGCGGGATGTCTCAGTTATAGGGGCGGTGCTTGTTTCAGGCATCAGTTAATCAAATTGTTAAAAGTCTTTCGATTCCTAAAAGTACCACAATTTTGATAAAATTTAAAATGGTTGACGACTAGCGGTTTTAAAACGCGGAAAATTTGGCAAAAGATTTTTATCATTTTTTAGATTAATGATTATCGTAATGACTTAAAGTTATAACTATTGGTCATTATATTATTTTGTTATATCTTTGAACAAAAACATGTTTGACAGAACCATAGAAAATATAATAAAAGAAAAGATAAACGGCGGAAAAGCAATCGTTGTTGTTGGTGCGCGACAAGTAGGAAAAACAACCCTGCTCAAAAGCATTCTAAAAGATAAGGACTATTTGTTTCTTGATGCTGACGACCCCGCTACAAGAAACTTTTTACAGAGCCCAACGACAGAGCAGATTAGAACATTTATCGGCGATTATAAATACATTTTCTTAGACGAGGCTCAGAGAATACCGGGAATAGGGCTGACTCTAAAAATTATTACCGACCAATTTAAGAAAGTGCAGTTGTTTATAAGTGGGTCTTCATCATTTGATTTAGGAAACGAATTGAATGAGCCTCTGACAGGCAGAAAATGGGAATACGAAATGTTCCCCCTATCATGGGAAGAGTACGAAAACAAAATCGGGTTGATAAAATCTGAACAGCAACTAGAAAACAGATTATTATATGGGTTTTATCCTGAGGTGATTAATAATCAGGGTAAAGAACGAGAGACCTTAAAGAATCTTGTTAATAGCTACTTATATCGCGATATTCTGGCTTTTTCCGACATAAGAAAACCTGAAGTTCTTGAGAAGCTACTGCAGGCCTTGGCTTTGCAAATGGGAAGCGAGGTGAATTACAATGAATTATCTCAATTAATTGGTATTAATAAAATCACAGTTCAGAAATATGTTGAGATTCTGGAAAAAGGATATATAGTATTTAGACTGAACAGTTTTAGCCGAAATATAAGGAATGAAATAAAGCAGAATAGGAAAATATACTTCTATGACAATGGGATCAGAAATATGATTATTGGTAATTTTAGTCAACTGGATTTACGAGTGGACAAAGGAGCATTATGGGAGAATTTTTTGGTGTCAGAAAGAAGAAAACAAAACCTTTATAAAGACACATTTGCTAGAATGTATTTCTGGAGAACGAAACAGCAACAAGAAATTGATTTTGTAGAAGAAGTTGATGGACATATTACTGGATTTGAATTTAAATGGAATAGTAAAAAAAATAAATTCCCTCAAAACTTTATGGAAACATATAAAGCAAAGGGACATGTGATTGATAGGAGTAACTTTAGGGTCTTTGTGAAAATTTAAGAATTACCCAAAAAGCTCCTTAAACCCATTGATGAGCATCTGCACGGCCATCATTAAAAGGATCATGCCCATGAGGCGTTCCATGGCGGCCAGACCACGTTTTTTAAGCAGGCGCAACAGGAAGGGGGCGGCCAGTAAGATGATGGCGGAGAGCACCCAGGCAATGAGCAGGGCAATGAGCCAGTGGAGGGTGCGGCCGGGCTGACTTTGGGTCATCAGAATGAGCATGGCCATGACGGAGGGACCCGCTATCATGGGAATGGCAATGGGCACCAGGAAGGGTTCTCCGTCGGGTTGCTCGCCCATAACGCCTGAGTCCTGCGGAAATATGAGCCGTATGCCAATGATGAGCAGAATGATGCCGCCGGAAATGGTGACGGCTTCTTCGCCCAGCTGAAGGAAGTTGAGCACCGGTTTGCCGGCATAAAGAAAGATGATGAGGATGCCAAGGGCGATGATGAGTTCCCGGGCAATGATGATTCTTTGTCGCCTGGGCTCAATGTCCTTCATGATGGCCAGCATGGCCGGAATGTTTCCGAGCGGATCAATCAAAAAGAAGAGCATGGCTGCTGCGGATAGTATGGAACCGACGACTTCGTTCATAAAAGTTGTTTTTTGGGAATAGCTTTTTTATGCCGCAAAAGTACAAACTCTCTGGTGGTTAAAAGGTGACATCTGTCTGTTTCGGCATTTACTCATAGATGTCTGAGCAAATGTTGGTAGAGCCATTTCCTCTTTAAAACAGAAATTCTGAAGCCAGTATGATCAATAGGACGATGGTCATGAACAGATAGACATAGCCACTGGCAAAATTAAAAGTCCACCCCAAATAGGGGTTGCGTTTGGGGACTATTAATCTCGGATCTTTGCGGTTGTAATAGAAAATACCTTTCCAGTTGTCGGGATTCTTGCTCATGGCATCGAGCAATTGTTGGTCGTTTTGGGTTTTCATAATTTTGGATGAGGGAGGGTTGTCAACTATCTAAGAGCCGTTCATTTTCGACAACAAAAGTATCTCCGAGCTTGGTTTTGGCCAGGTGGATCATGGCTTTGGCCAATTGGGTGGCTTCTATGGGGCGGTATTTTTTCAGGGGACCTCGCATTAAAAAGCCGAGCGGTTTCATGAACCAAGCGGAGATTTTTTCGCCCAGTCGGAATTCTTCTCTATTCCCGAGCAGCAGAGAGGGACGCACTATGGTGAGATTTTTGAGGCGACAGGTTTTTAGTACTTGTTCCATTTGTCCCTTGGTACGCAAATAAAAAGTGCTGGATTTGGGATGGGCGCCAATGGAGCTGACCACCACAAAATGATTCACCTCTGCGGCAGCTGCCCATCGGGCCAGATTGACCACCGCATCGAAATCTATCAGGCGGAACTGCTCCTTTGAGCCGGCTTTTTTGATGGTGGTGCCCAGGGCACAGTAGACTTCATTGATGCCATTTTGTGGTAGATCGTCCAGTTGTGAAAAATCGGTGGGATGAAATATAACGCGGGGGTCGGATACCTCAGGGGCGCGGCGTCCCGGTACATGAATTTCTATGTAGCGGGGATCGCTTAACAAGATCTGGAGTAATTCATTGCCTACTAGACCGGTAGATCCTGCAATAAGGGCCTTTTTATGGATGGTGTTGGTCATGGTGCTTTCTGTTTAATAACTAATAAAGGTAGGAAGGGCATTTGGGATTATCAACTGTAGAGGAAGCCCTTTTTTGAGGATCCCATTTACCGTTTATTCTTGAAAAAAGTCTTGACCAGTTCGGCGCACTCCTCCGCCATGATGCCGGTGGTGACTTCGGTCTTGGGATGCAGTGGCGAGGGCTGGTGGCGGGTGAAGCCACGGCGCTCGTCGGGCGCCCCAATTACTATGCGGCCGATTTGCGCCCAGTTGAGGGCACCGGCACACATGGTGCAGGGTTCCAAGGTAATATACAGGGTGCAGTTGGTGAGGTATTTTCCGCCCAGGTTTTCTGCGGCAGAGGTAATGGCCAGCATTTCCGCGTGGGCCGTTACGTCGTTGAGCGTTTCGGTGAGGTTGTGAGCGCGCGCAATGATTTGTCCCTTGCTCACTATCAGAGCGCCTACGGGGACTTCGTCCTTGCTGAAGGCCTCACGCGCTTCTTTGTAAGCTTGTTGCATGAAATACTTATCTGAAAAATCGATCTTATCCATTCTCTTTCTTTTATCTTAAAATCTAACAATCCTTTCTTATGGTATCCTGTTTTTTCTTGCTATTTTCGCAAAGATATTTTAAATCACCGATGTTCAGCTAGAAATATCAAATCCTTTGAGGTGCAATGAGCTGTTCCTTCCAATATGGACCCTCTTTCCGCCTCAGGAAAAAGACGTAGAGAAACGAGCTGGCGAGTTCATCGAATGCCTTTGAAGTTAAACATGACAATGAGGTAAAATCATTGTTTTTTCGTTTGAAAACCGTGCTGTTTGTTTGGGAGCCGAAGTGAACAGAGTGAACAAAGTCCCGCGTAGCGGGAGAAGCGAGTTCACGGTTTTTAGAAACGAGTCATTAATGGAGTTTAATTCTTTTGTATGATACATGCTTATGATGAGTTCAACCGAATGCAAAAGAGATTAATAGTGACAATGAGGTTAAAAACAAGATGATTTTTAGTCTTTTTCATGCAGCGGCGGCCCTTTTTAGCGTTGCTGAATTTTGCTACGTTCGGCATTGATGCAAACAAGTTTGCTCACTGCCCTCACTAAACGCAAAATTTGCTTCCTTTTTGGGGCTGTAGTTCAATTGAGCGAAGCGAAATCATGAGGGCAAATTGGAATAAAGCCTTCCCGAGTAAAAAGAAATCCCGATACTCGGGAGAGCACAAAAAAAGAAAGTTTTTTTAAAAATAAAAATAGTATTTAAGCAAAAATAAAATACAATGTATAGAACTCATACCTGTGGCGAATTAAGGCTATCAGACGTTGATAAGCAAGTGACTTTAAGTGGTTGGGTGCAGCGGGTGCGCGATTTGGGTGGAATGACTTTCATTGATTTACGCGACCGTTATGGCATAACCCAATTGGCCATCAATACCGATGAGCAGCAGGAGCTGAGTCGGCAGTCCCGCGAGCTGGGACGCGAATTTGTGATTCAGATAGTGGGCACCGTTAAGGAGCGCAGCAGCAAGAATACTAAGATCCCGACTGGCGAAATAGAAATTGTTTTGTCGCAATTGACCATTCTTAATAAATCGGCTTTGCCGCCTTTTACCATTGAGGACGAAACGGATGGTGGCGATGAGCTGCGCATGAAATACCGTTACCTGGACTTGCGCCGCAATCCTGTTCGCCGCAATCTGGAATTGCGTCACCGCATGGGTATTGAAATACGCAATTACCTGAACGATAGGGGGTTTTTGGATGTGGAAACCCCTGTGCTCATTAAGTCGACACCCGAAGGTGCGCGCGATTTTGTGGTGCCTTCAAGGGTGCATGCGGGACAGTTCTATGCCCTGCCTCAGTCGCCCCAGGTCTTTAAGCAGTTGTTGATGGTGGCGGGATACGACCGCTACTTTCAGATTGTCAAATGTTTCAGGGATGAGGATTTGCGGGCCGACCGCCAGCCGGAGTTTACCCAGATTGACTGCGAAATGGCCTTTGTGGAGCGGGATGATGTGCTGGCTACTTTTGAAGGACTCACCCGGCATTTGTTTAAGGTGATTCGGAATGTGGAGATGACAGAGACCTTTCCCCGCTTGAGCTATGCAGACGCCATAGAATATTATGGTTCGGATAAGCCGGATATTCGTTTTGACATGACTTTTAAAGTGCTGACCGAGCAGGTGCAGGGCAAGGGCTTCAAGGTGTTTGATGATGCAGAGTACATCGGTGGTATTTGTGCGGAAGGTATGGCGGAATACAGCCGCAAGGATTTGGATAAATTGACAGACTTCGTGCGCCGTCCACAGGTGGGTGCGCAGGGTTTGGTCTATGTGAAATATTCTGAAGACGGTTCGTTTAAATCGTCGGTAGATAAGTTTTTTGACGCGGAGCAATTAAAGGGCTGGGCGGACTTGATGGGTGCCAAGCCGGGCGATTTATTGCTGGTTCTGGCCGGCAACAAAAAGAAAACGCTGAACGCCTTAGGTGAATTGCGTCTTGAAATGGGGAACCGCATGGGGTTGCGCGATAAAAATGTTTTTGCCCCCTTATGGGTGGTCGATTTTCCGCTGCTGGAATGGGAGGAAGAAAGTCAGCGCTTTTATGCCATGCACCATCCTTTCACCTCGCCAATTAAGGACGATATGGCCTTGCTGAACAGCGATCCCGGGAAAGTGAGGGCCGATGCCTATGACCTGGTGATCAATGGTGTTGAATTGGGTGGAGGTTCCATTCGTATCCATAATGACCTGCTGCAGAAAAGGATGTTTGAGGTACTCGGCTTTACCGATGAAGAGGCGCAGGATCAGTTTGGCTTTTTAATGAATGCCTTTAAATATGGCGCACCGCCGCATGGTGGCATCGCCTTTGGCTTTGACCGCTGGGCCTCCCTCATGGCGGGACTGGATTCTATTAGGGACGTCATTGCCTTTCCTAAAAACAATGCGGCCCGCGATGTAATGATCGATTCGCCATCGCCCATCCATTTGAATCAATTGGGTGAGCTTCACATAAAATTAGATATCAAAGAGTAAGGAACAAAAAAGCCCGGTCAGGACCGGGCTTTTTTACACTTTATATCTAATATTAAAAATTTGTTCTTGTTTAGTAAATAGTTTTTTCTTGTCGGTCGCAGAAGAATAACTTGCTGAATATTATTGATTTAATCTTACCTGTCAACCGAACGATCCATCGGCCTAATGACCTTTAACCTAATAACCTATCATCCCGCTTCGCGGGACTGCGCTTCGCTTGCCTCCCAACCTTAAATCATTTCAGCGTTATAGGATTTCTGATTGACCAGCGGGTTGGCATACATCTCCATCAAAGTGGCAAAGATGAAATCTTTGTCACAGTCGGGCAGCCTGTCAATGTGCTCCTGAATGTAATCCATAAATATTTGCTTGTCCTCCGCTGTGTAGTGCGACTGGTGCTCAGTACTGTGGTTGCAGATATCCCAGGCAATGTAGTTGCCCGGCCACAACTTGTAATTTTGGTGTACGTGCTTGTCAATCAAGTCGGCCAGCGTTGAAAACTGATCATTCTTAACAGTCAGCGCATCTATGGGGTTGAGTTCTTGCTGCAGGGGTTCGCCAAAGGCAAAGTGCACGCGACCTTTGCGTCCTCTGAGACCGGTTCCCATGTGCATCAAATCATCATCCTTGGTTTTCACGTAGTCGGGATTGTCACGCTTCAGCTGAAACTCCCGGGCTTTGAGGTAATCACAGGGGTCAAATTCGTAAGAAATAGACACCGGAACCAGTTTCAATTCTTTAAAATTCTCGGTCAGATTGTTTTCTCCGCTGATATTGAGCATTTTGAGCAGACTGATTTGCGTACGGTCATTGCCGTCTTTTGAGCGGCCTTCACGCTGGGCAATCCAGATGCTGTGCTTTTTGTCTGTTAGGGTATAGCGAATGTACTGTGAGAGCAGACGGGAATTTTCCATCATCTGTTTCATAGGCAGATTTCGCTTAACAATAAAGGTGCGGTTGAGCTTAACTACATCGGTTATCCATGGGTAAATCAGCAGATTATCACCAATGGCAATTTCAGTGGTGTTAAAACCTTCTTCAACCAACAGGACATTGAGTATGGCCGGATCCAGAACGATGTCTCGGTGATTGGATATAAATAGATAGGATTCGTTGGGATTTAGCTTGTCAAGCCCTTCGACACTTACGCCATTGGTCGTTTTTTTTAGAACATCTCTAACGTATGCTGAGATGACCTCCTCCTGAAATTGCCGGATGGAGGTCATGTGCATCAGTTTTTCCATGAACTGTTCCGGTGGAATTTGTGGGTATAGAAAACCCAGGAGTCTTAGAAAAAAAGCTTCATTTTTAAGACGGTTGAATACTGTTTGAATCTCATGATCCTCGTATGGTCTGATAGATTCATAGTCCAGTTGCTGTTCTTGCACCATTTCTTCTTTTGACGGTTTGTCACAAAATTACATCAAACAATTAAGTTTAGGAAATTTATGACATTAATAAAAGGTTTTGGAAGGGCTATAGTTTTGAATCTCAGGGTTGAATATTCAGGCAGAGTTCATCCCAGTACTCCAGGGCTCTGCGGGTGTGTGGAATGACAATGGTGCCACCCACAATATTTGCTACAGCAAATATTTCCATTATTTCAGGGGTGCTTATGCCCTGCTCATGGCATTTTTCCAGATGGTATTTCACACAATCATCACAGCGTAAGACCATTGAGCTAACCAGTCCCAGCATTTCTTTGGTTTTGGTTGGCAGTGCCCCTTCGGCATAGGTGTTGGTATCGAGATTGAACAGGCGCTTGATGACTAAATTGTCGGCCGAAAGAATGCGGTCGTTCATTTTAGATCGGTAAGCTCTAAACGCGTTAATTTGGTCGCTCATGGCTTTACAGTTGTTATTTTATGGCTGCAAATTTAGCAGATTATGATTATAAATGAATATTTGAGCTATTTCTACAACTTTTTTAATGTCCCATCGTAAAAGTTATAAAATTTTAATGATTTTTAAAAGTAAGAATACAACCTGATATTTGTGCAGAAGGCCTTAACAAGTAAAATAATAAACCAATGAAGAGAATTCTAGTCCCTGTCGATTTTTCAGAAGATGCTGTGTTTGCCGTTGACGTTGGCGTACAAATAGCCAATTCATTAAAAGCTAAGTTGCGATTGATGCACGTAAGAACGGGTAAAAAATACCATCCGGAGTTTGCTAAAGAAAATGCCCATTTCATCATTGATGATAAAGACACTGCCTACATGGAATATCTTGTAGACAGAGCCAGAGTCACTTACAAGGTTGAAAATGGAGAGGTGGATGCAAAGTTTCGGGAGGGTAATGTGGTCAGAGAAATTAAAAATCAGGCACATTACGATGATTCTGTTATCATTGTCATTGGCACCCATGGCATTTCTGGGTTTGAAGACCGTTGGATAGGCAGTAATGCTTATCGTTTGGTTTCGCATGCCCCTTGTCCAGTGCTTGCGGTTCGCAAGCAAATGACATTTAATCAGGAACAGAAAATTCTGTTACCCATTGATACCGAGAAGGTAAGTAGACGAATTGTTCCTAAAGTGGCAGGTTTTGCCAAGGTTTTGGATGCGAAAATTTTGGTAGTTGGCATTACCAAGCGGGCCAAGTGGTCCATGCCGGGAAGAATCAATGCTTATGTGCATCAGGTAGAGCGATTTTTGAAGAAGTCCGCTTTCGTGCCTTACGATTCAGCCATGGTGGATGGTTCTGAAGGGCCTCAGGAATTATTGGATTACGCCCATGCAAATGGTGCAACGGTCATTGCTTTGCCGGTTAAGAAGACCCTCAATCCATTCGAAAGTGTATTTTTCCCTTTTGCCAATGAATTGCTGAACTTGTCCGATTTGCCCATTTTGGCCGTTCCTGAGCAAGAATAAAATGGGCATGATTTTGGTAGTGTTTTTATAAGCCTGATAATTATAGATAGGGATATTAATCTAATAAAAATCACTATTTTTGCATCAGGATTATTAGCATGAAAAAAGCCAAGGCATGAGATTTATTTTTGTATTAATGTTTGTGTTGGGCGCGGTAACTGTTAACGGGCAGACTGATTTGTTTGACAAGGTGACAGCGCGAGGTATGGGCGACGGTCAGGTTAAGATCAGACAATCTCCGGCTATTGAAAAGTTGATGACGGATTATGTCGGTTCCAACAGATCTGGTTCAAGTGTTGAGGGCTATCGCATTCAACTTTATTCCGGTACCGGCAATAATACCAAACAGGAAGCACAGGACGTGCGGACCAGATTATTGAGTCTTTTTCCCAATGAGCATGTATTTGTAGAATACAATGCACCCTTTATGCGGGTTAGGGTAGGCGCTTTTCGACATAAGCATGAGGCCTTGCCGCTGCTTAGAAAATTGAAGACAAGCTTCCCTTCCTGCTATATTGTGAGGGATGCATCCATATCATTTAAAGAGTTATAATCAAAGCCCATCTCTCAAAGAGATGGGCTTTTGCCTTATAGCGAAAGCCATCGTTTGATTTATCAATAAAGCGTCAGTTTAAGATTATGAGTGATCAGGTTAAACACGAGTGTGGGATTGTTTTGATAAGGCTTTTGAAGCCTTTGGAATACTATAAGCAGAAATATGGTACCTGGCGATACGGCTTGAATAAGCTCTACTTGTTAATGGAGAAACAACATAATCGGGGACAGGATGGTGCCGGTGTTGTTAACTTAAAAATTGATCAGCCGGCCGGCAAAAAGTACCTTTTCAGAGAGCGGTCCAACCTGAACAATCCTATTCAGGATGTCTTTGCCAGAATTTTCAGGCATTTTGAATACGATGATGACCACAACCATGAGCAGTTTTGTGATTCGGACTGGGCCAAGGACAATCTGCCTTTTGCCGGTGAGCTTTACATGGGGCACCTGCGTTATGGGACCTTTGGAAATGATTCACTTGATCATGTGCATCCGGTGATGCGTGAGAATAACTGGCGTTCGCGTAACCTGGTACTGGCTGGCAACTTTAACCTGACCAATACCGATGAAATATACGATGCTCTGGTGGAGTTAGGCCAGCATCCGAAAGATTATTCCGATACGGTTTCCATTCTTGAGAATGTGGGTCATTTTTTGGATGAGGAAAACCAACTTTTGTTCCGACAGTTTAAAAACGATGGATTTAAGAACCGTGAAATATCTTCTTTTATTGAACGCGATCTGGATGTTCGAAAAATATTGGAGCGCTCTAGTAAAAGGTGGGATGGCGGTTATGTTATTGCCGGTTTATTTGGGCACGGCGATGCTTTTGTAGCGCGCGATCCCAACGGCATTCGTCCGGCCTCCTATTATTATGACGATGAGATTGTGGTGGTGGCCTCAGAACGTCCGGTGATTCAAACAGCTTTGAATGTGCGTGCCTGTCAGGTACAGGAGTTGAAACCGGGGCATGCCTTGATTATTAAAAAGGATGGCCGCATATCTGAAGAGATGGTGACCGTACCACAAGAGCGGAGATCCTGTTCTTTCGAGCGCATCTATTTTTCGCGGGGCAGTGATAAGTCCATCTACCTGGAGCGTAAGGAACTGGGTCGATTATTGGCGCCAAAGGTCTTGGAGATGGTCGATCACAACCTGAAAGACACCGTTTTCTCCTATATTCCCAATACCGCTGAAACGGCTTTTTATGGCATGATAGAGGGTGTTCGCAGTTATTTGGTCAACTGGCGCCTTGAGCAGGTTAAAGCCATGGGTTCAACCCCTGATTCTGAAAAGTTGGAAGAGGTACTGTCATTGGAGCCAAGGGTAGAGAAAATAGCCATCAAAGACGTTAAGATGCGCACTTTTATCACGGCTGATACTTCGCGGGATGACATGGTAGCGCATGTATATGATGTGACCTATGGCATTGTAAAAAACCAGGTGGATACTTTGGTGATTATTGATGACTCCATAGTTCGGGGTACGACCCTGAAAAAGAGCATTCTGAAAATTCTGGATCGCCTGCATCCTAAAAAGATAATTATTGTTTCTTCTGCACCGCAGATCAGATACCCCGATTGCTATGGTATTGACATGGCTAAGTTGGGCGATTTCTGCGCGTTTACTGCGGCCATTGAGCTTTTGAAGGATCATGGAAAGGCGGCGTTGATCGACGAGGTGTACCAAAAATGCAAGTCACAGCGCAATTTGCCCAAAGAGGAAATGGTGAATTATGTGAAAGACATTTACCGTCCGTTTACCGATGAGCAGGTGTCAGCCAAGATTGCTGAGATGCTGAAGCCTGAGGACATTGATGCGGAAGTGGATATTGTTTATCAGACCGTGGAAAATCTGCACATCGCTTGTCCCAACGACAATGGCGACTGGTACTTTACAGGCAACTACCCCACGCCCGGCGGTAATAAGGTGGTTAATACGGCCTTCATCAATTATGTGGAGGGACGCAACGAGCGCGCTTACTGCTGATCCATTATTGCCCGCCCCATATTTACCCAGGTATAGGCATCTGTGGGATGTTCTCCTATACGGGTATCGCTGCGCAAGTGGCCAAGCCTTACAATAACGGCATTTTGAGCGGGGATGATAAAAATATATTGTCCCAATATGCCCCGTGCATATGGAAGCAATTCATTGTTGTAGTCCATTAACCACCATTGATAGCCATAGTAAGACACGTCCTTGCCTTTGGTATCTTTTAGATGACTGGCAGGACGAACAGCGTCTGCCAGATATGTTTCTGAGACGAGTTGCTGTCCCTGCCAGGCACCTTTATTGAGCACCAGTTGCCCAATGCGCGCGAAGTCGCGCGCATGACTATTGAAGCAGCAGTAGGCTTTCTCCATACCATTTTTTTTATCCAGCGACCAAAGCGCTTCTGTCTCTGCCCCCATGGGTTTCCACAACTTTTCAGCGGCATAGTCCGAAAGGGTTTTTCCGGTCGCACGGCTTAAAATCAGCGCCAAAAGTTGCGTGTCGCCGCTGCGGTAACTGAAAGTCTCGCCTGGCGCCTCTGCTATTAGAACCTCTTTCATCAGTCGGGGAAGATTGTTGCCATAGTACGCCTTGGTGGTTATAGAAAAGGCCGTGCTGTAGGCTTCGTCCCAATTGCTGCCCGAGCTCATGGTCAGTAGGTGATTGAGCAACAGCTTTTTGCCATGCAGGTTGGGGTAGTCGGGCAACAGCTCGTCTACCGGCTCATCCACGTTTTTGATATAGCCATCGTCAATGGCGCAGCCAATCAGCAATCCAACAATGCTTTTAGCGGCTGAGAAGGAGTTGCTGATGTCCGTGTCCTCAATACCATCGGCATAGTATTCGAATAGGATGGAATCGTTTTGGATGACCAAAAAGGCAGTGGTCTCCATTAAATGCAAGGAGTCTAAATGGTGGGCATCCGGAAGTGTTTGGTTGTAGCGGGTCGATTCTGGCCACGGTTGTGGCGTGCCGGTTTCGACTATTCTGTTGTGAAACAGGCGGTAGTCGTGAATGCCCGGCAGTTGATGAATGGCGGCTTTTTTCAGGAAGGTCGGTGTCAACACCCAGACAAGGCCGGTGATTAACAGCATAACAAAAACCAGGAGCTGCCACTTTTTGAGTTTGGTTTTGGGTTTGGCCATTTTTGTGCGTTTTATACTTCAGGTTTCCACTCTCTGATATAGATATCTTCGGGGAAGGCCAGAGGTTTATAGATGGATCTCCCGCCTATGGTCCGCAAACACTCTTGTATACCTTCGGCCACGCTGGGGTGAGGGTAGAAGATTTTGAGTACCTCGTGCAGACTGTTGCCCTGATTGATGAGGTGGGCCACTGAAACAATGTAGGCAGAGGCTTGCGGGCCCGAGGCCCGCATGCCCAGAATGCGCTGGGTGTCGTCGTTGCTGACCAGTATTTTAATAAAGCCGGTGGTACTGCGCATGGCAATGGCCCGGTTGATGAGTTTGTTAGAGTAAAAGGCCGCTTTGTAGGGGATGCCTAGTTTCTGCAAAGTTTTTTCGTTGGCGCCTACAGCTGCCACTTCCGGCTTAAAAAACATAAGGGTACTCATGTGCGAGTAATCCAAAGGGTAACCGGCCTTACCGACCATTTTTTCTACCGCTTTCCGTCCCTGTAGCTCCGCCACGCTGTAGAGTTGTGAATGGCCCGAAACATCACCTGCCGCATAAATGTGGGAGGGTTTTCCGTTGATCATCACCTGACAATTATCGTTGATCGTCAACGTACCCCGTTCTGTGGGTTCCAACCCGGCGTTTTGCGGCTGGAGCGATTCCAGGTTACTAATCCGACCAATGGCGATGAGTGCCAAATCTACTTCCAGTACTTTGCTGTGCCCATCGTCGTAGTCGAGGATTACTTCGAGGTGACCCGGATGTTTTTTGACGGTTCTCAATTGCGCTGTATGGTGAATGGTAACCCCGTTTTTGGTGAGGTTTTCAGCGACGTAATCGCTGACATCATCATCTTCATATGGCAGTACCCTATTGGCACGATCCAGCAGGTGCACCTCGGTCTGCTTAAAGTTGGAGAAAATGGTGGCAAATTCACAGCCAATGATCCCTGATCCTATAATGAGGATTCTTTCAGGAAACTGTTTGAGATCGAGTATGCCGTTAGAGTCAATGATCCTTTTTCCATCCACTTCGAGTCCGGGATATTCCCGTGGTTTGGATCCTGTGGCAATTAAAAAATTGGTGCCGGTGACGACTTCTTCTTTGTCATCTGAAACCACCAGCATCGAGCGATTGTTGATGAAGGAGGCCATGCCCTGCATCAAGACAATGCCGCCCTTGAGGTTCTTGGAGCGGGCAAAGGTTTCGATCTGACTGCGCATTTGGTATTGCTTCTCTTTGGCGGCCTGCATCACGGTATTGAGCACTTTTTTGTAATCAACCAAAAGTCCACTGGCCCGGTAGCCCCTGTCCACCCTGGCAGCTATGGAGTAGTCGAGCGATAGCTCATACATTGTTTTAGAGGTCAGGGCCCCATTCATGATGCCTGCCCCGCCCAGATGGGCGCCTTCTATCAGACAGACTTTCATGCCAAAATCAACGCCGCGCACGGCGGCTGAAAAACCGGCAGGACCGCTGCCTACTATCACCAGATCAAAATGCTTCATATTATAATCGACTCTCTTTTTAAGAAATATCTAATTAGTGTCAATAAGAAAATTGCTGATTTTTCAGTCTTTTGTAAGAAAGCGTCAAAGACAAGGCTTTCGAAGTTTTTGACGTTTTTTTATAAAAACTAATTATTCAGCCGGTTTAGCTTCACTATAGGAACAAGCAATGCCACAGATGGTTTTGTCATTTCTTAAAAGTAAGGAAAAAACAACAAAGCCGCATGGGAGAATAAGTCTTTTTCCATGCGGCTTTGTTGGTATTTTTCTGATTGGACACTACTCGTGCGGATCGTTGGGGTTATAACTGTCCACGTGTCTGTTTATTTTGGCTTCGTACAATTCTTTAATGTTAATCATGATACCAGTCTCTTCAACGCCCCCAAACCCGGTATTAACAGCAGTCCCGAAAGTCTTCATGGAGGGCGAGAGATTCATATAGGCATTGATTAAAGGAGGAATGTTTTCGCCCAGCTCACGCACTTTTTTACTCAACACCTTGTAGTCGTCGGTGTAGGACTGACCGCCAAACAGCTCTTCGACCACTTCGGGACGAATGGTTGATTCTACCGGATTTTTGGGATAAACCAGATTGTTTTTATCTCTGAAGTAAATACCCATGAAGGATCGGATTAAATCACGGGCCTCCTGGTTCGACTGGGTGTACATGGTTACTTTACCAAAAAAGTATTTCATGTGGGGGTTGTTGACCATCAGTGAACCCAGTCCGTCCCACAGGTTATCCAATGCAAAAAGACTTTTGGAGCCCATTTTGCTCGACTGGTAGTGGGGTTGCACAAATGAACGACCCAACTCTATGGTGTAGGGCAGGAAGTTCTCAATGAATTCCTCAGAGAAATGGAACATTTTAGCAGTGGCTATTTCTATTTCTCCTTTGGCATTGGTGTGCAACTGGTCGCCCATGATGTAGCGATAGCCGCCAAGCATTTCTTTTTCTGACGGATCCCATACGATGAGCTGGCGATAAGGCACTTCGCTGGTGTCATAGCTGTCCAGGTCAATCTCCTTGCCTGTTCCTCCGCCGGCAGCTCTAAAGGTTAGTTCCCTTAGGCGTCCCACTTCTTTCAGCAGATTCGGTGCCTCATGCGCTGCAAAGTCATATATGCGGTTGTCCCCCTTGTTGGTTTTTCTTACAAAAATATCTTTTGTAAGTTCTGCTTCCAGAATGTGAGTAGGCACGGGGGGAATAACTGGTTTGATGGATTCCATTAAATTCAATATTTATTTCGGTACAAAATTAATCGATTTTCGCTAAGGCATATACCATTTCTTTTATTTTTTCGGCCGACTTGGCCGCATTGTTCTCATCTTTAAGCAATTTCCATGACACGGGTTGGCCGTAACGGATGGTGAGATTTTGGCCGTTTTGTTTAAACATTTCATCGGCCAAATAAAGCATTTCAATGTTGGCTTTAATACCCAGTCGCTTACGCCATTGGGCCAAATTATAAAAGAAGGGTGTATTGTGGCCCGATATGTGAACAGGCACTACGTCGCGTTGATGTTGGATGGCTTTTTTTATAAAATTCCTTTTCCACTCCAAATCCTTGATAATGCCGCCTTGTTGTTTGCGGCTGACCAGACCAGCCGGGAAAAACAGAATTTGAGCTTCACTCTGGTAGGTCTCTTCCAACACTCTTGCGGCATCACGTGAGTGACCGCCATGTTTGTTCACCGGTAGAAAGATGGTGTTGAGGCCTTTGATGTTCATCAGGATATCGTTGACCGGAAATTTGATGTGGGGAAAACGTTGTCCTGTAGCCGTTAAAAAAGCAATGCCATCCATACCACCTAAGGGGTGGTTGGAAGCAAAGAGGTAGCGGCCATCTTGGGGGATGTTTTCCAGTCCGATTGTGTTAAACTTTACGCCAAAATCATCTAAAATGGCCTGCGCAAATGGGAGTCCTTTAATGTGATTGTTTTGTAGGATGATGCGGTTCACGCCATCTTGATGCGTAATGCGTTTGAGGTAACGGATAACGAAACCAGGAATGATTTTTAACAATGCGGGGTTTTTATTGGCAAAAACCTGCTCTATATCAATGAGTAGCTCTTCTCCCTCTTTCGGGTCTTTATTAGTCGTATGGCTGGTCACTGTCCTTATGTTTTAAAATACCTCTTTAAAGCGAGTCCAATGATACGAAAAAATTGGATAAATGGTTTCGGGTACCTAAAAAAACAAAAATAAAGTGGGGTAAAGTGGTTGATAGTGGGATAAAAATATTATACCTTTACAGGTAAAAGTGTAAAATTGTAATGGTCACATTTATAGGCGATTTTGAATGTAAAGCCGATGCGAAAGGTCGCATTGTGCTGCCTGCTGCGTTTAAAAAAGCAGTGGGGCAGGAAGAATTGCGTTTTATTGTGCGGAAGGATTTATTTGAAAAATGCCTCGTGTTGTATCCCTTTGCTTATTGGGAAGAAGAGTTGGTTACCTTGCGACAAAAGCTAAATCCCTATAAGCGTGAGCATAAGCAGTTTTTGCGTGATTTTTTCAGAGCCTCGGCCGAAGTTTGCCTGGATAGCAATGGCCGCTTTCTCATTCCCCGTCGCCTAATGGACCAGGTTGAAGCGCAGCGTGAAGTGATGTTGGTGGGCGTTGACCGATACATTGAGCTCTGGTCGCGTGAAGCCTATCTGGCCATTTCTGACAATCCGGATGCTTTGGCCGGACAAGCCGAGTGTTTACTGGGAAATAGGAACGAAGATTAAAACAGCTCTTTTGCATTTTTGTATAAAACCGCATTGTAATGAACGTCACCTATCACACACCAGTACTTTTGCAAGCCTGTATGGATGGCTTGAATATTAAGCCGGATGGCGTTTATTGTGATTTGACTTTTGGAGGAGGTGGGCACAGCAAGGCCATTCTTGAAAAATTAGGCCCCGAGGGTAGATTGATTGTTTTTGATCAGGATGAGGATGCCTGGCGCAATCGCATTGACGATAGCCGTGTGACTTTTGTTCGCCATAATTTCCGGTTTTTGTATCAGTTTGCTAAATTTTTGGATGCTACGCCTTTGGATGGTATTTTAGCGGATCTGGGCGTTTCGTCTCATCATTTTGATTCGCCTGAACGTGGCTTTTCGTTTCGTTTCGAAGGAGAACTCGACATGCGCATGAATCGGCAATCGGGCAAAACAGCCGCAGCCGTTCTCAACACCTACAGCGAGGAAGATTTAATACGTGTTTTTAAATTGTATGGAGAGATTTCATCCGCCCGGCGCTTGGTTTTCGAAATTGACCGATTCAGAAACGCCAAACCTTTTGAAACTACGAGCGAACTGAAAGATGTGGCTTCAAAACTGGCTCCCCGTAAAGATGTGGCTCGCTTTCTGGGGCAGGTCTTTCAGGCCTTACGCATTGAAGTGAATGGTGAAATGGAGGTGTTGCGCGAAATGTTGAACCATACCATTGAGGTCC
Organism: Marinilabiliaceae bacterium UBA5213; assembly: GCA_002412555.1. GTDB lineage: Bacteria > Bacteroidota > Bacteroidia > Bacteroidales > Marinilabiliaceae > Geofilum. Next base: position 14,177 of record DHVH01000253.1, on the reverse strand, counting down.
TAAAGCCGGGTGGGCGTTTGGTAATCATGTCCTACCACTCACTGGAAGATCGCCTGGTAAAGAATTTTTTCAGGACCGGTAATATGGACCAGTCGGAAGTGGAAAGGGATATATACGGACATGCATCGGTTCCCTTTGATTTGATCACCCGCAAGGTAATTGTGCCTTCCGATGAGGAAATTGAACAAAATCCGCGTGCGCGGAGTGCTAAATTGAGAATTGCCCAAAAGATAGGATAATGTGGAAGCGAAATAAAAAATACGAAGATTTTGAGTCGGGCAATGAAGTCCTGCAGGACATCAAGGGTTATACCTTTAAAGATTTCATCAATGGCGAGTTTTTCAGCAGCAGCTCCATTTCGCGCCAATGGCCTTACTTTTTGTTCCTGGTGATTCTGGCTTTCATCTATATCAACAACCATTACTCGGTGGAGAAATTGCTGAAAGAACAGGTGGCATTAAACAGGGAGCTGCAGGATCTTAAATATGAAGCAATTACCACATCCTCTGAATTGATGCAAATGAGTCGCCAGTCAGAGGTGGTTAGCAGAGTCAACGATGCCGGGTTGGGGCTGGAAGTATTAAAAACACCACCGCGAATATTGAAAACCAAAAAATAGAGGAGAAATAATATGACCATTAAAAAAAGCATTATGTTCCGGGTTGGGGTGGTTTACCTCTTTTTTCTGGGACTGGCTTTGTGGTTATTGGTAGAGCTGTTGACCTTAAAACTTTTCAACGCTGAAAAGTGGAAGTCCATGGCACGTGAGGTAGAGCGCAGCGAAAATGTGGTGGAGCCCACACGGGGCGACATTCTGGATGTGCATGGCATGAAACTGGCCTGTTCGGTGCCCAATTACCGGCTATATATGGATTTGCTGGCCGAGGGCTTAACCGATGCAAAATTCAATGCCCATATCGACTCCCTTTCCATTCAGCTATCGCGCTTTTTCAGAGATAAAAGCGCGGCTGAATACAAGCGGAATTTGCGATTGGCCCGTCAAAATGGTCGCCGTTATTACATGGTGCATCCCCGGCGTATTTCCTATACTGAACTACAGGTCGTCAACCATTTTCCATTATTTCGGGAGGGTCCCAATAAGGGCGGGTTTATTCCAGAGCAGTACGATCAGCGCAAGCAGCCCTTTGGTTCATTGGCATCGCGCACCATTGGAAAACTGTATGGTGAAAGTTCCAAAGGAGGCATGGTGGGACTGGAGCGGGCTTATGATGATGTTTTGCGTGGCACGCCCGGTACCAGCGTCATGAAACGGATTTCCGGCAGGTGGGTGCCAGAGGTAGTTACTCCGCCGGTGGATGGATTGGATGTGGTGACTTCTTTGGATATTGGTATTCAGGATGTGGCTGAGCACGCTTTGCGCACTCAGCTGGCTTTGCACAATGCCCAGCATGGAGTGGCCATTTTAATGGAGGTGCAGACCGGGGCTATAAAGGCTCTGGTAAATTTGCACCGGCACCGGCCAGGGGTTTATATTGAAGACTATTTCAATTATGCCATTGGTGAATCTACTGAGCCGGGCTCCACCTTTAAGTTGGCCACTTTAATGGCCGCCCTCGAAGACCGGGTGGTGCGCATAGGTGACTCCATCGATACGGGGAATGGCGCATACCGGTATTTTGACCGGATCATGCGTGACAGTCAGCATGGCGGTTTTGGTATGTTGAGTGTGGGTGAGGTTTTTGAGAAATCTTCCAATATCGGTATATCACGTATCATCTATGACAACTACAAGGATAACCCCAGACGGTTTGTGGACCGGCTGTACAATATGGGGCTAAATAAAGAATTAGGGATTGAGATAAAAGGAGAAGGTCGTCCGGTGATCAAGTATCCGGGTGACAATTCCTGGTCGGGCGTCACCCTCCCATGGATGTCTATTGGTTACGAGGTGCAAATGACGCCCCTGCAAACCCTGGCGTTTTACAATGCTGTAGCCAATAAGGGCAAAATGGTCAAGCCCATGTTTGCCAAGGGGTTGAGCAGACATGGAAAAATGGTGGAACGGTATTCCCCGGTGGTGATTAACAGTTCTATTGCTTCGCGCGAGACCATTGCCACGGCGCATCAGCTACTGGTGGGCGTGGTGGAGCGGGGTACTGCCCGCAACATTCGTAACAGCAATTATTCGATAGCAGGAAAAACCGGAACTGCCCAGGTGGCTAAAGGAACACAGGGTTATAAGAGTGGGGGGGTAGAGTATCAGGCCTCATTTGTGGGCTATTTTCCGGCCGACCGGCCCAGGTATTCGTGCATTGTGGTGGTTACCGCACCTTCTAACAACGTTTATTATGGCAATGTGGTGGCAGGTACGGTTTTTAGGGAAATTGCCGACAGGGTTTATGCCACCGGCTTCGATTTTGTGGAGGAGGCAGTGTGGAATAACAAAACGGGTCAGGGTGTTTTCCCTTATTCAAAAGGTGGACCTATGACCGACTTAGTCACTATCTTTGAAGCATTGGATTACCCGGTGTATGAGCGCAATCCCATAAACGATTGGGTGTCAACATTGGCTTCTGATACTGGGGTAGTCTTCCGTCCCAAGCCTATACCATCGGGTTTAGTACCTGCTGTTATTGGTATGGGGGCTAAAGATGCGGTGGCCATTCTGGAGAACATTGGATTAAAAGTTCATATGCAGGGCGTCGGAAGGGTAGTGTCGCAGTCGCAGCAGGCTGGCAGTGCAGTACGCAGGGGAAGTACTATTTTTATTAAATTGGATTAAACAAGCACCGTTGGGTGTAAAATGTTATACTTATGAAGCAGCTAAAGGAATATTTACAAGGTCAGGATGTTTTGGAGATAATCGGAACGGGTAATCCTGAAATATCTGCGATAACTTTTGATTCACGTCAGGCTGCTGAAGGATATATTTTTGTGGCCATGCGTGGCACCAAGGTAGATGGACATGCTTTTATCCCCAAGGCAACTTCTGGTGGATGCCAAGTGGTGGTGTGTGAAGAATTGCCCGCCGAAACGATCGACGAGGTGGTCTACCTGCGGGTGGCTGATACCTCTATTGCACTGGGCTGGTTGGCTGCCTCGCATTACGGCTATCCTTCGCGACAGCTTAAACTGGTAGGTGTAACCGGCACCAATGGCAAAACGACGGTGGCTACGCTATTGCACCGACTGGCAGGTGAATTGGGGTATAAGGCCGGGTTGTGCTCGACGGTGGCCAATTATGTGGATCAAACGGCCATTGCTGCCACACATACCACACCAGATGCCTTAACTTTGCAAGGCTTGTTTCGACAAATGGTGGATGCGGGTTGTGCCTATTGTTTTATGGAGGTTAGCTCCCATGCTGTGGTGCAAAATCGCATTGCGGGTCTGAAGTTTGCCGGAGGTGTTTTTACCAATATTACGCACGACCACCTGGATTATCACGTGACGTTTGATGCCTACCTGAAGGCCAAGAAGGGGTTCTTTGATGGTCTTGAAAAAGATGCTTTTGCTTTGGTCAATGCGGACGATAAAAACGGGTCGGTGATGTTGCAAAATTGCAAAGCGCTTCACAAAACCTTCTCTTTACGCGAGATGGCCGATTACCGGGTGAAGGTCATCGAAAGCCTTTTCGAAGGCATGCACCTCGAAATGAATGGCAAGGAGCTATGGACGCCATTTATTGGCCGCTTTAATGCGGCCAATCTGGTGGCTGTATACGGTGCTGCCTTGTTGTTGAATTGGGACCCGGAGGAGGTGCTCACCTCCATCAGTAAGTTGTTACCTGTAGACGGTCGCTTTGAAACCATCCGCTCACGCACGGGCATTACAGCGGTGGTGGATTATGCCCATACACCCGATGCTCTGCAAAATGTACTGGAGGCTTTGAATCAAATTCGTCAATCAGAGAATGATCTCATTACGGTGGTAGGCACAGGTGGCGATCGTGATCCTTACAAGCGACCCATTATGGCTGCGGAGGCGGTCAAGAGTAGTACCAAAGTAATTTTGACCGCTGACAATCCCCGCAGTGAAGATCCGGAAGCCATTATTGAGCAGATGATGGAAGGCGTGGCATTTAATGACCGCATCAAGGTAATTTCGATCACCAATAGAAAAGAGGCCATTCGAACCGCCTGTTCCATGGCCAAAAAGGGCGATGTGATTTTGGTGGCCGGCAAAGGCCATGAAACCTATCAGGAAGTGAAGGGGGTACGGACTCATTTTGACGATCGGGAGATTATTCGTGATTTTTTTGAGCAACTGTAAGCCAATATATTTACTAAAATCAGGGACATGCTATTTTATCTGTACGAGTATTTGCAATCCATTAATTTTCCTGGAGTAGGGATGTTTCAGTACATCACTTTTCGTTCGGGTATGGCGGTGATTTTTTCATTGCTGATGGCCACTTTTATCGGAAAACGTGTCATTAAAATGCTTCAGAAACAGCAAATTGGCGAGGTCGTTCGGGATCTGGGCCTGGAAGGTCAATACCAGAAAAAGGGAACGCCTACGATGGGCGGCTTGATAATTATTGTATCCATTCTGGTGCCAGTATTGCTGTTTGGGCGACTCAACAATGTGTATGTTATTTTGATGATTGTCACCACAGTCTGGTTGGGTGTTATCGGATTTGTGGACGACTATATTAAAGTATTTAAAAAGAATAAGGAGGGATTGGCCGGTCGCTTTAAAATAATTGGTCAGGTAGGATTGGGCATTATCGTGGCTTCAACGCTCTACTTTAATGACGATGTGGTGGCCCGAATTAAAACGCCGGTGCCCGATCAGTACGTAGAATCTGCTGATGGCGCTGTTACCCAGGCCATGACGGTAGAAACCATCAAGGCACCGGTGACCAACGTGCCCTTTTTTAAGAACAACCGAATTGACTATACCTCAGTGGTGGGTTTTTTGGGCGAAAAAGCGACTTTCTGGGGCTGGCTGGTCTTTGCGCTGGTGGTCATATTTATAATAACGGCTGTGTCAAACGGGGCCAACATGACCGATGGCTTGGATGGACTGGCCACGGGGGTTTCGTCCATTATCGGTGTTACCCTGGGAATATTTGCGTACTTATCGGGTCACGCCCTATACGCCGACTACCTCAATATCATGTTCATCCCGCACTCTCAAGAGCTGGTGGTGTTTATGAGTGCCTTTATAGGTGCGGGCATTGGCTTCTTATGGTACAACTCCTATCCGGCACAGGTGTTTATGGGTGATACGGGCAGTCTGACTTTGGGGGGCATTATTGCGGTGTTTGCTATTTTGGTGCGCATTGAGCTGCTGATTCCCATTCTATGCGGGGTATTTTTGGTAGAGAACGTGTCGGTAATATTTCAGGTGGGCTGGTTTAAGTATACCAAACGAAAATATGGTGAAGGCCGCCGGGTATTCAAAATGGCGCCCCTCCACCACCACTATCAAATGAAGGGCTATACCGAGTCGAAAATCGTTACCCGGTTCTGGATTGTAAGTATTATTCTGGCTGTATTGACTATTGTTACTTTAAAAATTCGTTAAGCTATTATGCAAAAGGAGTTGGTGATATTAGGTGCCGGTGAAAGTGGTGTAGGCGCGGCGCTTTTGGCAAAAGCCAAGGGTGTTCCGGTCTTTGTGTCGGACCAGGGCTTGATTGCTCCGCGTTTTAAAGCGGAGCTGGAGGCCTGTCAAATTCCTTTTGAAGAGGGAGGTCATACCCAAAGTCGGGTGTTACAGGCCCAAGAAGTGGTTAAAAGTCCGGGCATCCCCGATTCCGCGCCTTTGATTCAAGCCATTGAAGCTGCCGGCATTGCTGTTATTTCGGACATTGAACTGGCCGGGCGCTATACCCAGGCACACATCATAGGCATTACTGGCAGCAACGGCAAAACAACCACTACGCTGTGGTTGCACCATGTTTTGAAGGGGGCCGGATTGGATGCTGTCCTTTCGGGCAATGTAGGCGTAAGCCCCTGTCGCGAGTTGGCTCAGCGCGATCCTGCCCTGTTTGTCATGGAGCTGAGCAGTTTTCAGCTCGATCGCATGTATCACTTTAAGGTAGATACGGCCATTATTACCAATATAACTCCAGATCATCTGGACCGGTACAATTATCAGTTTGAGCATTATGTGCAGTCGAAACTGCGCATTTTACAAAATCAGGGAGCTGAGGATGCTTTTATCTGGTGGCAGGAGGATCCTGCGCTGAATAAATTTTTGAAAAGCGATAGTACTCCGGGGCGGCGTCTGACCTTTTCGATGAACGCACCCGCTGCAGCATATGTTGATGGTGATCAGCTGGTGGTGACTTCAGGTTCTACTACTTTAAAAATGCCGGTGCAAGACTTGGCGCTGCAGGGACGCCATAATTTATACAATGCCATGTCCGTAGCTCTTGCGGCCCTGGAGGCAGGTGCACCGGTGGACGCAATCATTGAGGGCCTATCCACCTTCAAAGGCGTGGCCCACCGTTTGGAGAACTGCGGCGAAATGAATGGTGTGCTCTACATCAATGATTCCAAGGCTACGAATGTCAACTCGACCTGGTACGCGCTGGAAAGCATGAATAGGCCGGTCATTTGGATTGCGGGGGGTACCGATAAGGGCAATCAATACGATGAGCTTCATGAATTGGCTGCTCAAAAGGTGAAGGCGCTGATTTGCATGGGGGTGGATAACGCAAAATTAATGAAGGCCTTTGGCGGATTGGTGCCGGTAGTAGAGAGTACCGCCAGTATGCAGGCTGCGCTCAGCGCAGCCCGTCGCATAGCATCTCCCGGAGATGTAGTGTTACTGTCTCCGGCCTGCGCCAGTTTTGACCTGTTTAAGAATTACGAACACCGGGGCGATCTGTTTCGGCAGATGGTTTCTGTAATAGACTGATTATGGGAGAATGGATACGTAAATATGTCAAGGGCGATAAGCTGATATGGGGGATTGTCATTTTTCTTTCCATAGCTTCCTTATTGTCGGTCTACAGTGCCACGGGTTTTCTGGCTTACAAGCACCAGGGCGGCAATACTTCTTATTACATGTTTAAGCAGTTGTTTTCGCTCAGCTTTGGTTTTGGCATCATCATTCTGGTCCACCATATTTCCTATAAATGGATAGCCCGATTTAGTCTGATTGCTTTGTATGTGTCTATTGGATTGCTGGCTGTTACTTTGGTTTCTGGTGTGAATTTGAATATGGCCTCGCGTTGGTTAACGATTCCGGGTATTGGCATCACTTTTCAGCCTTCTGAAATGGCCAAACTGGCTCTCATTGTCTACGTAGCCAAGATACTGGCACAGTTTCAGAAGGAAGAAGAACCGGCACACGAAGCCTTTAAGCCCATCATGTTTTATGTGCTGATAGTGGCAGGACTCATTTTTAGGGAAAACTTTTCCACTGCCTTGCTGGTGGTGGCCGTTAGTGTGGCCATGATGTTTGTGGGTCGCGTGCCTTTTAAATACCTGGCAGGCACGGGACTAGTGGTGCTAGGCCTTGTTGTGCTACTGCTTTTTTTGGCACCCAAGGTCACGTTTTTGCCACGGGCACAAACGTGGGCGTCACGTGTGGAGCAGTTTATGGATCCCGAGAAGGCTGATAAGTCTCTAACGTATCAGTCGGATCAAAGTAAAATTGCCATTGCATCTGGCGGACTTATTGGTAAAGGTCCCGGAAACAGCGTGCAACGAAATTTTATTCCTCATCCCTACAGCGATTTTATTTATGCCATTATTGCCGAGGAATACGGTTTGTTAGGGCCTTTTTTGGTGCTGATGGCTTATGTTTTGTTGCTCGGGCGCATTGGGGTGATTGTGAGAGCAAGCAACCGGACTTTCCCGGCTTTTTTGGCCTTGGGATTGGGTTTGATGCTGACTTCGCAGGCCTTTGTGAACATGGGGGTGGCGGTTGGCATTTTTCCGGTAACAGGTCAGCCTTTGCCGTTGGTGAGTTTGGGAACGACTTCGGTGTTGTTCACTTGCATGGCTTTTGGCATGATATTGGGGGTGAGTCGACACAACATTGAACAGCGGGATTTGGAAAAGAGCAAGGCAACGGAGGCCGTTGCTGATAGTGATGGGGAGGACTAGATAGTTTTTGACGCTTTTTCACTAAAGACTGAAAAATATAGTACGCATTTGTGAGGGCAATGTTATCAAAGAAATAAAAAGATTTGGCATGACACCAAAATTTATCATAAGTGGCGGAGGAACGGGAGGACATATCTTTCCGGCCATTTCTATTGCGGATGCGCTTAAAAAGGTATTGCCGCAGTGCGAGATCCTTTTTGTGGGGGCTTTGGGGCGCATGGAAATGGAAAAGGTGCCCGCTGCCGGTTACCCCATTGTGGGCCTGCCCGTTGCCGGTTTTCAGCGTAGAATGACACTGAAAAATATTACTTTCTTTTTTAAGCTGGCGGCCAGTATGTTAAAGGCTCGCAAGGTGATTCAATCGTTTCAGCCGCATGTGGTTATTGGTGTGGGTGGCTATGCCAGCGGTCCGGTACTAAGAGCTGCGGCAGCTAAGGGCATCCCGACTTTAATTCAGGAGCAGAATAGTTTTCCGGGGGTTACCAACCGCATCCTTGCCAAAAAGGCAGCTGCCATTTGTGTGGCCTATCCTGATATGCAGCGTTTTTTTCCGGCCGAAAAAATATTGTTCACAGGCAATCCGATTCGCAGTCATCTTGTGAACCCTGTTGGCCTTTCAGAGGCGCATGAAGCCTTTGGCCTGAAGCCTGAATTAAAAACCATTCTGGTGGTAGGCGGCAGTCTGGGCGCAGGCAGCGTGAACAAAGGCATCCTTAACGGTATCAAGCGCCTGAAGAATGAGCCGGTTCAGATTTTGTGGCAGACCGGCAAAAATTATTATGAGGATATAAACGCCGTGCTTGAGCCTTTGGGCTTGGAGAATGTGAAAGCGCTGCCTTTTATTCAAAGAATGGACTGGGCTTACGGTCTGGCCAACCTGGTCGTTTCGCGCGCAGGAGCTGGTACCATTAGTGAGCTGGCTTTGCTGGGAAAGGCTTCGATACTGGTGCCTTCGCCCAACGTGTCTGAAGACCACCAGACAAAAAATGCCATGGCTTTGGTTATAAAAGAGGCCGCTGTTCTGGTGAAGGACAAGGAGGCACCTATGGAGTTGCTGGATAAGGCATTAGAGTTGTTGTTCGATGATGAAAAGTGTCGGACACTGTCAAGCAACATTCTGCAGCTTGCGCGACCGGATGCCGATATGGACATTGCTCAGGAGGTGCTTAAATTAGGAAATTTTTAAATCTTGGATAGCGATAGATCATGAATAGTCCGGAAAAAATAAAGCAAGTTTGGCTGGTAGGGATAGGCGGCATAGGCATGAGTGCGCTGGCGCGCTATTTCCACAGAAGGGGAATGCCGGTGGCGGGCTATGACCGTACGCCCTCCTTGGTGACCGATGCGCTGAAGAGTGAGGGCATCGAAGTCTTTTTTGACGGCGATCCCGAGCTGATTGCGCCTATTTACCGGACTAAGGAGGACACTTTGGTGATTTACACCCCGGCGGTGGAGGCCTCGCAGCGGCAGTTGACGTGGTTTCGCGAACGGCACTTTGAAGTGCTGAAGCGGGCGCAGGTGCTGGGTTTGATTTCGTCCGACAGTCAAAGTCTTTGTATTGCCGGTACCCATGGCAAAACGACCATTTCAACGATGGTGGCCCACCTTTTCAGGCAGAGTAGCATTGGATGTACGGCCTTTTTGGGTGGTATCTCCAAGAATTATTCTACCAATTTTTTGTGGGATGAGGCCTCTCCCTTTGTGGTGTTGGAAGCGGATGAGTTTGACCGCTCATTTTTGTGGCTAAATCCGCAATCGGCGCTTATCTCATCAACTGACGCTGATCATCTGGATATTTATGGCGACAAGCATAAAGTGGAAGCCGCTTTTTCAGATTTTGCACATAGGGTCTTGAGTGGCGGTTTTTTGTTGCTGAAAGAGGGTGTGAAGATCTGCGAAGGTGGCCGGGCAGGGGTTAACGTTTTTACTTATTCCTTGCAATCGCCGCAGTCGGACTTTTATGCCACCGGCATAAAATTGCACCAGGGGGTCTACAGCTTTGATTTAAGGACACCACATGGCCTTATCAAAGATCTGACCTTGGGTATTCCGGGTCTGTTGAATATAGAAAATGCAGTAGGTGCTATGGCGCTGGCCTTATTGAATGGTGTCAAGACAGATGAAATCCGTGCTGCCTTACCTGCGTTTGAAGGTATTGCGCGCAGGTTTGATATTCATGTCCACACCCCAAATCTGGTTTATATCGACGATTATGCCCACCATCCTCAGGAAATTAGTGCTACCCTGAATAGTGTAAGGGCTATGTATCCCGACTTTAAGGTGACGGGTATTTTTCAGCCTCATTTGTACAGTCGCACCAGAGATTTTTCTGAGGACTTTTCGTCCTCTTTGTCCAAGCTGGATGAGCTCATCCTTATGGACATATATCCGGCTCGGGAGTACCCCATTCCCGGGGTGGATGCGCAATTGATTGGGGAACAGATAAAAAACATTCCGGTAAGTTATGCTTCCAGAGAAAATATGATCCAGCAATTGGAAAAGCCTGCTTCGCAACAGGTTTTTATTACCATGGGCGCCGGTGATATAGACCGTCTGGTGCCATTGCTCACAAAGCATTTTGACACTTTAGTCAATAAATAGAGGCTGTTAAAAAGAGCTGGGAAGTTGTTGATAAATAATGGGATGGATGTTGAGGGGGTTGGGGTGAAAAGGTTTATATTTATGCGGATTAATGAATTGATGAACGAAGAGATATGGTTAAGTTGGTTGGAATATTGAAATGGGTGTTGCTTCTGGGATATTTCCCGGTCATGCTGGCCTTTGTTTCAGTAAGTCATCAGTCTGTTGTCTGTTCAGATGTGAATGTGATTGTGAAGGACAGTGCGCAGGCCCGTTTTGTGAATGCTGAAGATGTTCGTAAATCCATTCTCAATGCCTACCCCTCTTTGTTAGGAAAAACTGTTTCACAGCTGAATTTTAATGAAATGGAGGCCTTTGTGAATAAACACAGTGCCATCCGGTCCACTCAGGTGTACAATTCCGGCTCAGGTGTACTCAATGTGATGATTACCCAGCATGAGCCTATTTTGAGGGTTTTCGCTGCCGAAGGAACTTTTTATCTGGATGAGACGGGGCGCCAGGTGCCTGTTTCATCGAACTTCTCTGCCCATGTGCTGGTGGCCAGTGGTACTGTGCCAAAAGACAGGAGTGATTTGGTAAAGGTGGCCCGAAAGCTTGCCAGGGATCCTTTTTGGACAGCGCAAATGGAGCAGATTTATATTAGAAGAAACAATGAATACATCCTGGTTCCCAGAGTGGGCGACCACCTTATATTGTTAGGTCAACCAGAAGATGTTGAGAAAAAATTAAGAAATTTGAAAGTCTTATACACCAGTGGATTAGATCCCAAGGAGTGGAATGAGTATCAGGTGATTAATCTGAAATATAAAAATCAGGTTATCTGCTCACGTAAGCGCTCACTGTAAACGGAAAATAATTGTAAGGCCAGAATCAGAATAAAACCCTAAAGAGAATGAATCAGGAATCAAAGTTAATAGCGGCCATTGATATAGGAACTACTAAGGTTGTAGCCGTAGCCGGAAGGAAGTATCCCGACGGACATGTTCAGGTCCTGGGCGTTGAAAAAGCGCAATCGACCGGCGTAAAACGTGGGGTTATCCTTAACATTGACGAGACGGTTACGGCCATTAAACAAGCTGTTTCCGGGTTGGAGGCACGTTTGGACATTCGCATTGCTGAGGTGTATGTGGGCATGGCAGGCTATTCCATGAAGAGCTTAACCAATCGTTGTTACCGTTTTATTGATCCCAATGATGAAATTTCAACTTTTGATCTGGAGCAGTTATTACGTGATAGTCACCGGATTTCACTGGATCCTGGCGAAAAAATTATTCATGTCATTCCACAGGACTATAGCGTTGATAACGAGCAGGGCGAGAAAAACCCAGTGGGTATGTCTGGCCAGCGTTTAGAGGGTGATTTTCATGTGGTCATTGGCCGCATGGCCTCGGTTAAAAACATTGAAAAGTGTGTGCATCGTGCCGGCTTGCAATTGAATGGTGTGGTGCTGGAGCCACTTGCATCGGCACATGCTGTGCTGACTGAAGAAGAGATGGAAGCAGGCGTGGTGATGATTGATATCGGAGGTGGAACAACGGATTTTGCACTGTTTTACGACGGCATTATTCGCCATACTGCTGTCATTCCATTTGGCGGCAATGTGGTTACCAACGATATAAAAGAGGGTTGCTCTGTTTTGTTTAAGCAAGCCGAAACGCTTAAAGTGCAGTTTGGATCGGCCATGGGTAGTATGGCCCGCGAGGATATGGTGGTGGCCATACCCGGCATGCCGGGATGGGAGCCCAAGGAGATTTCTTTTAAAAACCTGTCGAGCATTATTCAGGCACGTATGGAAGAGATCATTGAGTATGTGGCGCACCATATTGATTCTTCGGGATACTATGATAAACTTGGAGCTGGCATCGTTATTACGGGGGGTGGTGCCTTGTTGAAAAATATTGCCCATTTGATACGCTTGAAAACAGGATTGGATGTCCGCTTGGGACAGCCCGAACGTTATATGGCTTCGGATCTTGTGGGTGAATTAGAAATGCCACTTTATTCTACGGCTGTGGGACTGCTGGTCAGCTCTTCCATTTATGCCACGCAACGGGTGGTGGAGCAGAAGCTGTTTGAAAGTCCTGAAGAGGAGCAGCCTCTGCGCAATGAAGCAGCTTCAAGAAAAGTGGTTGCCAAGCAAAAGACGGGGAAATCACGAATGGCCAAAGAAGCCAGTTATATTACCGGTGATCTTTTTGGTAATATTAAGAATAAGATTGCAGGCATTTTTGATGACAGGGATGTGGAGATGTAGGTGTGTCTCGAATTCTAAAACACCTTTAGGTGTGTTGTATTGATTAATTAGGTTTAAGAGACCGTTGTATGACTGACGATTTGATGAATTTTGAAATACCGAGCAATCACTCCTCTATCATTAAAGTGATTGGTGTTGGAGGGGGCGGAAGCAATGCGGTGAATTACATGTACGGACTTGGCTTCAGAGATGTGAGTTTTGTGGTGTGCAATACGGATGCTCAGGCTTTGGCCAATAGTCCGGTACCCACTAAAGTACAACTGGGGGAGTCGCTCACCGAGGGTCGCGGTGCCGGTAATAAGCCGGACAAAGGCCGTCAATCGGCCATCGAGAGCATTGGTGAAATGACCAAAGTGCTGCAAGACAATACCAAGATGGTGTTTATTACCGCCGGTATGGGAGGGGGAACCGGTACAGGTGCTGCGCCAATCATTGCCAAGACGGCTAAGGAAATGGGCATCCTTACGGTGGGTATTGTAACCATTCCATTTAAGTTTGAAGGTAAAGTACGTATCAATCAGGCCATCGACGGCATTTCGGAGATGGAAAAGTATGTGGACTCCCTGCTGATCATCAACAATGAAAAGTTGCGTGACATGTACGGGGACCTTAAGCTAAGCAATGCCTTTTCAAAAGCCGATAATGTGCTGGCTACTGCAGCCAAGGGTATTGCTGAGATTATTACCGTGCACGGTTATATCAACGTTGACTTTGCCGATGTGGAGACGGTGATGAAGGACAGTGGCGTTTCTATTATGGGATCTGGTACCGGCGTGGGTGAGTTTCGATCCATTGACGCCATTCAGGCCGCTTTGGAATCGCCCTTGCTCAATAACAATAATATTTCAGGTGCAGGAAATATTCTTTTGAACATTACTTCCGGAGAGGATGAGATCACCATGGATGAGGTGGGGCAAATTACCGATTACGTGCAGGATGTGGTAGGACATTCAGCCTCGATCATTTGGGGTACCGGTACCGATGATACTTTGAAAAACGAGGTGGTAGTAACGATTATTGCCACTGGTTTTGCCTATAGCAATATGGTGGAGCCCACACCCAAATCGCCTGAGAAGAAAGTGACGCGCCTGGAAATGGATGAGGAGGGCAATTTGCAGACGGCCGATGAACAGGTGGGAGAGTCGTTTGAGGAAGAGATAGATCTAAACGATATGCCTCCCAGAGTGATCACTTTTAGTGAGGTGGATGAAGATAAGCAACGAAAAATAGAAATGTTGTATGGTCCAGATAAAGTAGTGGAGCCTGAGCGCAAAGATTCCATTTTCGATTTG
>DHVH01000091.1 GCA_002412555.1 Marinilabiliaceae bacterium UBA5213 | reverse complement strand
GATAATAAATCATTGGTTTATCATAAACCGGTATTATCTGCTTGGATATACTTCTGGTGGCAGGGTAGAGGCGTGTACCAGATCCGCCTGCTAAAATGATTCCTTTCATTGCTTGACTCATAATTATTTGTTTTGAATGATAATTGCAACAACTACCTATGCAACTTCTATTTTGTCAATTAATTAGTTTTTACTGACAACAATTAAGACCATCTTTAGGTGGTTTTTAAAAGATGGTCAAAATAGGCAATCGTTTTTTCCAAACCTTGGCGTAACTGGACTTCAGGTTCCCAGTTGGACAATTTTTCTTTGGCCAGACTTATATCTGGTTTACGTTGCGTAGGGTCATCTTCTGGAAGGGGTTGATGCACAATTTTTGAAGCGGATCCAGTTATACTCAATACCTCTTGGGCCAATTCCAACATGGAAAACTCATTGGGGTTACCTATGTTTACAGGGCCTGAAAAGTCATTGCCGGTGGCCATCATTCTGGTCATTCCTTCCAATAAATCATCTACATACTGGAAACTTCGGGTTTGTGTGCCATCTCCAAAAATGGTGATGGGTTCGTTTTTTAAGGCCTGAACAATAAAATTGGAGACAACGCGGCCATCGTTGGGATGCATGCGGGGGCCGTAGGTGTTAAAAATACGGATGATTTTTATTTGGACATCATTCTGTCGGTGGTAGTTCAAAAACAGACTTTCGGCACACCTTTTTCCTTCGTCGTAACAAGACCGAATGCCAATAGGGTTAACATTCCCCCAGTAATTCTCGGGTTGCGGATGAACCAGCGGATCACCATACACCTCACTTGTTGATGCCTGCAGTATATTTGCTTTGATGCGTTTGGCCAATCCCAGCATATTAATGGCACCCATTACCGAGGTTTTGATTGTTTTAATGGGATTGTACTGGTAATGAACCGGAGAGGCAGGGCAGGCCAGATTGTAGATCTCATCAACTTCTACAAAATAAGGGTGCGTTACATCGTGACGCACCAATTCAAAATAGGGATGGTCCATTAAGTGGACGATGTTGCTCTTGCTCCCGGTAAAATAGTTGTCTAAGCAAATAACTTCATGACCATCTTTTATTAAGCGGTCACATAAATGAGACCCAATAAATCCGGCTCCGCCGGTGACTAATATTCGCTTCATTCTGCTCGAATTTCAAGTTGTAGTAAGTAAGAACCCCAAAAGTAAGGCTTTATCTGTAAAGTATTATATCTTTTATTTGAATTTTTAGGGCTAATTTTCCAGTTTTTCTAACACTTATTCAAACTAAAAGTCGTATTTTTGCAGCGATTTTTAATAAATATAATGTCTAACCAATTAGTTTTGTAATTACAATTTAATGGCAGAATTAGAAGAAAACGGCCAAGAGCTTAATGCTCAAGCCGAAAACGAAAAAGTAGTGGTTCAATCGAAAGCAGTTGAATCTTCTGACGACAATTTTGACTGGGATAGCTATGAAGCTGACGAAGTCGCTGTTGAAGGCAAAAAGAAAGAAGACCTTGAAAAAATGTATGACGAAACCCTTTCGACCATTTCTGAAAAAGAAGTGATTGATGGTACCGTTATTGCGATGAACAAGCGTGAGGTTGTTATCAACATTGGTTTCAAGTCTGATGGTATTGTAAGTCGTAACGAGTTTCGTTACAATCCTGACCTGAAAGTAGGCGACCAGGTAGAAGTTTATGTCGAAAGTCAGGAAGACAAAAAAGGACAGTTGGTTCTTTCACACAAAAAAGCCAGAGCTCTCCGCTCATGGGATCGTGTGAATGAAGCCCTGGAAAAAGACGAAGTTATCAAAGGATATATCAAGTGCCGCACCAAAGGTGGTATGATTGTAGATGTATTCGGTATTGAAGCTTTCCTTCCAGGTTCACAAATTGATGTGAAGCCTATTCGTGATTACGATGTTTTTGTTGGAAAAACCATGGAATTCAAAGTGGTTAAAATTAACCCTGAATTCAAAAACGTGGTTGTTTCTCACAAAGCATTGATTGAAGCGGAACTGGAACAGCAGAAGAAAGAGATTATTTCCAAACTGGAAAAAGGACAAGTGCTAGAAGGAACTGTCAAAAACATCACTTCTTATGGTGTGTTTATCGACCTAGGTGGCGTAGATGGTTTGATTCATATCACTGACCTGTCATGGGGACGTGTATCACATCCCGAAGAAATTGTACAGTTGGATCAGAAACTCAACGTTGTTATTCTTGATTTCGACGATGAGAAAAAACGTATTGCACTTGGCTTGAAACAATTGACAGCCCATCCATGGGATGCATTGAATCAAGAATTGAAAGTGGGCGATATTGTTAAAGGAAAAGTTGTGGTGATGGCCGACTATGGTGCTTTTGTTGAAATTGCTCCTGGTGTGGAAGGTTTGATTCACGTTTCTGAAATGTCATGGTCGCAGCACTTACGCAGTGCCCAGGACTTCCTGAAAGTGAGTGATGAGATCGAAGCAACTATTTTGACGCTGGACCGTGAAGAGCGTAAAATGTCACTTGGTATCAAGCAATTAAAGCCAGATCCATGGGATAACATCGAAGAAAAATATCCTATTAACAGTAAACACACTGCTAAAGTGCGTAATTTCACTAACTTCGGTGTGTTTGTTGAAATAGAAGAGGGTATTGATGGTTTGATTCACATTTCTGATCTGTCATGGACCAAGAAAGTGAAGCATCCTGCTGAATTTACAACCATTGGTGAAAACATCGATGTTGTGGTTCTAGAGATTGACAAAGAAAACCGTCGCTTGAGTCTTGGTCATAAACAGTTAGAAGAAAATCCATGGGATGTTTTCGAAACTATTTTCACTGTAGACTCAATTCATGAGGGTACAATTGTTGACATTTTCGATAAAGGTGCCGTTATTGCATTACAGTACGGCGTTGAAGGATTCGCCACGCCTCGTCATCTTGTAAAAGAAGACGGCAGTCAGGCCAAAGCTGAGGAAAAACTTCAGTTTAAAGTGATTGAATTCAACAAAGGTGCAAAACGTATCATTCTTTCCCACTCTCGTATTTTTGAAGATGAGAAAAAAGGAGAAGATCAGGCAGCTAAGACCGAGCAGGCTAAAGCTGCTGCAAGCACCAAGAAGAATGTTAAGAAAATCAAGGATAATCTGGAAAAGACAACCCTTGGTGACATCTCTGAATTAGCTGCATTGAAAGATCAGATGGAAGCTGATGAAAAGGATAACTAAGGAGTAATACAAATTTAACTGGTCGTTAAAATGGATTTTAAAATTGACAAACTGGATGAATTCATCCTTGTGCAGGTCCAAAAAGAAAAGTTGGATACAACCATTGCTCCCGGATTAAAATCTGAATTGGTTTTGCTATCGGGTAACAATGAGAAGAACATTCTTCTGGATCTTAGCAAGTGTAATTACTGCGATTCTTCCGGTTTAAGTGCCATATTAGTAGCCAATCGGTTGTGTAAGAACAGTGATGGAGTTTTTGTATTGGCTGGTCTACAGCCTGCTGTTGAAAGGTTAATATCTGTGAGCCAATTGGACACAGTAATAACCATCGCTCCAACTGCAGAAGACGGAATCGAAATGATGCGCAAGGCACTTCAGTCCAAATAGTATTACATGCAATTTTCCGTTACAGTATTAGGAAGCAATTCTGCATTACCAACATCGGAAAGATATCCAACCGCTCAGATACTCAATGTATCTGAGCGGTTCTTTTTAATTGATTGCGGTGAAGGTACGCAAATGCAGCTGCGTAAAAACCACATAAGATTTACGCGCATCAATCATATCTTTATTTCGCATCTTCATGGAGATCATTGCTTTGGATTAATGGGCCTCATTTCAACACTTGGCCTGTTAGGTCGCACAGCTGATTTACATATTTACGGACATGGTGATCTTGAGAGGATCTTCCAACCTCAATTGGATTATTTTTGTCGTGAAATGGCCTACAAGGTGGTTTTTCATGTAGTTAATACAGGCGTTTCTGAAGTGGTTTATGAAGACAATAAGGTCTTGGTAACTTCCATTCCTTTGAAACACCGGATTCCTACCTGTGGTTATTTGTTTCAAGAGAGGCAGTCCGACAACCACATCATTAAGGAGCAAATTGATTTTTACCAGATCCCTGTCAAGAGTATTGCCGGCATTAAAAAAGGCGCCGATTTTACCACTGAAAGCGGAGAATTAATCCCCAACCAAATATTGACCATTCCAGGTCCGGCTCCCCGTTCCTACGCCTTTTGTTCCGATACAAAATATGCTGAAAGCATTGTACCCTTGATAAAGGATGTTGATTTACTCTATCATGAGGCCACTTTTCTATCCGTAGATGAAAAGCTGGCAGCAAAAACGTTTCATTCAACAGCACGCCAGGCAGCTCATATTGCTAAACTGGCTAATGCCAAGCAGTTAATTATTGGTCATTTTAGCACCAGATACAAAGACCTCAGTCTATTCGAAAAGGAGGCCGCTACTGTTTTTGCCAATACCTCCATCGCCAAAGAGGGATGCGAGTTTGTAGTCCCCTATCAAACAAAATAAAATATCTTACTGGAGGCTCAAACTCTATTTAAAGGATTATAATTAGGTAGTTTCTCATTATATTTGCGCTTCCATATTTTCTTATAAAACGCTATTAACTTCAACCAGATGCAGAATAAAATTGTCATACTCGACTTCGGTTCTCAGTACACACAATTAATTGCCCGTCGTGTAAGGGAACTCAATGTATATTGCGAAATTCATCCCTTCTATCATGTCCCTGAGTTAGATGATACTGTAAAGGGTGTAATCCTGTCGGGAAGCCCCTCAAGTGTGCGTGATGAAAAGTCCCCCGTTCCCAATTTAAGCCATGTTTTGGGTCATTTGCCCTTGTTAGGCATTTGTTATGGCGCTCAATTTATGGCACAATCAAACGGCGGATTGGTTGAAGCATCTGATTCACGTGAATATGGAAGAGCTAATTTGGAATTTATTAACCATGACAACCCCTTATTCGCTGAAGTGGAAAAAGGGAGCCAGGTTTGGATGTCCCATGGCGATACCATAATGAACTTGCCGGATGGTTTTGAGATCATTGCAAGTACACGTGACGTCAAAGTTGCCGGATATCATGTTGCTGAAAAAAATGTTTATGGCATCCAATTTCACCCTGAGGTTTACCATACCATTCAAGGTGCACAAATACTCAGGAATTTTGTGGTTGATATTTGTGGCTGTGTTCAGGATTGGAGTCCTGCTGCATTCGTGGAGTCAACAGTAGAAGAGTTGCGCACCAAGCTTGGGAGTGACAAAGTCGTGCTGGGTCTTTCAGGCGGGGTTGACAGCTCTGTGGCTGCAATGCTTTTACACAAAGCCATCGGTGAAAACCTGCACTGTATTTTTGTGGATAACGGATTGTTACGCAAAAACGAATACCAAAATGTGTTGGATTCCTACATGCATATGGGTTTAAATGTCATTGGTGTTGATGCCAAGGAGGCTTTTTTGAGTGAATTAAAGGGGGTTTCTGATCCCGAAACCAAACGGAAAATTATTGGCCGGGTTTTTATTGAAACCTTTGACATTGAGGCACATAAAATTAAAAATGTCAAATGGTTGGCGCAGGGCACCATTTATCCTGATGTCATCGAATCAGTATCCGTCAACGGTCCTTCAGTTACCATTAAATCGCACCACAACGTGGGGGGGTTACCAGAAAAAATGAACTTGAAAGTGGTAGAGCCGCTTAAATTGCTTTTTAAGGATGAAGTCCGTCGCGTTGGACATGAAATGAAAATTTCCCCTACCATACTTGGGCGACACCCATTTCCGGGTCCCGGACTGGCCATTCGTATTTTGGGTGACATTACTCCTGAAAAAGTTGCGTTGCTTCAGGAGGTAGATCATATCTTTATTGAGGGCTTAAAGTCCAATGCCTTGTACGATCAGGTATGGCAGGCGGGTGTTATGCTTTTACCCGTCCAATCCGTTGGAGTAATGGGTGACGAACGTACTTACGAAAGCGTTGTGGCATTAAGGGCCGTTCAATCAACAGATGGCATGACAGCTGATTGGGTACATTTACCCTATGAGTTTTTGAGCCGTATTTCCAATGAAATTATTAATAGGGTGCGTGGTGTCAACCGCGTGGTTTATGACATTAGT
>DHVH01000247.1 GCA_002412555.1 Marinilabiliaceae bacterium UBA5213 | reverse complement strand
TTTTTACATTTACAGGTATGGTGACTTCCTTCATCACATTGCGAACAATTTCCAAGGCAGCCTGCTCATAATCCTGCCCGGGTACCGACAAGTCAGACGGCAACAAAAAAATGTTCAATTCCACACCATCGGCTCCTGCTTCCTGAAGATATTTGGCAAACGAAGGCCAGTTATGAGAAGTGACACAATTGATGCTGGCTATAACTGGGATATCAACACTTTTTTTGGCCTCGAAAATTAACTTCAGGTATTCTGTCAGCGTGTCTTCCACATCTTCGTTTTCATAAAACCCGATGGTCTCCGGATAGAGATAATTTTCGGAATGTAACTTATTGAGCCGGCGATCCAGTTCTACAACAATCTCCTCTTCAAACAAAGATTTTAGCACAATAGCTCCGGCTCCGTATTTCTCAAGCTCCCTGATTTGTGCCAAATTACCTGTCAGTCCGCTACTGGCAGCCACAATTGGCGAAGGCACCGGCAGACCCATATAATAGGTTGATAGATCAGTCATAAACAATACAGGTTAATGATTACATTAAGCAAAGTAATTGAATTATCTGAAAAAAGAAAATAGCCTGACAAAAAAACAGGTATTCATTAGCATGAATACCTGTTTGTAGAAAAATGACCGTTGAATTATTCTATTTCTTTTGATATTTAAAGTATTGCAAATTGTGTCCCATGCGTGTCTTCTTCGTGTGCATGTAAAATTCATTAAAGGGGTTGGTTTCTACTTCAATAGGCACATTATCAACAATCTGAAGCCCATAACCTTCCAGTCCTATTCGCTTGATTGGATTGTTGGTCATTAAGCGCATCTTTACCACACCCAACTCCCTCAGGATTTGCGCACCCACACCATAATCCCGCTCATCGGCATCAAATCCCAATTCTACATTGGCATCCACTGTATCCATACCATCTTCCTGGAGTTTATAGGCCGCAATTTTACTCATCAGACCAATACCTCTTCCCTCCTGATTCATATAAACAATAACTCCTTTACCCTCAGCCTCAATAGCTTTCATGGCTTTATGCAATTGCTCACCACACTCGCAACGGAGTGAGCCAAAAATATCACCCGTGGCACAACTCGAGTGAACGCGAACCAGAACAGGTTCATCGCTATTCCATTCGCCTTTGATCAAGGCCATGTGCTCGAGTCCGTTCGACTTCTGCTTAAAGGGAATAAAACGAAATTCGCCGAAGGTGGTGGGCAAATGGACTTCAACGCCCTTTTCTATCAGACTCTCCTGTTTTAAACGGTAGGCTATTAAATCTTTGATCGTAATGAGTTTTAGCTGAAATTTTTTGGCCATTTCAACCAACTCGGGCATGCGGGCCATGGTACCATCGTCATTCATGATTTCGACCAATACGCCAACCGGACTAAGACCTGCCAGTCGGGCCAAATCCACCGCAGCCTCAGTATGTCCAGAGCGGCGCAACACCCCTTTTTCCTTAGCTTTTAACGGAAAGATATGCCCGGGACGCCCCAACTCCTCCGCTTTGGTATCAGGATTGGCCAAGGCCAAAAGGGTTTCAGCCCTATCAGACGCAGAAATACCGGTTGTACAACCGTGACCAATTAAATCGACTGACACCGTAAATGGCGTTGCATGCAAAGAAGTATTCTTTCCAACCATCAAATCAAGCTCGAGCTCTTCGCACCGCTTCTCAGTAATGGGCGCACAAATAAGTCCCCGGCCATATTTGGCCAT
Source organism: Marinilabiliaceae bacterium UBA5213 (assembly GCA_002412555.1). Lineage (GTDB taxonomy): Bacteria > Bacteroidota > Bacteroidia > Bacteroidales > Marinilabiliaceae > Geofilum. The sequence goes on along the minus strand of DHVH01000247.1, from coordinate 13,584 downwards.
AAAATTAACCTTCTCTGGCGTTATAAGCTCAGCAGCAGCAATAAAATCGCCTTCGTTCTCCCGGTCTTCATCATCCACCACAATAACTAGCTCGCCCTGGCGGATAGCTTCAATGGCTTCTTCAATGGTGTTGAGTTCAAATTCGTTTGGTAATGACATTGTTATGATATTGATTAAATATAGTCTCGTTTCTTTTTAAAATATCTATCTTTAAATTTTTGCAGATTGGCGTAATAAGCATCCGCATTTAAAAGGGTTGAGTCGGTGGCCGACTTATAAGTTAGAAAAGCGCCAACTGGCAATAACACGGCCGACGACAACCACATACCCTGATAGACAAACCACACACCTTCCCGGGCAAATTTACCTCCCATGGTATCAATGATATAGTATACCACAAAAAAGAAAATAGAAATAACAACAGGCATACCCAAGCCACCTTTACGGATAATGGCACCCAGAGGTGCGCCAATAAAGAAGAAAATAAGACAGGCAAATGAAAGGGTGAATTTTCGGTGAAATTCCATCTGGTGCCTCCTAATGCGTACATCCTCCCTTTCAATAAAGCGCATCTGGTCGTCTATGGTTTGTTTATGATCACGGGCCGACCGAACGGCATTCTGAATAATCATCAGCTGTCTGTTGCCATCCAAAGCACTAAAAACTGAGTCGGCGTTAATTACTATTGAAGAATCAATTACTGCAAGACGCTCGCCGCGTGGCTCGCGCATACGATTAAAATGAAGATGAGAGGAACGGTCCTCCAGAGAGGCCACAAATACCTGCCGCTCTTTACGAATAGAGTCCAAATCGTGGGATATCTGCTTAAGATTTTTCATGCGATCACCCCCACGGAATAAATTTTCATCCGTTTTGGAGAAATCAAATCCCTGCAACTGAATAATCGCTATCTGCTCCTTAAACACGTCCTTGCGGTACATCCAGGAGTCTTTATTCTGTTGTTGTCTTTTAGTCCCAACTTCAGGACCAACGCGCTCATCATACCTTATCCCATCGTAAAGTGTCAACAACAAATGCTTTTTATCGGTAGATATCTGTAATTTACCAGAATCAGCTACAGTCACATTGCTGTTGGCCGCCTGTCGATCGCGGTGGTCATAGATCATCACCTCCCGAAGCATATTGGTTTCCCGGTCCTTTTCTTCCACTTTAATGCTAAAATCATCTACCCCTTGGTAAAACACTCGTTCTTTGATATCTAATTCCAAGCGTGTTTCCCTAATTCCATGAAGAATAGAAACCAATTTAAGGTTGGCTACCGGTAAAACATTGTTCGAAAAAGCATAGGCCAGACCAGATATGGCCATTGTCAGGATAATGAGCGGCATCATAATCTTTGGCAGTGAAACACCGGCAGCTTTCAATGCTGTCAATTCGTAGTTCTCACCCAAATTACCAAAGGTCATCAAGGCTGCCAGCAATATGGCCAATGGCAAAGCCATGGGCACTACTTGCAAGGAGGCATAAAAAAGAAGCTCTAACAAAACCGTCCACTCTAAGCCTTTCCCAACCAAATCATCAACATACCGCCACATAAACTGCATGACAAGGATGAACATGGCAATAAAAAATGTCATGATTAATGGCCCGGTGTAACTTCTGAATATAAATAGATGCAGTTTCTTCATGATAGATTCTAACACAGTCTAAAAAAGCTGTAATTGGCAATAACTATTCCAAAACAGAGGCAGCCAATAAAAAAACCCGGCTTATGCGTAAACATATCCGGGTGCAAATTTAGTGATTACAAATCAAATAATAGGATAAATCTAGGCAGAACCCAAACCGTGCTTAAGAATTTCAACCTGACGGTTCCACAGTTCGATAATATCTTCCTTGTCATCCGCCTCTGTGTGGTCAATTATAACCAAGGCAACGTCACCTGTCAGTTCATCCACATTAATATGAAATTCAAACCAGACACCCTCCATGTCCTCATCGAGCCAGGTGTACCTCACCATTCTGTTTTCTTTTCTAAGCGTCTGTTCGGCCTTTTGCTCACTACCCTCCCATTTAAAGGTGTAATTCTTGCCTAAAACCGACACGTCATCGGCAAACCACTCGCTCAATCCACTGGCCGAGCTAAGCCGGTTAAACAAAATTCCGGGTGAAGTATTTAGAAGGTATTCCAACTCAATAGTCTCTCTTTGTTCTGTCATATCAATGAGTTGTTAATTGTAAATTATTTTGACAATATAGTGGTTTTATCCTTAAAAAAAAATCTATCAAAAAAAAAAGCCTTCTGCCAGTTAAACCTCCTGCCAATTAATCCTGCCCTAAAGACTCATCTCCTTTATTTTCAGCCAATTGAACACCATCTTTTTCGATAACAATTAAGCGCTTTTTATATAGTGCACCAAGTGCCTTTTTAAAATTCTTCTTACTCATTTTGAAGTACGACTCGATATCACGTGGTGAACTTTTATCGGAAACCTGCATGAAACCGCCATGCTCACGCAAAACTGCGAGGACCTGTTCCGACAGGTCATCCATCTTCTCGTAGCCCGGCCGCTCCAACATCAAATCAATTTTCTCATCTTCCCTAACCTTGGCTATGTAACCTTTTAATTTTAAGCCCATACTGAGCGGCTTAAACACCTGATTGTAATACAAGATGCCGGAATGCAAACCATTGATAATGGCCTTATAACCCAACTCAGTTCTGTTAGCAATCATCAAATCGACCTCTTCTCCCGGCTCATACTTAGGGGACAGATTATCCAGAAAACGATCAATTTTTGCGGAGGCAGCAATTCGTCCAGTTTCATCGTCAAAATAGACATAGACCACATATGAGCGATCCTTTTCCATTTTCTCTTTCTGCTCGCGAAAAGGTACCAAAAGATCTTTCATTAAGCCCCAATCCAAAAAAGCGCCATAATTGCTGACCGAAACCACTTTTAAATAAGCAAAATCACCCACCAAGGCCAAAGGCGTTTCAGTGGTAGCAATCAACCGATCCTCAGAGTCAAGGTAGATAAAAACCTCCAACTCATCTCCCTCCTTAGTGCCATAAGGCACATACCTTTTAGGCATAAGTACGTCTCCAATGGTATCTCCATCCAGATAAACACCAATGGTCACCACCCGTAATACTTTTAACTTGTTTACTTTTCCTATTTCAACTGCCATCTGATCGACTATTTTTTTATTGAGGCCAAAGATACCCATAAAGTTATATGGATGTTGCCAATGTAGTAAATTTAAAAATAAATGCAAGTCAATATAATGAATATCAAAAGGCAAACTGCCTACCTGACCGCTTTGAGTCGACACCCTACTGAACTGAAAGTACATTCAAGAAAAAAGGCTGCCCAATTGGGCAGCCTCTAAACTGGTCATTTTGCATTAAAAGACTACTTTTTTACAACTTTATAACTCTGTCCATCAATGATCAACAAATACACTCCGCTGGCCAAATGGCTTAAATTAAGAGGAGTTCCGTTAACATAAGACTCAATAAGTTTTCGCCCCGAAAGGTCGAACAAAGCTGCCTTGGTGTTGAGCGGCAGGTCTTTAGCCTCTATATGCAACATGCTGTTGGTAGGCACCGGATAAATAACAACATTTGTACCATCCATGGCATTTGTCTCCAGTGAAGTAGAGGGTGTCACAGTAAATGGACTCACATTCCAAAAAGACCATCCAGACCCAAAGATCTCAATCAAATAACTGCGGCCAATGACTAAATCATCGGTAGGTACCGAAATTAAATTCTCTCCTTCGATCACTTCCACTTCTGCCGAAGCAACCGATTGCCCACCAACAATATCAAACACGTAGTAGCTCACTAAATCACTAATCGACATGTCAAAATCAATATCAAAATTTGTTCCATGCGGCACTTCTGTTTGAACCAATGGAGAAATTAACGTGAAGGGATGCCTGTCAAGAACGATTACTTCCGGAAAAACAGCGAACACCTCTGAATTAGTGAATGAAGCGATGCGGAACAACATCGACTCACCTACCCACTCATTTGTTATACTAACTCTATAAGAGTTGTTTCCATACGGGGAATAACCGTTCGAAGAATTCAATTTGCTTACCCAATTCTCCCAGGTTGTGCCATTATCTAAAGAATAATCGATATTAACGCTTGCTACACCTACGCTATTCCAGTTCAACCAGAGATGATTTGAATAATCAGCCCTGAATATGAAAACAGTGCGCTCAGAGGGATTCGAAATTTCCAGCAGTTGATTGTTATTCTGTATAACGAACACATGCGAATAAGCCGTAACCTCAGTAAATATACCTGTATTATTATAGTTCATATAAAAAACCACAACCCTATAATTTCCTGAAGGAATGGTCAGGGGCAAATCAACCTCAACTTCGCCTTCTGTCGCAGTCAACTCTCTCATGGTCAACCAGGAAGAAATGCCCGTATTAATGTTTTCCAAACCTATAAACAGACTGGTAGGGCAATCAAATTGATAGGAGAGATTTAAAGTCAAACCATCAGCTGGATTTACCACTTCATTTTCAGCAATATTTAACAAAACCACTTCCAGGGGCCAACAGGGAGTTACAATCTTCAAAGGTCTTGTCCAGACAGATTGATTTTCCGCCGAGCAATTATTACGCACATATACCTCATAGGCAGTACTGGGTTCCATACTGCTAAAAAAGTGCTCTGTAACACCGCTATCCAGTGTTAACAGTTGTCCTTCAGTTTCTATATCAAAGCCTTCCGGCCCCCATAAAATAGCCAAACTTTCGCCAGACGCATATTGGTTCCAGCTTATATGTGCTTCAGTTTGAGTAAGATTCTCTATAACCATGCCGTAGGGCTCCGGACAAGCAGGAATGTAATCCACAATAAGTTCGTCCAGGTATAGATTAGGATACGTGTAAAGACCTACTGAAGATAATCTTAGACCTAAGCGCCCTGCATTACCAGTATAATTCTCCAGATATACAACGTATTCGGACCAAATTCTGGTACTGGTATATTCCATGTCAATGCTTTGAATCACCTCAACCATATTGCCTTCAGTAAGCACTATAACCTCAAGTATCAAAGGATACTCACTCCAGGACAGGTTCATTGCTTTGAACCCAATCCTTAAGTCCTGTAATTCAGCATCCAGGTCAGGCAGTAGCGCCAAAAAGTGACCATCTGTATCCAAGCGTAAAACACGGTTATCAAAACTATATTGTGAAGGGTTTATGTATCCATAAGTTCCCGCTTGAAGCATGGATTCCCAGCAAATGGGCATCATTCCGAAAGGAACTCCATCAAAATCATTCTCATAAGGAATAGCGGCAAGCCCTTGACACAAGCCGGCTGCGCTTACATTACCCGACCAGGAACTAAAACCATCTTCATCGCCGCAAGAGGACCGGATTTTGAAGGTAAAGTAGGTGTTGGGTTTCAGATTTTCAACCAAAAGACTTTGTTCTCCGGAAACAGATACAGTTACCGCCAATTCCGTCGCATTACCAAACTCATAATATTCAACCTCCCAATCATTGACTCCCAAAGGGGAATCCCAATTTAGCAAAATAGATGTTTCAGAAACGGATTCAGCCGCAACATTGAATGGTGCTGCACAGGCAACCGGAGTAGTTATCTTTAAGGGGCCCGACCAGCTAGAAACTTCATCACATTTTGACCGGACATATACATCATAAATAGTGCTGGGGGTTAACCCTTCAACCATTAGCTCATTTTCCTCAGCCTCTAACATGACTCCAGATTCGTCAGGATCAAAACCTGCTGTGCCTATCACCAAATCCCAACTCTCTGAAGTTCCCAACTCCCGCCAGGTAAAGGTAGCATATCGGGCAGCAATGAATTCGGCCTGCAATTCAACTGGGGCTACACATACATCGGCATAATCCACTACCACATCACTGACATGGAAAGTAAGATTATTGTTTTCTCCATTAACCAATCGCCATCCAATGTAGGTATGTCCCTCAGGCACATTTTGCAAAACAGCACCATAAGAAGTCTTATTGGCACTTAATTCACTTAAGGCAAAAGACTCAGCGGCAACAAATGTCGCCATATTGGCTGGATTTGAAAGCGTTCCTATTTCTATTAACTTCTCGCCTCCTGCATTCGTAAAATTTCCCGTAGAGGCATTAAAACGTACCGACAGGCCTGCAAGAGGCTCGTCAACAAGCGGCATTACATGAAAGATCGTCGTATTTATAACGTTATAATTTATTCTTGAGGAATTAACAGTATGACTCCCATTCCAGGAAGGACTCAAGAAATTCCAACAATGCAATGCATTTACATTGGAAAGATCAGGTTGATAAGGAATTGATACCGAAACACATGCTGTTAAGAATGTAGTCGACACCCATTCGCTAACCGCTTGTTCACCGCAAAGAGAACGGATGTAAACCTGATACTCGCTTGTATGGTTTAACCCGTTTAACTGGGCTGAAGGTTCTGTTACTACCATACGCTCACCTTGGGTTTCAAGATCAAAACCCCATAGACCATAACCAAGCTCCCATTCCGTAGAATTGGGTTTACTTGTCCAATTCACCATGGCAGTTTCGGCAGTGATCTCAGACAGAACAATATGGACAGGTTCAAAGCAATAATCAGGAGCCTTGTAATGCCAGTCGAGCAAAAAGCTACCAGCCCCAGTACCGAAACCACCTAGCACAAACCAGACTCGTTGCGTTTCACTGGTCGTATTAAACCATAAGAGCGGCTTGGTATCCGGATCGTCCACACATTCAACAATATTTTCACCGGGACACGCCCCTCCCCATCTCATGGTATGCCTTGAATCAAATCCATTGCTACTTTGCCAAATTTCTATCTCGGCACCGGGTTCAACATCGTGGAAAAAAATGAGATCCCTGGAACTACCCATGTAGCATAAATCAAAATCATTACTGGCCAAAAGTGTTGATCCTTGATACGGGGCAGTTAAACCACCCAAATCAATAGCATTGCTGCAATCGTCCCCTTCAATTAAGGTACGGATTATGACAGGGTTGCTCCAATCAGAGGTTAAATCAACATCACAAACCGACCTCACATAAACTTCATAGTTGGTTCCTGATACCAGGCCGGAGATTTCATACCCGATTTCTCCAAGTGCCACCAAAGTGCCCTCATAATCAGGATTAAAACCTTCCAAGCCATAAACTAGCTCCCAATTTTCAGAACCACCATTCTCCGACCAATCGACCGAAAAAGAAGTAAGGGTAGCACTTGTCCTTCTCAAAGATGCAGGTCTTATGCAATCGGGTGCAACAGTCAATGATAAGTCGTCAATGATAGCAGTCACATACACCAAAGAACCCGCTGACTGCAACCTAAAACCTATAAAACGGTGGCTGTCAGGAACATTACTCAACAGAACACCATGATCTCTTTCCCCGCTACCCAAATCTGAACCAGTCAATAGAAACTGAGAAATAAAAGAATCCATATTTTTGGGATCCTCCATAACACCAACCTCAAAAACCATTAAATTGTGACCCTCAGTAATAAAAGAGGCTTTGAATTCAAGCAGTAAGTCATTAAGGTTGACATTTATTTGGGGCATACTCAAGATGTAGGTGGAATTTCGACCATACAGATTTAATTTCTGCCTGGAATCAACAGAATAGCCAGATTGCCCGCTTGAAGAGGAAACTTCGCTCCAGCACGTAAAATCAGGATTTATAAAGGCTTCCATGTAGGGTACCTGAATACTACTGCAAAGGGTGGAAAAACTAAACTTAGAACTCCAGGTACTTAGGTCATCATTGCTACAGATAGCTCTAACATAAACATCATAAGTAGTGGAATGAGCGAGACCAGAAAGTGTAGTACTCGGGGTAGTCAGCTCACTGATGCGTGTACCATTTCCAGGTATGAACCCTTTTATGCCGTACTCAAGCTCCCATAAGGTCACGTTGCCAGCATCATTCCAGCTGACCATGGCCGAACTCAAATCTACATTTGTTAAACTGATACTGCTTGGCGGCAAACAAAAAGGAAGTGTCAAAAACGTTGCCGGACCATACAAATCTGAATAAACATCTGTTCCACAAATAGTCCTGACATACAAATCATAATTCGTGCCTGGTAACAAATCACTTAATGAAGAAAGCTGCGATGCAGTTGTGAAATTGTGCCCTTCAGTTTCTACATCAAAGCCTTGAGGTCCATAAAAGACCTCCCAGGAACTACCAGCAACCAGCCCGCTCCAGTAAACACTAGTAGAGGTAGAGGTAGTATTAAAAATATCAATAAAATTTGGAGATGGACAATATCCCTCTGGATGAATGGTCCAATCAAGTACAAAAGAGCCAGATGCCGAACCATATCCTCCTAAAATAAACCAAACTCTTTGTACTTCTTCCGTTTCGTTACTCCAAAAAATGGGTTTAGTATCAGGGTCATCGATACAGTCAATTAAATTTGCTCCGGGACAAACTCCGCCCCATCTCATACTATGACGGGAGTCAAAATCATTAGAGACCTGTTGTATTTCTAAGGCCTCGCCAACTGCAAGATCGTAATAAAAAATCAGGTCATTTGAATTACCCATACTGCAAAGACTAAAATCATTACTTGCAGTAAGGGTAGACCCATGATAGGGGGCAGTTAAACTTGCCAAGTCTAAAGCTGATTCGCAATCATCGCCTTCAACACCTTGAGCGGTTAAATACACTGGCAGAAGAGCCAGCAACAAAAAGAGTAGAACTTTTCGCATAGCTTGTTTTAGATTAGAATTAAGATTGATCAGTTACTGACACTTGTGGTAAATAGCAACCAGTACTGTATAAACTGCTATGTTTACGTAATAAGAATGGTTTAGTTGTGAAACGGCGATGTATAGATTAAAACCTATGACCAAAGTTGCAAAAACTATGACGAAAGAAAGATTTTAAGGGGTAAACGACTGGAAGGCATAAAAAAGCCTGAAAAACATTTCAGGCCTTTTTATGAAAAAGTGGCTATTTTTTCAAGCAACTATAACATGGTTTCTTATTTTTTGCTATCCTTAGTGTTTAAGGCAGCTACAATTTTAGCTTCTATTTCGTCGGCCAGCTCAGGATTGTCTTTCATCAAATCTTTGACAGCTTCGCGCCCCTGGCCCAGTTTGGTCTCGCCATAACTGAACCAGCTACCGCTTTTCTTGACAATGTTAAGATCCACACCCATGTCAACAATCTCGCCCACCTTAGAGATACCTTCGCCATACATGATGTCAAACTCCGCTTTGCGAAATGGGGAAGCCACTTTGTTTTTAACCACTTTGACACGTGTTTGACTACCAACCACCTCGTCACCATTTTTCAATTGAGAGATGCGCCGAATATCCAGGCGTATGGAAGAGTAAAACTTAAGGGCATTACCGCCGGTAGTCGTTTCAGGATTACCAAACATAACCCCGATCTTCTCACGCAACTGGTTGATAAAAACACAACAGGTATTGGTCTTGCTAATATTGGAAGTCAACTTACGCAAGGCCTGAGACATCAGTCGAGCTTGCAGACCGACCTTATTCTCACCCATTTCGCCTTCAATTTCTGCCTTGGGGGTTAGCGCCGCTACGGAGTCAATCACTACCAAATCAACGGCTGAAGAACGAATTAATTGATCAGCAATTTCCAATGCCTGTTCGCCATTGTCAGGTTGTGAAATCAACAGTTCCTCAATGTTAACACCGAGTTTTTCGGCATAAAAACGGTCAAAGGCATGCTCAGCATCAATAATGGCTGCAATGCCACCCATTTTTTGGACTTCAGCAATGGCATGTATGGCGAGTGTTGTTTTACCTGACGATTCAGGACCAAAAATTTCAACAACCCTTCCGCGTGGATAACCGCCCACACCCAATGCCAAATTTAGACCTATGGAACCGGAAGGTATAACGGGAACATCAATATATACCGTATCACCCATGCGCATAATGGCACCCTTACCATAAGATTTTTCAATTTTATCCATGGTCAACTGAAGGGCTTTCAGTTTTTCCTGGTTGACTTTATTCTCTTTTGCTTCTTTTTGTTCAGCCATTTTTTTGGTATGTTATTTTTCAATTATTTGCATGGTGAAGATAAGAAAAAAAACAAATACCAATCAAAATAAAAACCCTATTCAGATAAAATCTGCGCAGTTGGATTTTTGGTGTCCACTTTTTCAATGACCTTTTCAATCAGACCTTTATCATCAATAATAAAAGTTGTTCTCATTACGCCCATGTAGGTTTTTCCATACATTTTTTTCTCACCCCAAACGCCGTAGGCGACTAGAATTTCTTTTTCGGTATCGGCCAATAAGTTGAACCGAAGATTGTACTTAGCAATAAATTTTTGATGAGAAACTTCACTATCGGGACTCACACCAATAACCTCATAACCCTTAGCCAGAAACGCCTCATAATTGTCGTTCAAATTACAAGACTCGGAAGTACAACCCGGGGTATTATCTTTCGGATAAAAATAGAGCACCACTTTTTTACCATTAAAGTCCTTTAGCGAGATGGTTTCGCCTACCTGATTCTTACCGGTAAATGCCGGTGCTTGCATTCCTTCTTTTAAATGTGTCATAATAAAATATTATAGATGGCTGTCTTACCGGTTTAAAACAAGGACGAAGGTAATTTTGTTGCGAAAATTGTGGCAATGTCAAAGGAAATTCCACAGCTTTGATTAAATTTGAAGCCAATATCCATCATTTTTGACTAATTGATAATCAGATATAAAGAATAGAATCATGTGGAGAAAAATAGCGTTGTATTTAATCATATCTAATTGTTTTTTAGGAAGCATAGCGTCTCAGCAACAAGCAACACCAGCAGAAGCCCTTTCGTTGTTCAAAGCCGAAAAATATACAGACGCCCTGCAAATGTACGCGCAACTTTTAGAAAGAAACAGCCGGGATGTTAACTATAATTACTATTATGGCGTATCGCTGTTCAAACTCAACCAAAGGTACGATGAAGCTATTCAACGCCTGAAGATTGCTGCTACGCGAGCACCGGAAGCGGACGTTCATTTCTATTTGGGACAGCTTTACCAGCGCGTATATGAAACGCAGCTGGCAAAAGACCAGTACCAACTATTTTTAAGGAAGCAAAAAGGCAGCAACGCAATGACCGAATTGGCCAACAGGGCCATTAAGGACTGTGAGGCAGCAGAAAATCTTATCAACAAATATTTTAGCATTGAGGTCATCCAAAAAGACACCATTTCAAAAGATGACTTACTATCCCATTACCACCTTTCAAAAGATGCGGGAAAATTATTAAAGGCTGGCGACTTTTTCAGTGTTGGGGTCAATCCCAACCAGGTGGTATTTAGAACCGAACGTAGCAATGAAGTCTTTTTTCCCCTATTGGGAAGCAGTGGCAAGTACGATCTTTATAAGATCGTACGCTTACTGGACGCATGGACAGAAGCAGAATTGCTTGAGGGCTCCATCAACAGCGATCACAACGATCTCTACCCTTTTCTGCTGACAGATGGCACAACCATTTATTTCAGCTCTGACCGTCCAGGAGGCATGGGGGGACTCGACATCTACCAATCCTTTTTTGATTCCCAGTCGGGCACCTTTTCAGAACCAGCCAACCTGGGACCTCCTTTCAACTCACCCGATGATGACTATTTACTGGTACCCGATATTTATGCCGGCAAAGCCTGGTTTGCTACCAACCGGGGCGTAGGCAGCGATCGTGTTGTCATTGCAGAAATTGTATGGGACAACAAGGTTGTTCGCAACTTTACCCAAAACGTCAACCAGATCAAAACATTGGCCAGTTTGCCCATTTCTGAAAATGCCAGTCCACGAGCCAGCTCCACCCTGTTTCCGGGCAATGCACCTAAAAACGACAAGAAAACGGAGCAATTCAGGTTTTTGGTAACTGACACCTTGGTATACACACGTTTTGAGCACTTTCAAAGTAAAGCAGCGCTTGCAGATTTCCGCAATGGATTCACCATCAGCCAGAAGCGGGACAGCTTAACCCGCTCGATGGAAAGTAAGCGTAAAGCCTACAGCCAGAGCTACAATCAGCAGGAATTAAAACAGCTCATTGAGCAAATTGTAGAGTTGGAGAAACAGACTTACGGACTGGAAGAATCCATTAACACGCACTACCAGAAGGCCCGCATCACAGAATTAAACTTCATCCGACAGCAAATACGGGATGGCAGTTACAACCCGCAGTCGTCCACCCAAAAAGCACCAGCCAAACCCAGTGAGCTCCAGAAAATATTGGCCAATCTGAACAAAGGAACCTTGTCTTTTTATTCAGATGCAGAATTCCAGCGTAAAATGAATGAGCGTGCTGCCATGTACCGCACCCTGTTTGATGCATCGCAAATGGCAGAACTGCAACGCGCCGATTCGCTCACCGTATGGGCCAATATCCTGTCGCTGGAATCCGCACGATTGCTGGAGCAATCGCGCAGCGTAACTACGCAACCAGTCAATTTACGTGAGAGGATCACCAATGGCAGTCAAATCGAAGAGGAAATGAGTCAGCAAATGGAAGCCCTCATTCAGCAATCCAGAGAATACAAGCGCAACTCACTGGTGCTTTACGAGCAGGCTATGGATCACAAGTACAACCTATATTACCGGAAAGCACTGGCACTTGGAGCAACTTCCAACCAATCGGGCAGCGAAGAACTGGCCAGTCACGCCAGAACCCGTTACAACGAAGCGGACGAAAGCATCAAACGTTTACATGCCTACAATCCCGAACAACTGGAGCGTTTACTGGCCTTAAAAAGGCAGAGCAATGAAATGCTGGAAGAATCGCTCAACATACAAATGGCTGGCGCTTCTCAACCCAGAAATAATAGTGCAAGTGGTGGGACAGGCACCCGATTCACCGATGTCACAGGAAGCATTGCCCCCTCCTATCCTGCCATTCACAAGAATGAACCTCAGCCTGCTGCCGGTCAGCCCAGTCGCGACATTGCCCAACCGGCCGATATTGTTGCAGGAGCTTTTGGTTCTGCCGGACCAAAACAACCATCGATTGACTCACCGGTCAACCAAGCCCTTGGTCTGGAATACAAAATACAAATTGGGGTATTCAAAAACGAACCCAACGCTGCTGCTCTGGCCAACATCCCCCAGGTCACCAGTGAAACACTGCCCGAAAGTGGCTTGCGAAAATTTTTTAGCGGATCATGGACTGGCTATGAGCAAGCCAGGTCACAGGTTGATATCATCCGAAATGCCGGATTTCCGGGCGCATTTGTTGTGGCTTTTTTAAATGGCCAACAAATTTCGCTCGACGAAGCACGCAAAAAAGAATAAACACCGGTTTATGACCTAATTAATACCCATTTTCAATATTTGCGCGAACAATTCACTTTCAATTCGTTTTTTTTTATTACTTTGATGTCAAATTTCTAATTATGGTACCTTTAGACAAAAAGAGTGAGCAAGAGGGATCAGGGAGACATCACATTGAGGAGCGCTTACTCATTCTGCACAACGATGAAATCAACACGTTTGACCATGTCATGCATACCCTGCAGGAGATATGTCTGCACGACAAGGTGCAGGCAGAACAGTGCGCCATACTCACGCACTTAAAGGGACATTGCGAAATCAAAAGAGGGGTA
>DHVH01000151.1 GCA_002412555.1 Marinilabiliaceae bacterium UBA5213 | reverse complement strand
GCCTCTATCGTCTACAATCCCTTCCCCTGGCCGGATTCCACCGACAAGCAGCATGTTGCCATCGAGATTGCCGCCCAATCGGTACTTGATGCTCGCACCCGGCTCACCTGATTGCCATGTGCCCCATCTTTCCAATGGCGCACAGGACTCACTGTAAATATAATTTTAACCGAAGGGTTAAAAACGCGCAAACGGACAATTAATTCTTTCCACACTTCAATAATTTCTTCCGGTTCGAGCAGATAACGGTTGAAATCCATATCCGGAAACTTGTGACAATTGGCTACTACCCGTTGTTCCATCTTATGTTCATATACATAAGCAGTGCCAAGGGTCACAATGATAAATTCAGCACTCTGCAAAAAATGGTGGGCCGTTTCGGTGGCTTCATTAATGGCCTTTACAGCAGTGGGTAAATCAGGATGACTAAAACGTCCATGATGCATAAAACTATGCCATAGTCCATCTTTTTCAACCAGGTCATCCTCTGAAACCATCCGATGCTCCACAATAGACTCGAGAGCAGCTGCAACAGAAAAGGGATTAAAAAGCACGCCATAGGGATTCACCATGCTTGGAAAACGGGCATCAACCATCTTCTGCCCAATATTTCCGGCAAAGCATGAGCCGATAAAAAAAACTCCTGAATCTACGGTAACAAGGTCTAACGGCTTTTCAATCTGCACTATCGTCCTGAAGGGATCTTTTTGCATGTAAATCTATGTCAATAATTCGTTTTATTTATTTTAAGTACTTCTTTATCCAGCTCATAACATCATCGAACACCTCGTCGGCTTTAGGTTCGCGATGTAATTCATGCAAGGAATCAGCATAGCTATTAAATGTACAAATATCTCTATGATTTTCAAAAAAACGCAATGATCCTTCAATTTTGGTAACCGGATCGCACTCCCCATGAAACAACAGCAGGGGAATTTGGATATTCACGCGATCACTAAGCAACTCGAGAGAACTTTGATTCAATTCACTGAACAGTCGGGCAGAAATTCGCCCATGCATCAGAGGGTCCTTATCCGTCTCTTCTATTTCACTGGGTACACTGGTCATTTGATTGGACTTAATGCCAGTTGACCGCGTCAATCCAGGCATAACAGCATTGGCTAATCGGCCCAACTTTTGCCATATTATATTTGGGGGATGAACCAGTTCCAGCCATGGAGATGATACGATGCCACCTGTAAAATCCTGTCGCCGGACGTTTAAATAATTCAACACCAAATTACCACCCATACTGTGCCCATAGATAAATCCCGGAATCTCGCCCCAGTTTCTTTTGCAACGCCTGACCAGAACGCCAATATCATCCATTAATTCGGCAATGCTGTTGACATGCCCTCTCTTGCCTTCTGATGCTCCATGCCCTCTGTAGTCGAGCGCATACACCATAATGCCTTGCATGCAAAACCGACGGGCCCAGTCATTGTAGCGACCGGCGTGTTCTCCAATGCCGTGTACCAGACAAATGGTAGCCACAGGATAGCCCACAGGCTTCCAGAAGTGGCCGCGCAAAACAGTTCCATCGTTGGAAACTAAATTGAAAGTCTGATGAATCTTTCCCATTTTACTAAAGGCTACTAAGTTTGGTGTAGCACAAAACTAATGGATTTAAGCAAAAGTTAATCCAAGGACAGGTAATTTTATTCTCTCGTAACAAAACGATAGTTACGTACCCAGCCTGAATACTTGGCTCGTTTGACCGGAGTTCCTTTGAATAATTTTAAAAAAGCCTCTGTTGTAAGCCCATCCCATCCCTCCTTATCCATAGCCAACAAAGCTTCTGATGGTCGAAAATCAGGCTCGTCGGTACTGGGGGCCTTGCGGTTCCAGGGGCAGACTTCCTGACAGATATCACAGCCAAAGGCCCAACCCTCCATATGGCCATCAAAGGACTCAGGAATTTCCTCTTTATTTTCAATGGTGAGATAAGAAATGCATTTATTTCCGTCAATGACACTGCCGGGTAGTATGGCTTGGGTGGGACAAGCATCTATACATTTGGCACACCCGCCACAGCGGTCAATCATGGGCGTTTCGTTGTAGGGCAACGTCAAATTAACCACCAGCTCACCTATAAAAACATAAGAGCCCAGCTTCGGGTTAATAAGCATGCTGTTTTTGCCAATCCAGCCCAGTCCGGCTCTCACAGCCAGAGACCGTTCCAGTAATGGTGCAGAGTCGACAAAAAATCGTCCTACCAGTTGTGGATATAGATTATCACGTATAAAGTCGAAAAGGGAAGATAGTTTGGCCCGTATGGTGTCGTGGTAATCCTTACCATAAGCATACCTCGAAATCTTTGGGGTCTTTTGAGACAAAAGCGGATCAGAGGGTTTATAGTTGTATATAACTGTGATGACCGACAAACTATCCTCAACCAGCAAAGCGGGATTGACCCGCTTTTCAAAATGGTTGGCCATATACCCCATGCCGGCATTGTAACCATTGTCCAGCCATTTAATCAAGCGTTCCTTGTCCTCGATCAATTCCTTGGCAGGAGAAAAGCCTATTTCATCAAAGCCGAGGCGAAGCGCCTCGGCGCGGATCTCTTGGGCAATATACTCACTGGCCAAAGACATAATTACAATAATCCCAGCTCCAGCAAGGCTTCATCAGATAGCATGTCCCTGTCCCATGGGGGATCAAAGGTCATGTTCACATCCACTGAGGTAACGCCTTCCAAATCGGCAACCACATCGTGTACTTCCTGGGGTAATGATTCGGCTACCGGACAATTGGGTGAGGTCAGGGTCATAACAATGCGCACCTTGCCGTCTTCCTTCACATCCACCTCATAAATAAGGCCCAAATCATATATATTAACAGGAATCTCCGGATCGTAAACGGTCTTGATGGCGTTGACGATGTCCAATTCCTTACTTAAAAACTCATTGCTCATAAGGGTATCTTTAGATTGTTAGACAACACCTGAGTATAACCAAATAATAGCGGACTTGTTTATCTTTTTATTGATTTTCCATTTTTGTCTTGTAAGCCAGCGCATACATCCGCATCTGCTTAACCATGGAAACCAAGCCGTTTGACCGGGTGGGAGAAAGATGCTCTTTCAGTCCTATTTTATCGATAAAAAAAAGTTCGGAATGAAGAATTTCATCCGGGGTGCGGTCATTCAACACTTTGATCAGCAAGGAAACAATGCCCTTAACAATAATGGCATCACTGTCGCCCATGAAGCGGATATTCCCATCCTTTATCCATGCGTGCAGCCAAACTTTGCTCTGACAGCCTTCTATTAAATTCTGCTGGGTGCGGTAGGTTTCTTCAAAATTGTCCAGCTCATTACCCATTTCAATCAACAGTGAGTACCGATCCATCCAATCGGTCAGCATGGAAAACTCTTCAACAATTTCGTCTTGGATCTCTTTAATGGTCATTGCACGCTTCATTTAGATGTGGCGACAAATTTCACCATTTTTTGGCCGCTAACCAAACAGTTGACGCACTTTTGCCAATCCCTCCATCAGGACATCCACTTCCTGGGTCGTATTGTAGAGGCCAAAGGACGCACGAATAGTGCCCGGTATGCCAAACCGATCCATCAAGGGTTGGGCACAATGGTGACCGGTGCGTACGGCAATCCCCATCTTATCGAGCAAGGTTCCGGCATCAAAGGGGTGAATGCCATCCATCAAAAAAGAAATCAAACTGCCCCGGTTAGCAGCAGTGCCAAAAAAAGTAATATCACCAAGCGCGGACAACTTATCAAATGCATAAGTATAGAGCGCCTCTTCATGCTTTTGAATGGCTTCAAAACCAACACTTTGAAGGTAATCAAGTGCAGCACCCAAGCCAATGATGGCCACATAATCAGGTGTTCCTGCTTCAAACTTATAGGGCAGCTCGTTAAAAGTAGACTTTTCAAAGGTCACGCTTTTAATCATTTCACCACCCCCCTGCCATGGCTCCATTTCGGTGAGCCACTTTTCCTTGCCATAGAGCACACCTGCCCCGGTTGGTCCATACATTTTATGACCCGAAAAGACATAGAAGTCGCAATCCAATTTTTGCACATCCGCCGTGGTGTGATGAATGGCCTGCGCACCGTCTATTAAAACCGCCACATTGCTTTGGTGGGCCAGTGCAATGATTTCCTCCACCGGATTAATGGTGCCCAAAACGTTGCTGATATGGGTGACAGCGACCAGTCGTGTGCGTGGTGTTAACAATTGCTGGTAAGCAGC
>DHVH01000326.1 GCA_002412555.1 Marinilabiliaceae bacterium UBA5213 | reverse complement strand
TTGTTCCCTGCGGATATGTCGCTCCTCTCCCACTGGAACCTCCGCGACGAGCTCAAAGCCAACTACCCGCTGGGTGAAGCAGGTCTCGAAAAGCAGCAAATGATTTACAAGGTGATGCAACACATCATTCACCAGACCATCCCCGAAGTCGTCATCAACAACCCCGCCTACCAATGGGCACCAGATGCGAACACCGTCACCCAAAATGGCGAGCCAGTTGACTGGAAAGCCGAACCGGACACCCGCTATCAGCAAATCATCGACAATTTTTCTGCCTTGCGTCAGATGGACGCCTATTCACCGCTCGACACCTATATTCGCCGCAATTTTGAAGGCAGCATGGAAATTGCCCAACCAGAGGTAGAAGCTTTGTTTGTGGAGTTTCTGAGTTCAGATTTATTAAAAGAAGTAGGTGGTCTGATTGCACAGCGCATGGGCCGCTCACTGGAGCCCTTCGACATCTGGTACGATGGCTTTAAAGCCCGCAGCAGCATCAATGAGGATGTGTTGAGCGAAAAGACCCGTGCTTTGTATCCCGATGCAGAAGCCTTTGGTCAAGACATACCCAATGTTCTGGTCAAATTAGGCTATGAGAAAGAAAGAGCCACCTATCTGGCTGAAAAAATAAGTGTAGAGCCTGCACGCGGCTCCGGCCACGCCTGGGGCGCGGCCATGCGCGGCATGCAGTCGTACCTGCGCACACGGGTGCCCGACAATGGCATGGATTACAAAGGCTACAACATTGCCATGCATGAACTGGGACACAATGTGGAACAAACCATTTCTCTTTATGACATGGACCACTATCTGTTGAATGGCGTGCCCAACACCGCCTTCACCGAAGCACTGGCCTTCATCTATCAGAAGCGGGATCTCGATGTTTTAGGTATGCCCTCCACCAACCCGCAGGAAGAAGCACTGCGCACGCTCGACCTCATCTGGTCCACCTACGAAATTATGGGCGTATCCTTACTCGACATGCGGGTGTGGAAATGGTTGTATGCTAACCCAAATGCCACTGCCACTCAGCTAAAAGAAACCACTGTCCGTTTGGCCAATGAAATCTGGAATGACTATTATGCGCCGGTTTATGGGTCAAACGACCAGCCCATTTTAGCAGTTTACAGCCATATGATCAGTTATCCGCTGTACCTTTCGGCCTATGCTTATGGTAACATCATCGAATTTCAGTTGGAAGATCATTTAAGCAGCCGCAGCTTTGCCCATGAAACAGACCGTATTTACCAAATAGGGCGCCTGACCCCCAACCACTGGATGCAGCAGGCAGTTGGCAGCAATATGGACATCCAACCCATGCTGCAGGCCGGTCGCGAAGCCTTGCAGAAGGTCCATTAATTTAAAAAAATAAGCGTCCGCTAATTAAACAAATTAAAAGATTAGTGTAATTCACTACGTCGATCTTCGATTAGCGGAAAAACACTTTTTTGTTTGAGGTTGCAAAAACATTATACATTTAGTATTTTTAACAACCGCATTGTTTAAAGCAGAAGTGTAATTACCAATTCAAAATATAAAAACTATGAATCCACAAAATCGAAGACAATTTCTCAAATCATCCGCTATGGGTGCTCTTGGAGTCGCTTTACTAAGCAAGTATGGTTTAACAGCCTGTGCTCAACCAAGTGCTGCTACCAAATCAAGCATTGGCATTCAACTTTACACCATCCGCGATGCCATGGCTCAGGATGTAGTGGGCACCCTTAAACAAGTGGCCGACATAGGGTACAAACACCTTGAATTGGCTGGCTTTAACAACGGCATGTTCTATGGATATTCACCATCCGAGTTCAAAACCATTGTGAATGATTTAGGCATGAAAATCGTTAGCAGTCATACAGGAGTTGAAGTAAAAGGTGTGGACACCAGCAATGTAGAAGCCATAGCTGAGGCGCATGCCGAGCTGGGCGTAGAGTATTGCGTACAGCCATGGCTGGTTGAAGAACGCAGGGTGTCGGCCGACAGCTACCGCCAGTTTGTTGCTGAACTGAATGCCATTGGTGAAGTAATGAAAAACTATGGTATTCGCTTTGCCTACCACAACCACGATTTTGAATTTCACCAGGTAGATGGCCTGATTCCTTTCACCGACATTTTCATGCCTGAAAGCAATCCGGATTTCCTCACCTTCGAAATTGATAATTACTGGGTAAAACGGGCAGGCTTTGATCCGATTGAAGTCATGAAACAATTCCCAGGTCGTTTTGAATTATGGCACATCAAAGACATGGAAGCCAGTGAAGACCAATTCTTCGCTCCGGTAGGTGAAGGCGTAATTGACTATAAGGAGATTTTTAAAGTAAAAGACGTGGCAGGTATGAAATACTTCTTTGTCGAGCAGGACGCCACCCGCGATGGCAAGGCCATGGAAGCCATCACAACCAGCTTCAGCAACCTGAAAAGCATCTTATAAAAGACTGCTAAATCACTTATGAATATCCTAAAACAAAACACCCGGGCTTCTGACCCGGGTGTTTATATAATCTATCAAACTAAAACCTAATTTCCTATTGACCTATTGATCCCGCTTCGCGGGACTCCGCTGCGCTCCGCCTCTTGACCTATTGACCTAATTACCTATTGACCTAATACCCTTCCTCCCCAAAAACTTACGACAGCCGCGCCTTCTTTTCCATCAACAATAGCGCGTGATAAATAAAGCGGTTAACAGGCACATCCACTCCGGCCTTTTCGGCTAAGCGGACTACCGTTCCGTTTTGATACTCCAGTTCAGAGGGTTTTCCTTCCCAGATATCCCGGGTAAGTGACGAGGTTGAATCATAAGGAAAAGTATCAACAAAACCCATAGTTTTAGTTACAAAATCCGCTTCAATATTAACCCCCAAAGCGCGCCCCACATTGGCCACCTCATCAAATAGCTGATGCATCATGGCGCGGGTTTCTTTACATTCACGTATCTCGCCATAGGTAGCACGGGTTACGGCCAGCAATGCACTGACACAAATAGAAATGTACTTCTTCCACAGTTCCGACTCAATATCATCCGCCAGTTTCGATTTAATGCCCGACGATGTAAATAAGGTCTGAAGCGGAAGCAGGCGCTCCCTCTGCGAGTTGTCAGGCAAGCCAAAGACAATGGTCGGCTCAACAGCCACATGCCTTATAACCCCCGGAGCCTCAATAAAACTGATGATGCGGCACAGTCCGCTCAACACATTCTCAGCCGGCACAAAAGCCTTCAATTCGTCACTGGCCAAAACGCCGTTCTGCAAGGGAAGCACCAGCGTGTCCGCGTCAGCAATAGCCTTCAGCAAAGGTCCCACCTCCCTCAATTGCCACGCCTTAACCGCCAAAACCACCAGATCGGCTCTGCCACTATTCTCCAAATCACTCGTGGCATTAACCTCCGCCAGATGAAAATCCCCATTGATGCTTTTCACCTGCAGTCCTTTGTTTTTCATAGCCTCAAGGTGCTTTCCTCTGGCAATAAAAGTCACTTCATTCCCGGCCTGAGCCATTCGCGCACCAAAGTATCCGCCCACACCACCTGTTCCAATAATTGTTATCCGCATGTTTATTTGTTTTTCCTGCTAATTTACTCATTGTTTAAAACCCTCATAGAAAAAACTGCTAAATTTTATTTTTTTTATAATTGGCAATTTTATATATTTGACGCGTCAAATTATTATAATCAATAATCAACCATTTACGAGTTGGATCGAATCCAACTTATTCATCAATTAAAACCCTTTACCAAAACCCAAAACAATAGTGATGACAGCATTCAATTCATGGTTTACACAAAATACTTTACAGCCATTCATCCGTTTCAGGCAAAGCTGTAAATACTTCATCAGCTCATTCACCAGAAGCGCATTACATTTTCAAGAGATTCTTTTAGACTATAAATATTTGTCTCCTGCATTAAAAGGCGGGTCATTTTCAGATTGATTATATATTTTTAAACTCGATTATTCCAGGTAAAGAACTTTAACCCAAAGACCAATGTCCTTATTAACATCTTATTTATTATGGCCAATAGCAGGCCTAATGCTACTGATTATCGGGGCTTTCATTGCCAAGAAAATTAAAATTCCCAACAGAAAAAAGCTGTTTTTGTATCTATTGGTGGCCATTCTGCTAATGACAGCGCCGGCACTGGCCGGATTTCTCAATTTCAACTTCATGCCGCATGCCTATCTATTGATTGCTCTTTTCGCGGGAATACTGGGCTACATCAACATATCGGTAGTTAGCAACTACTTCAATAATGACAGGCACTATGGCAAGGAAGTCTTCCTATTCCTCTTAGTCCTTTTGCCAGCCTACTGTCTGTTTGTTCTGGTTTTCAACCTCACCAACGAACTTCAATACGGCCTGTGGGCGGGCACAAGCTTATTGCCCTTTGTATTCCCTTCGCTCTACGCAAAAACGCATTCAACCTTTGTCACCATACCTGCAGAGGTTTTCAAAATTTGGCATTATACCGCCAAAGAGGAGCCTGTTGATCCATCAGAAATTGATTACAATTCGCTCATAGTGCTGGAAGTTGAACTGGTAAAGCGAACCGGCGATCACTATCCCATAAAAATCAAAGCCAAAGCCCCAGAAAAAATGCCATTCGGCAATTGGTTCAAGCGCCTGATAACCGATTACAATATAAAATCACCCTTGTCGCCCATCGACGATTTTTCGGATAATGACGGCTTAGGATGGATTTTCTATTCCAAGCCCTCCATACTGAGGCCCAGAAAGTACATCGACTATGAAAAGACCTTTAAATCCAATAAAGTAAAAGAACGAAATACCATAATTGCCAAACGCGTTAAAAAACAATCCTCAACTCAACTCTAATAAGTCATGACACAACCCATAAACACTAAACTAGTAAACTGGCAGGATTGCATGAATGTGGCTGCTAACCACTTTATGCAGACAGAAGACTATTTCATCAACGCCATCCGCGATACCGTCAGCCAGCAATTAAACAAACACAATTTTGGTCTACTCCCCGCCGAAGGAAATTTGCAGCAAACCGATGGCATTCGCATCAGCGAACACCCAACGGGGCATATCGAAATTAGACTTTTGCACTGCAATGCCATCACCCAATCGGGCATCCGCATTAACTACAACCCCGGTGCCGAAAACTTCCTGGTTGAAAACCATGATCCTAAAAAAGATGCATCCAAAGGCCGGGACAAGGAGATCAAGCTATGGGACATCATTCTGGTGGTGGATCCCTATAAAAGAGTGCCAACTGGTGTGCCGGATGTCAATGAGACACCGCCCCGCCACCCGGATGCCGAAAGCGCCTATTCATTGGTCGTAGTCCCCTCAGGAGAAGTAGACACCATAGAATTCGGAAGGCACCATCTCATCATCGGAAGGGTACGGAAAAAATCAGACCAATACGAAGTCGATGGCAATTACATTCCGCCCTGCACTTCCATGAACAGTCACCACGAATTGATAGCCTACCACAACAAATTTGGTCACCAATTGATCGACATAGAAAAAAACTCTAAATCAATCATAGCCAAAATATATAGCCGATCCAACGAGACCAAGCTGGCCGAGAACATCAAATATGTTTGTAACGACGTGCTTCGGTATTTATCAGCTATTTATTTCAACTACCGCAATTTGGCCATGTATGAAGCCCCCGTTCAAACGGTTAACTATGCTTCATCTCTGGCCCACACCATTTATATCAGCATCAACACTTTAAGCGGACCCGACAAGGAAGAACTGCTCAACTATTTCTATGAGTGGAGCGATGTGACGCCAGGATCATTTGAAGATATGTTGGCCAAATCGATGCAAATACTGTATGAACATGGCAAAATCAGGGCCACCATGCTGGAGCTGGACATTCTGCTCAGCACCCTCTCCGAACTATGGAAAAAACTCAACCAGCTCGAATACATCGGGCAACATAAAGAAAGCATAGTGGTATCTGAAAGGTCGCAGTTTGAAGCACCAAATCCCAAGAGGGGCAGGGATTACAGCATTTTCGATTAACACAAACACTAACCGGGAATCCCATTAAACACCCTCATATGAAATTGCACCCCAGCCTGAAACAAAGACAACATATCAACGATTCCGATACCGATTATAAGGCGGAAGTCATTGCTGGCCTAATGGTAGAGCAAGGCTTTTTGGTTGATAAGCTGCTGATTGTCCGCCAAGGTGCCGGCAAAAGAGGCGTCTCCAAAGACATCGCAGAACTACACCATGGCCGGTACAAAAACACCGAGACCTCTCTGGTACTGCACACCAACCGCAAGAGCATTTACGACCACCTGCCAGAAGGACTGTTTCACAAGTCGTCCCAGTCCCACGGCGAAAGATCCAAGGAATCGGTTCTGGCAGATATGAACCGGCACAGAGCAGATGAGTTTTTTATCAGGGATTTTTTCAGGCTGTTTGAAACAGAAACAGACATCAACAGAATTCTGACTCAGGCAAAGGAGTTTCAGTACGACAAAAAAAACAACCATAGTCAATACATCAACATTTATGAGCGCTTTTGGCCCATTCTTAAGCAAATGGATTTAGCCAAGGCTGTTCTGTTCATGAAGATGATACCCCTGGTATCTAAAATCAGATTGAGCAAAACCGAAGTGGCCAAAACCCTGTCGCTCATATTGGATGTGCCTGTTCAAATCACCCCTGTTAGAAAGTCCAGAGCTTTGAAGGAATCTATC
>DHVH01000030.1 GCA_002412555.1 Marinilabiliaceae bacterium UBA5213 | reverse complement strand
GTTAATCCTGCTACAATGAATTATTTGGCATGGGTCATTATGGGGAAGGATGTCTAGTTTTACATCAGGATCAATAATCAAAAAGTTGGCAGCAGATAAGCTTATAAGTAAGCAGCTTTTAAATTTTTACAACTTAAACATATCATTTTATGAAAAAAAGAATTCTTTTATTATTCTTCATGCTTTTGGGAATTACGATGGTTTATTCTCAACAGGTAATAACAGGGACTGTAGTAGATGAGGAAGATCGTGAGGCCATACCCGGTGTTAATGTTATTATTAAAGGGACTAACAGTGGCACGGTCACCGATATGGAGGGGAATTTTAGTATTAATGCTAGTCCTGACAATATCCTGGTTTTTTCATTTATCGGATATGACATTACGGAAGTACCTGTAGGCACAACCGCCCGGCATTTTATTCGTCTACGCGCCAGCAATTTTAGTTTAGAGGAGTTGATCGTTGTGGGCTATGGTACCCAAAAGAAAAGCGATCTTACGGGGTCAGTTGCCGCTGTTAACGCCGAAGATTTGCGCGATGTTCCTGCTCCAGGTATCGATCGTGCATTGCAGGGTCGTGTTGCGGGTGTACAAATCAATGCCAATGGCGGTGCTCCCGGATCCGGAACAAGTATTCGTATCCGTGGAATGGGCTCTATTTATAGTGGTAATAGCCCGTTGTTTGTAGTAGATGGGGTTCCTTTAGCTGACAATGTGAGTTTAGAGAATGTGGACAATGCTTCAGACATTGATCGTATCGATATTTTGAAGGATGCCGCTTCTGCTGCAATTTATGGATCCAGAGGATCCAATGGGGTTGTTATTGTTACCACTAAAAGAGGTCAGGCCGGAAAACCTACCATCACCTTTAATTCTTATAAAGGTGTAACAAACCCTGTTAATTCACCTGATTTGGCCGATGCCGAAGAGTACGTTCGACTGGCTAAGTTAACTTATGCGAATGCAGACCGTCCTGTACCGGCAGCCTTTCTTGCGAAGGAAGAAGGCGAATGGGGAAAGGGTACTAACTGGTGGGATGAGATACTGAGAAGTGGTGGTGGTTCAATCGAGAACCATGATTTTTCAATGACAGGAGGTACTGAAGATTTTAGATATGCTACCAGTCTTGGGTATTTTGACCAGAAGGGTTATATTAAAAGTAGTGACTATAGTCGTATTAATTTCAGTGTTAACACGGACTACCGCTTTTTAAACTATTTTCAGTTTGGAAGCAGCGTGCGTTATTCGCAATCAGAAAGAAGAGGCGTTGATGAAGATAATCCGGAAGGTGGCGCCATTGCCTTGGCTTATCAAATTTCTCCTTTAGAAAGTAAGTGGCAAACAGAGGACGAATTGGCCAATACAGCTGCTGCAGGCTATGATATTTCCAAGGTGTACAATCAATACAGCGCGGTAGAGTCTACTTCTAACTATAATATTGCTCGTGCTTTAGAGCAGGATAACGCCTATGATAGAACCCGTTCTTTATTTGGAAATGTTTTTCTACAGGGCGAATTTTTGGATGAACGATTGGTGTTAAGAAGTGAGTTCGGTATTAATGTGATTACGAATGACTTTTACAATTTTTCACCGGAGTTTTATTCTAATGCCACAGAAAGAAGAGACCAATCTGTTGTTAGCCGGAACTATGACTTAAACACCAATTGGGTCAACACCAATACGGCCACCTATTCACAATCCGTTGGCAGGCATACTTTTTCATTGATGACCGGATTTACGCGAGAGCATTTCCGATTTGAGAATTTGGATGCGTTGGGACGTGAAACGCCAAGTGACAATAAAGCATTTTGGTACATCGATTCTACAACTGGTGCCCGTGAAGCTTATGGCGGAGCTCGTGAACATGCTTTAATGTCCTACTTAGGGCGTGCATTTTACTCCTATGACAACCGTTATATGGTTACAGCGAATGTTCGTAGAGATGGAACCTCCAGGTTTTCAGCATCTAATAATAACCGATGGGGTGTTTTTCCTTCTGTGTCTGCAGGTTGGAATTTGCATCAGGAAAGTTTTTTCCAATCATTGAACCTATTATGGGTTAATTCGATCAAGTTCAGGGGAAGTTGGGGACAGATTGGCAACCAGAGTATTCCTAACAATGCTTATGTGTTCTCGATTTTACAAAGGCCTGATACCCGTTATGCATTTGGTCGTGAAGAAGTGTTTCAGACAGGTTATTTACCTGCCAACAATGCCAACCCCTTGGTGCGTTGGGAAACTCAGGAAACACTCAACTTTGGTGCTGATATGAGTTTTTTAAGGAACAAAATAGAATTTACTTTCGATTATTTTGAGCGTACAACCCTTGATAATCTTTTGGTATTGCCCCAGCCTCTATCGTCGGGTACCAATGATTTTTGGGCCAATGCCGGTG
This sequence comes from Marinilabiliaceae bacterium UBA5213, assembly GCA_002412555.1. Taxonomy (GTDB): domain Bacteria; phylum Bacteroidota; class Bacteroidia; order Bacteroidales; family Marinilabiliaceae; genus Geofilum. Next base: position 30,843 of record DHVH01000030.1, on the reverse strand, counting down.
AAATCCAGAATAGGGGTATTGAACTAACTGCGCGATACAGAGATTTTGATGGAGCTTTCAAGTATAGTTTTGGAGGAAATATCTCTTTTGTGAAGAACGAAGTGATAAGTCTAGGAACAGGTGTTGAGAATTTAGTGTCAGAAGCAAGTGGCCGAATCGGAGGAAGTATCAGTAACACTTTTTTGGGTCATCCCATCGCTGAGTACTATGGATTTAAAACCATGGGGATATTCCAAACCCAGGAACAGGTTAATAATTATGTAAATGCCGAGGGTAATCTTATTCAGCCCAATGCCAAACCCGGCGACTTTATTTTTGCTGACCTGGCAGGTGCTTTCGACGAGAATGGCAATCCCATTCCTGATGGTCAAATCAATGATGAGGATCGCACCTCAATAGGTACGCCGCATCCTAAGTTTTCATATGGATTTAATATTAGTGCAAAATATAAAGGCTTTGATCTCGATGTGTTTTTACAAGGGCAATATGGGAATCAGATTTTTATGTACCAGAAGTTTTATAACTACAAAGGATATAATTCCAACTTCAATCAGGTGGCTGGTATCGATAAAAATGCCTGGAGTGGAGAAGGCAGTACCAATACTGAACCTATCCTCAATCACCTAAGTCGTAACAACAACCATAGATTGTCTGATTGGTGGCTGTCCGACGGTTCTTATATGCGTGTCAAGAACATTACGTTTGGTTATAATTTGCCATCGCGTTGGTTAGATTTTATTAGTCAGGGCGCTGCAATGAAGCTATATGTTACCGGAGAGAACCTGATCACCTTTACCAATTATGAAGGATTGGATCCTGAATTGGGATCGGCCGGTTCAACCAATCTTGAATTAGGAGTAGACAGATATGTATACCCAGTGGGGCGCACCTTTTTAGGTGGTGTAAGACTCACTTTCTAGTCTTGTAACTGTAAGGAAACTTTAGAGACTGTTTACAAATTGTTAAAAATCAAAACGTATGAAATTAATATTAAAGAACATTTGGCTGATACTACTGGTCATTGGTTTTACAGCTTGCAATGAGGATTTCCTTGAAATTCCTGTACTGGTAAATCCTTCACCTGATAGTGTGGATCCTGCTACAGCTGTAACAACAGCTTATAGTATGAATATTACCGGAAATGCCAGTGGTTACCCCAACATTCGCTGGAAAAACTGGCAGGGGTTTATTCAAGGAGATGCCTTGAGCGACGATGCTTTTAAGGGTGGTAGTAGTCCGGGAGATCAACCCGGTTGGAGAGAACTTGAGGTGTTTGAAGGGGGTTCGGGTAGCACCCAGACTGCAAACTTCTGGGAAGTTCAGTATAAAAAAATATATGTCGCAAACTGGGCTTTAAGTATGATTGAGGAGAGTACCACTTTGCCTCAGGCATTAAAGAACCGCTATAAAGGTGAGCTGATATTCCTGAGATCTCTGAATTATTTTTGGTTAAATCGTGCCTATGGTGGTGTAAGTCCTGTTTTTGGTATTGGGGAGGAACCTTCCAAACGGGCTTCAGAAGCTGATATATACAGGCGTCTTGAGGCTGATTTGAAAACTGCCATCACTTTTCTACCCGATGAATATGGTGACGCTGACTTAGGTAGAGCAACCAAGGGGGCTGCCAAAACCTTATTGGCAAAAATTTATTTGTATCAACAAAAGTATCAGGAGTGTTTCGATATGACCGCTGAAATTATTCAATCTGGTGTTTATGACTTGGAGGACGATTTTATGAGAATTTGGGATCGCGGTTGGGTCAGTGCCGGTGATAATGAGTTTGGTAAGGAATCCATTTTTGAATTTACCAGTGCCCCAACGCCCGAGGAAACCAACCCAAGTGATATGATCAATGCCCAAAGACCCCGGCAAGGTGAGTTTGGCCTAACCGCAGGTTGGGGAGTGGGTACCCCTACCTTAGACCTTTTGGATGCTTTCGAAACCGGAGATCCACGAATTGTTTCCACCTTTTTATTTCATGGTGATTCTATTTATCGCGAGACCATAAACTTTGCTGTAGATGCCAATAACCAAGCCAACGGGGCCAATGAGCATTACATGTTTAGTCGCAAAGTCATTAAGCCGCTAAGTGAGGCGCCTGAGGACAATGTTAAAAACAACGGTGATAACGTGATTATTTTCCGTTATGCAGATGTGTTGTTAATGTATGCAGAATCTGCCAACGAAATTGGCAATACATCCGAGGCATTGGCCAAGTTGAACGATGTGCGGCGCAGGGCAAGAAACTCTTCCAGAACCGACAGAGCAGATATCAGACCTTTTATCAATTTTGGCGGAAAAGGTGATATTATCGATCGTCCCTTCCTGGGTTATGATTGGGAAGCAGTTCCAGCTGCTTCCATCCTTCCTGATGTAACAGTAACTGATAAAACGGCATTGAGAACTATTATCTGGAATGAGCGTCGGGTAGAACTCGCACTGGAAGGTGAACGCTTTTATGACCTTGTTAGACAGAGCAAAGTGGTCCCTAATCGTGTTGGAAATGTCATGCGAAGCTTTGCTGCTAAGTGGAACAACGAGAAGGGAGCCAATTTTATTAATGGCATACATGAATTGCTTCCAATACCTCAAGCTGAAATTGATGTGCTTGGGAGCGAAATGATGCCTCAAAATTATGGCTATTAATATTGAACACCTCACATTTTATGGGTTAGTGATGCACCTGGTATTTTTTAAATACCGGGTGCAATTAACCTTAAAATCTAACAATTAATTAATTATGGTGCTTAACAGGTACATATGGATTCTTCCTTTTTGGTTATTATTATTGGGTTGTAATCATTCGGAAAAGCGGAACGGCAACAATGTTGCGTTTACATGGCAACAGTCGTATTTAGGTGGAGGGGGATACATCACCGGATTGGTTCAACATCCTTCTGACCCTGATGTCATTTTTGCGCGTTGTGATGTTGCCGGTTTATTCAAAAGTGTGGATGCCGGTAAAGAATGGAGGTTGGTGAACAGGGGCTTAAAGCGAGGATATAATCAAAACACAGAAACTGTTTGCATCAGTTCGCATGATCCCAATGTTATGTTTCGTGGATCGGGAGAAGGCAGGAACCATCAAATTGTTGGAGAAATTCACAAAAGTACGGATGGTGGTGAAAATTGGAGAAGTGTAACTCAAGAAGTTGATTTCTTTGGGAATGGTTTAAATCGCATGTATGGCGAAAGAATTGGCGTTGATCCATATAATCAAAACTTCGTGGCCGCTGGTGGTTACAGTAATGGGGTTTGGATAAGTCATGATTTGGGAGAAACCTGGACGTTTTCAGGATTAAAAGGGGAGCCTATTACCCATTTGGTTTTCCATCCCTATCAAGAAGGCGTTTTGTATGTGGCTACTTTGCACGAAATGCGCATGAGCGAATATTTCATGCAGGATGAGGATTATAGTCGCCCCCAAAACGGACGGTTATTTAAAAGCACAGATTTTGGCAAAACCTGGGATCTTTTATTTGAGAAGGAAAACCTGGGTTTTACGCAATTGGATTTCTTTGCGGATAATCCCAGTAAGGTCATTGCAGCGACTTATACCCATGGCATCATCATTAGCGAAGATGGGGGTCGAACTTTTGAGTCAAAAGAAAATGGCTTACCAGCCCCGGTGATGCGCTACAATACAGTTGCTGTTGACCCGGGAAATCCGGAAGTCGTTTATACGACGCCAAGCCGAAGGGGCTATGACACTGAAGTACCCTTAGTTCCCATTTATAAGTCCATTGATGGAGGAGAAAACTGGAGCCTGGTAATGGATTATGCTACCGAAGATTTTATCAATTATCCCTCATATATTAGATCGGAAGAACATATTGGATGGGCTATTTCAACATTTTTAGTGGATGCACATGTGCCGGGACGCTTGTTTATGTCCAATTGGTATGGTGTTTCGGTCAGCGATGATAATGGATTAAGTTGGAACGGAAATAATTTTAAAGGTACTGAAACTGTTTGTATTGAAAACTTGGTGGTAGACCCTGTGGTAAAGGGAAGGTCAGGGTTTGTAATGCCTGATCACCGGCCTTTTATTGGTTCCGATTTTGGCGATAGTTACCAGCAGCTACCTGCAGTAACTGAGTACAAAAACTCAACTGCTATGGTTTTTTCACGCTTTAATTCTAATCATATTTTATTTGCAGGTAAGCGTGACTGGATGGGTGAATTTGGCTCTGCCATTCTATTAAGCAGGGACAATGGTGAGACTTTTGGGGTGGTAAAGACTTTTGAAAATTTTCTTACTGTCCAAGCGCTTAAAGAAGATTATCACACACCTGGTGTTTTTTATGCCTATATAGATCGATATCTCGAACATGGAGCCGGTTTGTATAAGTCTTCCAACTGGGGCGAAAACTGGGAAAGGTTGAATACCGATTTGCCTGAGCATATAGAAACATTACCTCATTATATGGATTTTATTGAAAATGAATTGCTTTCTGTGACTTATGGACAACAAAAAAATGTGTGTGGAACCAACCAGCTATTGTGTGTTGATCCGCACAGACCAGGGACGCTCTACTTTGGAGAGTGGACAGAGGGCTTATTCAGAATTGATAATGATGGTGAAGAATGGACCGATATAAGCGGTGGATTGCCATTTCACAAAGATTCAACTTCTGTTTTGGTGGACATCAAAGCCGATGAAAATGTGCCCGGATTGATTTATGCGGGTTTTATTCGAGAAGGGTTATGGCGGAGTTCTGATTATGGAGACAATTGGGAAAAGGTATTTCCTTTAGATAATACCCTGTTTAATGCCAGTTCCATATCTGTGGGAGGATTTTTGAAAGATGAGATTGTTGTTGCCTCGGAGCCGCTTTTTTGGTCTCCTAGCGAATCTGGTGTTTTTATCTCTGGCGACAGGGGTGAATCCTGGAAGAATATTTATGATAATTCTTATGGCGCTCTGCGTTGGAAATCGATTGGGGTTGACCCATTTGATGGAACAATTTATGGGGTAACTGTAGGTAATGGTGCTTTTTACGCCAAACGAGAAATTAAACGAAACTGAGAGGAGATTTACGATGAGAGCAAAATTTACGATAATCTTGTTTTTGTTTGCAATTGTTTTACAAGCAAATACTATGAGTGGGACGTTCCAAATCGTGGGATCACAAATAATTGGCCCAGATGGGAATGCTTTTATACCGAAAGGAGTTAATGTTTCAGGTATGAAGTGGGGATGGCCTGGTAATCCGGTTAATCATGTAACCAAGATTGTGGATGACTGGGGTTTCAATATGGTTCGGGTTAATTGCAGGATGTATGATTTTTTCTGGAATGAACAAAATGTCTCGGCCAATTCACCGTTTCAGACCATACTTGACATGCAGCCTATTGTAGATGCCTTTACCTCCAGAAATGTGGTGGTGATGTTCGAATTTCACGATGCTACAGGTTCTTATTATGAAGGAGATCCTCTGTATGATTTAATGGATGCATGGCGCGACATCATCGCTTATTATGGAGATAATCCATATGTGTGGTTTAATATTATGAATGAGCCTGGGGGAGAAGATTCCCCTCAGCGGATTAACCAATGGGTGAGTATGCATCAGCAAGTCATAGAGGTTATCCGTGATGAACAGGCTAATAGTAATGTTATTGTGGTGGATGCTCATTTTTGGGGACAGGACGCAGGCGCGCGCACATCCGACCCCGTTGTGGAATCCAATAGTTCCATCCTATCGGCTGGTGATCAGTTAATTAATTTTAACGGGAAGACTTATGAGAATATCATGTTCAGTTTTCATACTTATGATCAATGGAATGTGGGAGGACTGCCACAGTTAAGTTACCGCATGCACGACTATATTGAAAGAATTAAAGAGAAAGGATTTGCTGTAATGATAGGAGAGTATGGAACGAAACCGGAGGAAGGGTTTCTTTATTTTCCTAAAGCCTTTCAAGCTTCAATTGATGTAGCTTCTGCTCATGGGGTTGGCCTTTTATGGTGGCACTGGTATGGTGGTGACAATATAAAATTGACTACTTCAGGTAATGGCGGCGGATCACAGATTAATAGTAGCGTTAATCCTACCAATCTCACCTGGGCAGGACAGCAGGTCTGGGATTACAATCATTTTGAGGGTAACAGAAGTCCTTTTGTTACTTTATACAGTCCCGATGGCTCTCAAGCTTATACAGAGGGTGCAGACCTTGTGATAAACTCAGCTGCTTTTGATTTGGAGGATGGCATTGAAGAGGTGCGATTGTATATTGATGGTCAGCTATATGATACCAGGACGGAAGCGCCTTATGATTTCACAATCTCCTCGATTGAACCCGGTCGTTATGTAATATCAACCATCGCAAGGGATCATGCCGGAAATGAAACAGAATCCACCCCTGTTGCTTTTGACGTGAATCCAGACCCGGCAAAAGGGAGTGTGCTATTTGTTACCGGTGCAGAAGAATTGTCGACCAGTGACCAGCAGTTGTATAATCAAATCCTGAAGGAGGGTTATATTGTTTTTCACCGCAGCCAGAGTTCAGTTGCAGCTTTACATGCCAATAGAAGAGCAGCAATTGTTCTTTCGGGAACCGTAACTGATGGTGCCGTAGGAGGTTTGTTTGCTAATAGTTCAATTCCATTAATTGTCGGTAATAGCGCTTTGTTTTCTGTTTTAAAGTTGACAGGATCTATATCAGGTACAGACTTTGGAACGGTTAACGGCTCTGTTGTGGAAATCAATGGTACTGCTACAAATGCAATTTTAGATGGTCTGGTTGGAGACGTGGATATCTATAACCAGGTATCTGACATTTCGTATGGAACGCCTGCCGCTGCCGCCGAGATTTTGATGAATACTCAGGGAGATGGGGCGAAAGCAGTTCTGTTTTTATATGCTGAAGGAGACGTAATGGTTGACCATATAGCGCCTGCCGCCAGGGCTGGCTGGTTTGGGAAGCCGGGTTCAGATATTTCTTTTACAGATAACTCACTGCTTCTTTTCGGAAGGTTACTCGATGCGGTAATAGATGGGGCGACCCCCATCAGGGGCGTTACAAATTCTAACAACCCTTATTTTTCATTGGAACAGAACTACCCCAATCCTTTTAGGAGTTCTACTACGATCGAGTATGCAATTGAGCAAACGGGTCCAGTTCGTTTAGAAGTCATTAATTCTATTGGTGTAATTGTTAAGGTACTGGTTCATCAGGTTCAATCACCAGGTACCTATAATTTAAGCTATAGTCCCGGAGACCATAATGCCACCGGACCACTGCTTTACCGAATGCAAATGAATGGGAAAACAATAACCCGCATGATGATGGCTTATTAGCAAAGCCAACAGAACAACAAGTCCTATTGAATTTTGGAATGTAAGGTGTTACCAGTAATTATTACCAGGTAATAGGGTATGCACTTACTTAATTTGAACACTATAATTATATGTAAGTTGATTATAATCAGTGATTTGTTTAATTTAAATTTTAATTAGTTATGAAAAAAATGTTTACAATGCTCATGGCAGCAATGCTCTCATTGACTGCTACTGCACAGGAAGAGTTCGTTCCAAAAACCGCTGTGTTGCAGCGGGCTTTTTCAGGAGGCCATTTGGATGCTCTGGCAGAAGATTATGTTTTCAACAGGATTAATCGCAAGGCTATTGCTGTATGGACTGGCACAGAAGTGGCTGGTGTAGTAGCGAATTTCAATCTTTCCTATACAGCTGATTCGCTTTATATTTATTCAGAGCTTCGATTGGAATCAACTACCACAACCGGAAGTGATGAAATTAGTATGACCATTAGTTTAGACCCTGATCGGGCGGCTTACAGTTTTGATTTGGGTGAGCCCAATGACAATGGTTTTCTTTTCTCCAAGATCACTTTTGGTGGGGATGGTGCTAGCGCCGCAGTAGCTGGCGAAGCTAAAGTCAGAAGAAATGTTGAGTGGATTTATGAGGAAGTTGAGGCTGTAGAAGTCACTATTGGTGGTATACCAATGCTTCGTGACGGTTACAATGTTGAAGGACGTGTAGCTTGGAAGGACATTTCTACCAATCAGGCCTTAATCAATGAATTCAAGTCGAACTATCTTTTGGGTGACAGAACCATTTATTTCGATGTGGCCTATAAGTTTGGCGAGGAAGGGAATTATGTGGCCTGGTCCAATGACGATAATACCGCATGGGAATCAAGTCAGAAGTTAGGTGTTTTAACCCTTATGGAGAGAAAACTCACTAGTATTCCCGGTACTGAAACTGTTCCCGCTTTTGATGCAGAAAAAGATGCTGCATATTCTGGTGAAGGTATGCTAATTGAGAACTGGGTCAATGATGGCGCAGGTATTGCCGGGGTATCAGCCGAATATTGGGCGGCTTACGATCAGGATAATCTTTATCTCTATGCTCAAATAGTTGTGCCAAATGCCGAGAAGACTGCTACTGTTGATGAAGTTACGATCACTGTAGGAGTTAGACCAACCGATGCTTATTTGACTTTTGCGGACGGTGATCCCAATGAGAACGGGTATCTTTTTTCAAAATTGGTTTTTGGTGGCGACAATGAGCTTTCAGTTTTCACACACCGGGGAGTTGAGTGGATTTGGAGAAATGCTGAAGTTTTTGATGAATTTGAAGGCTATATTTTAGAGGCAAAAGTGCCATGGAATCAAGCAACAACTAATCCTGCAATGTTGGCTGAATTTTTGTCAAGAGGTTCTTTCTTTTTTGATATCGGTTATAAACTGAAGGGTCAGGATGCCTTTTATTTTGCCTGGAACAACAAGGACAATACAGCTTGGAGAAGTACCTACTCTACAGGAAAATTGTTACTTGAAGGAATTTATATTTCAATGCCAAGCGTAAAAGCTGCAGCTGATGTGTCTGTCTGGCCCAATCCTGTTCAAGATGTCCTGAACATTCAATCTGCGGATGCTGTTGAGTCTGTTGAGGTCTTCAACCTATCAGGTCAAAACGTTCTGAATGTTCGTTTGTTGGGTAATTTAAGTCTGGATGTTTCAAGTTTAAATGCCGGAATTTATGTGGTAAAAGTAAACTTTGCTGCAGGTAACAGTGCCTTTAGTAAGTTTATTAAAAAGTAATCTCTTGTTCTTAATTATTTTTGAGAATCAGGAGGTTCAGTTTTAGGGTATGAGAGGGGTCGGTTCTATGCGGCCGACCCTTCTTTTTTCTATTTTATTCTTTGCCAATGAACCAATTTTTACTAATTGTTTGCCTGTTTTTTGTCTCGTCTGCCAATGTCATTTTTGCGCAGTCAAAGGATGTTGTTTTGTTTGATTTTGAGGAGGGAGAGTTGTCTCAATGGGTTTGGAGAGGCGACAACTTTTTAGTTTCAGGCCATCCGGTTCATGTGGATGATATTGCCGGTTGGGCCCGTGGTCCCGTAGGTTTCATAGGGAACTATTACCTAGAGACAGGTCATAATGAGGGGCGGCATACCAATAATCCTAAAGGCTTATTGGTAAGTCCGAAATTTAAAATCACAAGAGATTATCTAAATTTTTATTTGGCCGGGGAGCTTCACCCTAACGTTAGGGTCTATTTAGAGGTAGAAGGCCAGATAGTCAAAGAAGCTTTTGGTAATAATTTTTACGATTTGTTTTTAAGGGGTTGGAATGTAAAGAAATACTACAACAAAGAGGCTCGGTTTGCTGTTGAAGTTAATAGCAACACCCGATCCTTGCTTAGACTGGATCATATTTTTTTATCTGATATAGCCCCTCCCGATCATAATGACTGGGTGACCATTGAAGACCGGGAACGATCTTCTATAGCGGCACCAGGCGAATTTGAAATTATTGTTAGCAATGATCAATTGACGGATGGTGATTGGTTAATTGAAAGGGCAAGTATTGTTTATGGCCCCGACAATAAATGGCATCTTTTTGGCCAGGTATTAGAAGCATCTAATGTTTGGGAGGTGCGCCAACCGGGGAAAATTATTCATGCCGTTTCCGACTCTTTAACACAGGGCTGGACCTATAGCGGTGTGGCAATGGCTGCCGATGAAAAGTTTGGGGAGTCTTTTTTAATAGACCCTTATGTTGTGGTAGAGGGGAATTACTTTTATATGTTTTATGTTGGGAGTGGACAGCTGTGGAGTGGATGGTATGAGGGCCCCGAGGGCTCCGTTAATCCCTGGCACTTAGGTAATAGTGGTGATTTTGGTCCCAATAGTATGTTTGTGGCACGTTCGCTAGATGGACAAAGTTGGGAACGGGTGGGGACTGCCGATTCGCGGCGACCGGGTAGAATATTTACCGAAAAGCCTTTTGGCTTAACACCTTACGTTCGGCGTATTAACGATGAATGGATCATGTATTATGCTTCGGCAACAGATGAAACGGTTTTTTCGAAACATTCGATCGGTTATCGCAGTAGTACAGATTTGATCAATTGGAGCAAGCGTAAGCATGCATTGATTGATTGGAGTGAATCTGATGAATTAGAGTCAAAATTATTTGGCAGGCATAAACCTGCATCCCCTTGGCCCGAGCATAGTTTCTTTACCAATCCGGTTGTGTTTGAACGCAATGGTCTATGGCACATGTGGGCTGGCCCCATCGACAACAGTAACCTTTCACGTTACCACTGTTTGCGGATTTACATAGGTAATGATCCGTTTAATTTTGAGGATCATAGCACCGCCAAAAATGTTAATAAGCGCGTCTTTGTTGATGGAGGAGGGAAACCGATACAAGACCAGCAAGGTAACTGGTATATTTATCATACCAATTCGATGTCAGGAGGTGTTTGGGTGGCTCCTTTATTTTGGAATGATTAATTGAGTTTGGTGTTATAGCCATTTAGTGTTGCACAAGCATGTGTATTTATTATTCTAATATCTTATTATTTATAATAAATTGGTTTATTTTGAGGGGTAGGGACTTGTTAGCAAAATTTATATAAATGCGAATCATAATGCCGATTAAGGGATTTCTTGTAATTGTAATGATGGTGGCTTGTCAGTTGACAACAGTGACCTATGCGCAAGATTATGCCTTTGAAAGGGCAATGCCGAGAAAAATTTCCGAATCAACCATTTTTGCTATTGTCCAGGATCATAGTGGTTTTATGTGGTTTGCCACACGGGATGGACTATGGCGTTTTGATGGCTATGAGACCAGGGAGTACAGATACAATGCCGGTGATGTCAATAGTATTGGATCCAGCCATGTAAGGTCGTTGCTTGTAGATAGAAGCGGGGTGCTATGGGTAGGAACTGTTGGTGGAGGGTTGAATAAATATGTAGCCGAGTTTGATTATTTTGAGCGGTTTGTATATGACGAACGGGATAGGCAGTCTTTAAGTCACAATGATGTGTTGAGTATTTATCAGGATAAGAACGATGTGATCTGGGTCAGCACAGAAGATGGCCTTAACCGGATGAATCAGGAAACCGGAGTCTTTACCCGTTACTATATGGAAAATAATCCAATAGTTAAGCAACTTAACAGAGCTATGATGGCCTGCATTGAGGATGTGGATGGGAACTTTTGGGTGGGTAGTTACTATAGAGGCTTATTTTTATTTGATCGTGAAAAGGGAACGCAGGAGCACTATGATGTTTCCCGCTACATGGATATGTATGACCCGTCAACCAGATATTATGTTTGGAATCTTTTTGAAGATTCCAAACATAATATCTGGATTGTGACCAGAGGACAGGGGGTTGTACGTGTAGACTTCAAATCTGGTAGTTCGGATCATTATCATACGCATGGAGATGTAGGCAGAAAATTGTCGAGCAATATTGTTTATTCTGTTTTTGAAGACAAACAAGGGATTATTTGGCTGGGTACTGACAATGGGTTGAATATCTATGACCCAAAGGTACCCTCTGTCCAGTATTATAATTCGGACATACATAATCCCAATAGTATTAGTAATGACCAAATATGGGCAATCACGCAAGATCGTTCAGGAGTCATTTGGCTGGGAGGTTGGGAAGGTCATGCCGATAAATGGGATCCGCTTTCAAAACGTTTTACCCCTCGTCTTTCTGTGGGTAGGTTTCCGCCGCATCCCACTCATTTTAACTGTATTGAAAAAGATGAAAAGGGACAATGCCTAATAGGCACAGATTCGGGCTTCTTTGTGCTGCCAGACAAGGCGCTTAGCTCCGCCAATAATCGTTTGGTGCTGGATGATGACGCCGAAAGCTACTTGTCTGGCCTGTATATTCCGGCTATACTGTGTGATAGTTCCAATAAAAAATGGGTGGCTACCAACAAAGGATTGTGGCGATTTGACGCTGATCCGGCAGCAGCAGAGATGATTATGTCCGGATTTTTCACTGCTCTGTATGAAGATAGTCGCAATACGGTTTGGGTTGGAACACAAAACGGATTGTTGGCCTACCAGCGATTGACAGACAGCTTTATAACCTATAGTGCACCAGCTTTTACTGTAGGTTCATTGAGTCATAAGCATGTTACCACCATTTATGAAGATCACAATGGTGTTCTTTGGGTGGGAACCAATAATGGTCTCAACAGATTAAACATGGCGACCAACTCATTCACCGTCTTTCGTCACAATCACAATGATGCCACCTCTTTAGCCAATGGAGTTATCCGGCAAATTTTTCAGGACAGCCATGGTATGTTATGGGTAGGTACTTCAGCCGGATTATCGGTTGCTGTTGATTATTCCGGTAAATTCCGGAACTTCACTATTGATGATGGTTTGTCGGGTAACTCAGTATCATCTGTTTTTGAGGACAGTAAAGGTCATATTTGGGTGGCCACCAATGAAGGTGTGTCTAAACTCGTTATCCATTCAGATGGTAAAAAGGTCGATTTTGATAACCTTAATGATTTAGAAATAACCTTTATTAATTATGATGTTAGGGACGGATTGCTGGATATGAATTTCAGACTAGGTTCGTTCTGCCAGTTTGATAACGGAGAGGTGTTTTTAGGTGGCGTTTATGGTATTAGTTCTTTTTTTCCAGATAGTATCAATGTGAATCCTTACGAGCCGCCTGTAGTCCTTACAGGATTAAAAATAATGAATACCAATTTCATTGCTAACCCTGCCAGTAAAACACTGAAGAAAAGTATTGAGAAGGCCGAGGGGATAGTACTGAATTATAAACAATCTGTTATAACCATTGAATATGTTGCCCTGTCGTTTACCAATAGCGATAACAACCAATATACTTATAAGTTGGAAGGGTTTGATGATGATTGGGTGGGGGTTGGTTCTCAGCGCTCTGTTACCTACACCAACTTAAATCCGGGCGAGTATGTTTTTAGGGTACGTGCCGCCAATAGTGATGGTGTATGGAATTTACAAGGTGCCAATCTTAATATTAAAGTTCTGCCTCCACCATGGCAGACCTGGCAGGCTTTTGTTATCTATTTTATTTTGTTGACCTTCTCCATTCTTGGTTTTGGTCGTTTGGTTATTGCCAAACAAAAAACAGAATCACGCCTTAAACTAGAAAAAATGGAATCTGATAAGATTCGTGAAATAGACTATTTTAAGAATATTTTCTTTACCAATATATCTCACGAGTTCAGAACGCCACTAACGCTTATTATTTCACCCTTAAAGGAGATTTCGATGATGCCGGAACTCCCGGGCTCCCTTAAAAGGCAGATTGATTTAATTTATAAAAACTCGTTGCGTCTCTTAAGGTTAATCAATCAGCTATTAGACATATCTAAAATTGAAGCTGGTCATATTCGCTTGAAGATTGCTCAGGGTGACATTGTTGCTTATACCCGCTCCATCTATGAAGCTTTTAGCCAGAAATCCGAAGATTCAGAAATTACTTATCGTTTTCACTGCACTGCAGAGCAAGCCATGGTCTGGTTTGACAGCGATAAGATTGAGAAGATAATGTATAACCTGCTTTCCAATGCATTTAAGAATACCCCCAATGGAGGCACCATAGACGTATTTCTTTCTGTCAATGAAAATCAGGAACAGATACAGGAAATAGAAATCATTGTTCAGGATAACGGAAAGGGTATTTCTGAAGAAAATCAAAAGAAAATATTTGAGAGGTATTACGCCTTTGGCAAGGATGATTTTAGTAAACCCAGTACCGGAATAGGATTGTCACTTTCCTACCAGCTGGCCATCATTCATAAAGGTAGAATCGATGTAGAAAGTGTTCCGGGTAAGGGATCCAAATTTGTCTTAATACTTCCTGCCTCTGCTCATGTTTATTCGAACGAAAGCCTGATGGCGTCTGGCGGATCTTCCTCGGATGGTGAGACGGAGGTAGCTCAGGATATCCTAACCAGGTCAGATGATTTGTACACTGAAACCACGGATGTTTGTCATGAATCTCTTGTCCTGCTTGTTGAAGATAATGAGGATTTGCGCCGGTATGTTTCTGAGCGATTGAGTCTCAACTACTCGGTGTTGACCGCTGCAGATGGAGAAGAAGGACTGGGCGTGGCTTTTGAGAAGCTGCCCGATATCATTATCTCAGATGTTATGATGCCCCGCATGGATGGTTTTGAATTGTGCAAAGCGCTTAAACAAGACGAAAGAACATCACATATTCCTGTCATTTTACTTACGGCCAAGGCAAGTGATGATAGTCGGATGGAGGGCTACGAGTTGGGTGCCGACGCCTATATCTCAAAACCCTTTGAAATTGGTCATCTGTTGGTGCGCATGAAGAATTTGATTGAGAACCGAAATACTCTGCGACAAATTTTTGGTAAAGGTTTGTCTTTGACGCCCGGTAAGGTGAGCATCCCTTCGATGGAGGAAAAATTTATACAAAACGCCATTCAAAGTGTTGAATCTCATATTAGTGATCCTGAGTACAATGTGGATGTGTTATCGCAGGAGGTTGGTATGAGTCGGTCCCAGGTGTTTAGGAAATTAAAGGCACTAACAGATTTTTCTCCGGTTGAATTTATACGGATGTTAAGAATCAAGCGTGCCGGGCAAATTATATCACAAAACAGCAATTCCATTTCAGAAGTCGCTTATATGGTGGGTTTTTCTGATATTGATTACTTTAGAAAGTGTTTTAAATCGCAGTTTGGGGTAACTCCGTCTAAATATTCAGAAAAGTCCTGATTTTTTTTTTTGATCACAAGGAAAGGGAAGGATGGTCTGTCCTGTCCTGTTTTTACTTCGGGGATTAATCTATTTTAATTTAATTTATTGATACATCATGAAAGAGCAATTTGTTTATTGTTTCATTGTTGGCATGTTTTTGTTTACGGGGATGGTTCACGCACAAGATGCGTATAGAGAGTGGGAAGACCCGACTGTTTTTGCCATCAACAGAGAAATGCCCAGAGCTACATTTTACAATTATCCGAATGCTGAATTGGCATTAAAGGGAGATCCAGACTTGTCTCCATTCTATAAGTTACTAAATGGAACCTGGAAATTTCATTGGGCGCCCAATCCTGCGCAACGTCCCGTGGATTTTTATAGGGAAGATTATATCCTTGACCATTGGGAGGATATTAAAGTGCCCTCGAATTGGGAGTTGGAAGGCTATGGAATACCCATTTACACGAATAAAAAGTACCCGCATAATGATACCCCGCCCTTGGTTGGTGACAGGGACAATCCGGTCGGTTCGTACCGGCGGGATTTTGAGTTGCCGAAACATTGGAAGGATCGACGCGTGTTTTTGCATTTCAAAGCAGGTACTTCCGGGATGTATTTATGGGTGAACGGACAAAAGGTGGGTTACAGTCAGGGTACTAAAACGCCTTCTGAGTTTGACCTGACTCCCTATGTGCGTGAGGGCAGTAATTCTTTATCTGTTGAAGTTTATCGCTGGACCGATGGTAGTTTTTTGGAGGATGCAGATATGTGGCGCTTAAGCGGCATTGAGCGGGATGTGTATTTGTATAGCACCGCTGATGTGCGTATCCAGGATGTTTTTTTGCGACCGGGATTGGATAAAAGCTATCAAAATGGCGTTTTTGAAGGCGAAGTGATTTTTAGAAATCACGCCAGTCGTAAAGTTAAACGAAAAGTCTCGCTTTCTCTTTTGGATGAAGCCGGTCGTGTGATTGTTTCCCAATCGAAAAACATGACCATAGCGGCAGATTCTGACTATAAATACACTATTAACAAACAGATTGTTAATAGTGTAAAGGCTTGGAGCGCAGAAAACCCCAACTTATATACTGCCCTAGTCACCCTTGCAGATGAAGACAATCAGGAAATCGAATCTACGGGTTTGAAAATCGGATTCAGAAGTGTAGAGCTTACAAAGGGCAGTCTTTTGGTTAATGGGAAGCGCATTTTGCTGAAGGGGGTGAATTTGCATGAGCATCATGAGACCACGGGCCACGTTGTGGACCGGGAAACCTTGATTACGGATATCCGTTTGATGAAACAGCACAACATCAATGCCATTCGTGCCAGTCACTATCCTCATTCGACAGAACTATACAGCCTGTGTGATGAATATGGAATGTATGTGGTAGATGAGGCCAATATTGAGAGCCACGGTATGGGGGCTGAACTGCAGGGGCCATATGATCAGAGCCAGCATCCGGCTTATTTGCCTGTGTGGCGGGATGCGCACATGGACCGGATATATAGTATGGTTGAACGTGACAAAAACCACCCTTCTGTGATTATTTGGAGTTTAGGCAACGAATGTGGCAATGGACCTGTTTTTTTTGAAGCTTATGACTGGGTAAAGAAACGTGATAAAACGCGTCTGGTTCAGTTTGAACAAGCGGGAGAGGAACGCAACACGGACATTATTGCGCCGATGTATAACGAGTTTAGCCAAATTCTTGAATACCACTCAAGAGAGCAGGTGGACAGACCTTATATCATGTGTGAGTATGCCCATGCTATGGGTAATAGTACCGGTAACTTTAAAAAGTTTTGGGACATCATTTACAGTTCATCCAATTTGCAAGGTGGATTTATCTGGGACTGGGTAGACCAGGGATTGGTGGCCAAGGATGGTTCTGGTCGCGAGTTTTGGGCCTACGGGGGCCATTTGGGCAGTGGACATTTGTGGCATGATGAGAATTTTTGCATGAATGGCATTGTTTTTCCCGATCGTTCGCCACAACCTGCTTTGATGGAGGTTAAAAAAGTTTACCAAAACATTTTTTTTAGAGCAGCTGACCTCGAAAAGGGGCAGATAGAAATTGAGAATGGATTTTTCTTTACCAACCTGAAGGACTACCGATTTGAGTGGGAGCTTGTGCGCAATGGCATAGTTGTAGAAAAGGGTTCCTTTTTCGTGGATTTAGAGCCCGGTTTATCAAGTATTGTTGAGCCCGGTTTTTCATTTGTACAAGCAAAGCCAGGGGAGGAGTATCTTTTAAATGTCTATGCCTACATCCAAACGGAAACTGATTTGCTGCCAAAAAATCATGAATTGGCCAAAGAACAATTTCAGTTTCAAGGAAGTAAATATTTCGATAAGGAGCATACTGCTAATGGCGGGTCTGGCCTTCAAGTAATGGATGGTGATAGCGAATGTGTCATTAGCGGCGATCGTTTTTCCATTGTGTTTAATAAGATGACCGGCGCTTTGTCATCTTACATTTTCAAGGACCATCAACTGATTGTCCAAGCGCCTGAACCGGATTTTTGGCGGGCGCCAGTGGACAATGATTATGGTAATAAAATGCCAGTTGAGAGCAATGTATGGCGCACTGCCGGTAAAAATACCCAATTACAAAAGTTTGCACTTAAAGAATCAGAGCAGTCGGTTACCATTGAGGTATCTCTGTTTTTATCGGATGTTCAATCTGATTATGCTTTGACTTATACGGTTTATGCAGATGGACGGGTACGTACCGATGTGGCATTTGAAATGGACCAGGATCGCTTGCCCGAAATGCCCCGATTTGGCATGAATATGTTGTTGCCATTGGCTTACAGCAACTTAAGTTTTTATGGAAGAGGACCCTGGGAAAACTACTCAGATCGCAATTATAGTGCCCATATTGGTCTGTATGAAAGTAGTGTGGATGAACAGTATGTTGCCTACACCCGTCCACAGGCCAATGGAAATAAAACGGATGTGCGTTGGTTGACCCTGACCAACGATTCAGGAGTTGGGCTTAAGATTGAAGGGTTGCAGCCCTTAAGCATTTCTGCCCTGCGCTTCAGGACGGAGGATTTGGATGCCGGGTTGACAAAGAAAGGACAACGGTCGATTGATGTCTACCCCAGAGATGAAGTGGTTCTGAATGTAGATTTGGCTCAGCGTGGTGTCGGTGGCGATAATAGTTGGCGGGCAAAGCCTCATGATGAGTTTCGCTTGCTCAACACGCACTTTGCCTACAGCTATTTCATGATTCCTATTGTGCCCTAGAGCGCATTGCTCAAGGATTGTTTTTACCAATACAAATTTAAAGATGAGGAATATGTTGAACTTGAAAAATATAGACACAAAAATTGTGCTTAAAGTCCTCTTTACAGGCCTTTTAATGCTAGATGTAACAAATGCATGGGCACAAAATAATCCTGCTGTACCGCAAATGGCGGGACAAAAAATGTTTCAAAGTGATTCTCAGCTTACCTATTTTAACCAGGATAGATATGAGATGGTTGAATTGGCAAGTCCGGAATTTGCCGAAGCACCGAAGAATGTCATTTTATTCATCGGCGATGGCTTGGGAGTGACACATGTCTCTGCTGCATTAACGGTGAATGGTGGACAATTGAACCTCAATCATATGAAGCATATTGGATTCAGTCAGACGCAGAGTAAGGATCGTTATGTTACCGATTCTGCTGCGGGAGGCACAGCAATTGCTACCGGACAGCGGGTTAATAACGGTGCCATTGCCATGGATGCCAGTGGAGAACCCATTCCTTCTATTTTGCATATCAGTGAGCAAAATGGGAAGGCTACCGGTCTGGTTGCCACCTCTGATATTGCACATGCCACACCGGCTTCTTTTATAGCTCATCAGCCATCTCGTTCGATGTATGAGGAGATTGCTGCTGATTTTCTTAAAACCGATATTGATCTGTTTATAGGTGGCGGCCTCAATAATTTTGCCAACCGGTCAGACGGTGTCGACTTAACCTTGGCCCTAAAAGAAAAGGGCTATCAAGTCTTTTATTCACTGGAAGAAAGCGCTTGTGCTTCAAAAGCTCCTATGGCTGTTTTTACTGCACCCGGACATAACCCTGAATACGATGAGCGGGGCAATATGCTGGAGTTAGCCACCAAAAAAGCCATCGAAGTTTTGTCAAAGGATGAGAACGGGTTTTTTGTGATGATTGAAGGTTCTCAGATCGACTGGGCTTCACACCATAATATCACGCCGTATTTGCTGGGCGAGGTACTCGATTTGGATAAGGCCGTTGGTGTGGCGCTTGAGTTTGCTGCCCAAAACGGTGAGACACTGGTGATTGTAACTTCCGACCATGAAACCGGTGGTTTAGCGCTGCATGATGGGTCTTATGAACATGGTTTTATCGAAGCCAGGTATTCCAGTGACAACCATACCGGGGTAATGGTGCCTGTTTTTGCTTATGGCCCGGGTGCTGAATTGTTTCTGGGGATTTATGATAATACAGACATCTTTCATAAAATTCATTCTTTGTTTGGGTTTTAATTCTAATTACTTTAAAACGATATGCGCATGCGAGCAATGTTTATTTTTTTGATGGTTGTGCTCACAATGATGGGATGCACTACTGCTGTAGCTCCCTCTTCTCAAAACCTGTTGGTTCTATCCGACACGGTGCCAATGGATGACATTGTGCTATTTTATGAGGATTTCAGTCGTGGCGGCAACACTTCCGTGGCTAATGATATAAGTGTTTCTGTTAAGTATTCGGGTGAAGCCGTAGAAGAGACGAGTGGTTTTGGCTATTTCTCAAGCGAGGGGCAGGAGATCGCCTACATTCAAAGAAACCGAGATTTGGGACAGGTGTTTACCTATCCGGATTCATTGAACGCTAAAAACTTAAAATCCATTACCCTTCGCTTGGGTTATGGTTCCAATGTGGTTCGTGAGGGCATGTATGGACAAAATGTTTCCTTGCAAATTTTGGAGGTTTTTGGAGAAGGCTATATAAATAACAATGGCAGTGATAGCACTATGAGTGCCTTTCACGGATTTCCTCACAACCGCTACAGCGAGGCGATTGCTCACCATCGGGATGATTTTTATGAAGGGTTGGAATTTAGTTCCTTAGCGGTTTTCAGGGGATATCGATTCCCTGGTAAAACGGACTTCGGTTTCGATAGCGATACCGTAGCCGTATCACCTGATCATCCTGATTTAAAAGGTAGATTTTTGCAGTTTATTATCCCTGATGCTTCGGCTGTTGTCCTTGAAGCTGGCAAGCGTTATGCTTTCATGTTAATGATAGATGAGATAGGAGTGGATAGAGGCTTTACCCTTGCCAATTGGTCGGTAGGCAGCTATCCGGGCGGTCATGGTATTCGCAGGGAAGGACTTGGGCAGTTTCCTCCAGCACCCTTTGATCCCTCTAAAACAATGGACGACCCAGCCAATGAGCTGGCAGTGAAGAGTGCTTATTTGCCACACAATTTTGAGGAACGTGTTAATTTAATGCCTGGTACAAATGGTTATCCGGATGTTTGCACTTTTCGTGATCTGGTATTTTACATTGAAGCCGATTAATCTTTTTTGTTTTTATTGTGCATTTTTCACCAAGCGTCGGGGGTATTTATCCCCGGCGCTTTTTGTTAAACATTATTAAGTGCCCCGTGTACCACCGTCTTGTTTAATCAAGTCTGTCATTGGTTTCTACAAGTACCCGGTTGGAAGCGCAAAAGGGCATGTCAAATCGGTTTTTTACAGCTAAGTAAAGGTTGATTGATGGATATTAAGTGGTTTATATAGTGGGTGTTATAGAGTCTTGTATTGGTCATGCATTGTTTGTCATGCTTTTTTGACTTAAATGACAAGTGGTCGTCTGCTGCTCTCGGTATATCTTGCAAGTGCTTTAAGGATTGGGTACAATATTTTAGTAATGGCAACAGTTCGGAGAAGATCCCTAAAGCAATACACATAAACTATTAATTATAATTTAAAGTAAAAGTTATGAAAAAAAGATTTACAATTATTTTAGCCTTTTTAATGATGGTTTTCGTGGGTGCCTCTACGCAAAACCTATTGGTAAATGGTGATTTTGATGAAGGTCTGTTGGGATGGAATGGTGATCCTGATAATATTAGGACTTATACTTGGTTTGGAGCAGGAAATCCTCATTTCGCACTCAAGTATACCGATGAAATTGGTGGCTGGCAAGTTGTTGAAAACTTGACCCCTGGTGCTGCTTATAAGTTCTCTGGGCTCTTAAGAAATAATAATAGTTTTCTGGATGAAGAAATACGTGCAGGTGTGCGTAACTATGGCGGGGATGAACTTTCGGTCTCCCATCTTTATATTGGAAATCCTGAAAGGGTTGAGGATGAGTGGACGTCTTTCTCGATTGATTTTACAATGGGTGCAGCAAATACAAGTGTGGAAGTGTTTATACAAAAATTGAGTGGGAACAATGTTGCCTATGCTGACGCGCTTGTTTTAGAGCCTGCTGGCGTTTCAACTTCATTGGAAGACAACAGCATTTCCAATATTTCTGCCTGGGTTGCCAATGGTTCATTGACGGTCACCAACGCCGCCGGTGGTGAGTTGTCGCTATTGAATTTGACCGGTGCAAGCGTTCTTAATATAAACATTAACAGTAGCAATCAGGTGGTTGGTGTTTCTCACCTGCCTGCCGGTGTTTACATTGTGAGTATTGTACGTGATGGAAAAGTGTTTTCATCGAAAGTGATTAAATAGTTGATAAACTTGTAGGATTGTACTTGTACAACTTTAAAAAAGTGGGGTGTTTCAGACCCCACTTTTATATCCCCACTTTTTTGGTCTTTATTATTTGTTATCATAATCTTAGCTGATCTTTCTTCAATGGTCGTGCAAGGTGTGAAATCTTTATGCCCTGCCAATCTTATTGAATGCTTGTTGATCTGCCTTCCATGACCCATCCTCCGGATTTAAGTAGTTCTCTTATCCCTGATAACCTAAATTGCAACGTTTTTAATGAACCAAGCTGGAAGGTTCCTTTTTTTACCTTTAAAATTTGCATAGATGATTGTAAAACAAGTCATTGGACGATTGATAGCTGTGATGATATTGTCGCTATTGATGTTTCCAACAAGTGCTCAGGCACCTGAGCTGGTGAACCCCAACGCAACCCAAAAGGCGAAAGATGTATACAGATACATCTATAATCTGAAGTATCAGGGTTTGATGACAGGTCAGCATAATTATGCGCGGACCTGGAGCCTACATGATATTGCCATTAGGGCCACCAACTCTGTTAAGAATAGTATTGGCCACTATCCTGGTTTGTGGGGAAGCGATTTCTCTTTCACAGACCCCAATTATTCCATTGCGCAATTGCAGGATGCCCGTCATAAAATGATAGAGGTTGCCAAGGCACAGGCCGATGCGGGCTCGATAATCACCTTGACTTATCATATGGTGACGCCTGAACTGGAAGAGAACCAGGGATGGACCAATGTTCAACAGGCCAGGTTGACCATGAGCGAATATGAAGAGCTGATTACCCCTGGTACAACTCTTTACAATAACTGGAAGCGGAATATGGACAGGATTATTCCCTTTTTACAAGATCTTCAGGATGAGGGATATGCCGTTGTATGGCGACCCTACCACGAAATGAACGGACTGTTCTGGTGGGGTGGAGGAGATGCCGCAAAGGTGCATTTTAATCAATTGTGGATCAATACTTACAACTATATGGTTAATGATCATGGTTTAAATAACCTGATTTGGTTTTGGAGTCCCAATCATTTTACCAGTTGGAACAACAATCGGGTACCAGATCCATGGTTTCCGGGACATGAATATGTCGACATGCTTGGTATTGATGATTATTATTGGGATCAATCGGGCTTCCTGAGTCAGGGTGACTACGATTACCTGGTTAATAAAGCCCAGGGAAAGCCACTGGCTATTGGAGAAGGTTTCAATGTTAATATGAAGCTGCCTGATGTCGATTGGATGATGGAACACCGTCCTGAATACAGATGGTTCATGATATGGGACGGGGAGTGGATCAATGACAGATTAAGTAATTCAGAGAAGAGAGCAGCACTGACTGAAATTTATAACCATGAAAATGCTGTCAATCAGGATAACGTTTATATTCCTGCTTTGGATATAGTGGATGAAACAGCCCCTACCATACCTGCAAACGTTCAAAGTACAAACGAGACGTCCAGCCAAATTGACTTGACCTGGGATGCTTCCACCGATGCTAACGGCATTTCCGGCTACGAGATTTTTGTGGATGGGGTCTATAATAATTTCACCTTCAATCTGAATACCACGGTAAAAGGCTTATTGCCGGAAACGGAATATGTTATTACTGTAAAAGCCCGAGACCACTATATGAACCGATCCGCTGAGAGCGCCCCATTGACGGTCACAACATCTGAGCAAGGAACAACGCCCCCTCCAGTCACCGGAGATGGAACCAACTTTTTGATAAATGGTGATTTTGAAGATGGACTGACCGGATGGAATGGGGATGTCAATAATGAGGTAAGGTCTTTGAGTTGGCTTGATCCCGTATCAGGTGCTTACCATCTTGGTATATCGAGTAAGGATGATGATGGGATTTGGCAAGTTGTTGACGGCTTGACACCCGGTTCGACTTATCTGTTATCAGGCTTTTTGAGACTCAACCATAGTTTAGAGAACGAAGAGATACGTGCCGGTGTTCGCAATTTTGGCGATGGTGAAGTAGAATTCTCTCGTCTTTACCCTGGAAATCCGGCCAGACCCGAAGATGAATGGACGCAATACTCCATTGAGTTTACCATGGGGGCGGCCAATACTTCAGCCGAAGTCTTTATTCAAAAGCTTAGTGGAAACAATTGGTCTTATGCCGATGCTTTTGTTTTAGAAGCTGCCAGTTCAACTTCACTGCAAGACAACAGAGTAATAAATGTTAAAGCATGGGTATATAATGGTTCTCTTAACATCCTCAATGCTGAGGGGGGTGACTTAAGGCTGTTGAATTTGACTGGCTCAAGCGTTTTAAATGCCCAGCTCAGTAGTAATAGCCATATTATCAATGTTTCTCATCTGCCTGCAGGCATTTATATTGTAAACGTGTTGCATAAAGGCCGGGTGTTTTCGTCGAAAGTCATTAATTAATGGCTGAGTTGGTGGATTTCTTAACGTTTTAAACAAGTGGAGCTTTTGTGCTCCACTTATTTAAAAACCCTGGGTTTATCTTATCAATAGATCGTTAGATTTTTTTAATTACCTAATTTACAAACAGTTATGATTCCATCGCCTTGATTCGTAATTAGCCTATAATCAAGGGTTTGCCCTTGTCTAGTACCTAACGACCCCTTGTCTTATCGGAAGGGTCTTATTTTACAAACTAATTTCTTAGATAATGAAAACAAGTAGTTTGTGCCAGGATTTTGGGTTTGAAAATCAGGAGTGTTGGAAAACAGAGATTTCAAATGGCTCAGTCGTTTTTAACATCCAAACCAAGTCTGAAAAGCTTCAATGTGGTCAATGCCATAGTTATTCTGTTGAAAAACTGTGGTATGATGAGCGACTTTTGTCTTCACTTTCATTAGGTTTTAAACCGGTTTCTCTGAAGATTAGAGTTCAAACGATTGAATGCAAAACATGTAAAAAGACCTCACAGGAGCGTATTTCTTTCGCTTCTGAGAGAAGTGAAGCATTTTTTTTGGCTAAAACCTGAACAGTTAAAATATCTCAGTAAAAGTCTCTATTTGTTAAGATGTCATGAATGACTTAGTCGTTTCTCCTGTCAATACGATGCTTTCAGTATTCTTTATATTATTAACAATCAACGCGTAAAAATCACTTTTTCTGACTATTAATGGTCAGGAGAATTTTGTTCACCGTTCGTCGGATGCCTTTGTAGCATTCATTGCTATGTTCTTTGACACGCTTGTGATCCCAAATAACCCAAATTTCTGATTTGGGTTCAATTGAATACTTATCATTAATGACATTGAGTGGGTCTAGAACCATTAAATGTTTGTTTGTTAAAATTGCTTTAAAGCAATTTTTGAGTCGACCTTAAGGCGGAATATATGGTTTATAACTCCGCTATCTGCTATGTATGATGAAAGCTCGGGATCACATGGTTTTAAAAAGAAAAGAAGTTGTCACGGCAAATCCTAAAAAATCATCTTATGAGAAAAACAGGTTTTTTATTTATTTTGCTCTTTTTGTGCGCACTCACGTTTGCACAACAAGGGAATTTTTCTGTTGTCGGATCAAAAATTTATCATCCCGATGGAAAAGAGTACATCCCGGTAGGGGCTAATGTTGCGGGTCCCAGATATTCCTGGGGCAACCGATCATTGCTACCCCAATCTGAAATTGAGATGTACACCGAGATTTGGAATCTGAACTGTATGCGTTTGAATTGGTACATGGTTCGTTCAACCAACCAAAGTGGCAATCCATTGTATTCAAATGACAGTTTACACGATGTGGTTAATGCTTATACACCTTTGGGCGTTGTAGTCATGATTGAAGCCCACGATTTTACAGGCGGCTTGTTTGAGAGTGCCACTAATTCTGACAAAGCTGCCCTAAAGGCAAGGTTTGTTGAGTTTGCCCAGGACTACAAAGATAATCCTTATGTGTGGTTTAATGTGATCAACGAGCCTGGTGGAAGCAACAGTAGCTCGTATTACCAGAAATGGGTAGATTGGCACCGTGAATTAATATCTGCCATTCGCGCCACAGGCAACAACAATGTTATTGTTGTTGATGGTATGTGGTGGGGACAGGATGCCGGTCATACTTATGGCGACGGCAATATTTCTGATTCTCACAGTGCGATCCTATCCAGAGGTTTGGATATTCTACAAGGAAACGAGAATATTGTTTTTGCATTTCATGCCTATGCACAATGGCAGGGCAGCGTTTCACGTGTTGAAAATTACATTGACCGGGTGCATGCTAAAAACATGGCGCTTTTGTGTGGTGAAGCAGGTGGGGGACAAGAAGGAAGCGGCAGTTATGGCGATAAGAGTTCCTACCGTAATGGCAGTAACAACGCTTGGGTTGCATGTAAAAACAAGGATGTAGGTATGCTGGTTTGGCATTGGCAGCCTGGTGATAATTTTAATGTAACCACAACAGGTAATGGTTATGGTAGAAACATTAACAGCACCACCAACCCAACCAACCTGACTTGGTACAATGGCCGGCATTTATGGGATGTGACCCATGGTGGCGGTTGGGGATTGTCAGCCAATGATGTGGGAGCGGATCCAGTAGATCCTATTGATCCCGTAGACCCAGATGGTTCTGTAAAGGTTAACGATACAGAATTCTCCTTTTCTGGCGCGTGGAATGTTTCAACCGGATCAGGTAAGTATATGAATAATGATCATTATTCCTCCTCTACGGGTGCTTATTACGAGTATTCTTTTTATGGTACTCAGGTGAAAATATATGGCTCTTTTGCTGCCCACCATGGTATTGCCAATGTGTCGCTGAATGGTGGATCGTCTGTGCCTGTAGATTTTTATGGCGCTGTTCGTCAGGATGAAAAGCTTATTTGGTCCAGCCCCGAATTGCCCCAGGGTCAGCATACCATCAGGGTCAGTGTCAGCGGCCAGAAAAACAGCGCTTCAAGCGGTTTTACCATTATGGCAGACCGTTTGGACATATACAATGTGGAAGATGATAATGTGGCTGTCAGTGAAGTGGTTGTTAATCCCACATCTGCCTCTTTACTAGTAGGTGAAACGGTACAGTTATCAGCAATGATTGTTCCTTTAGATGCTACCAATCAGAATATTTCCTGGACTTCCAGTAATGCGGCTGTCGCCTCTGTAAATAGCAACGGATTGGTTTCGGCCCTTACCAACGGTAATGCCACCATTACGGTAACCACCGAGGATGGTAATAAAACGGCCACCAGTTTGATTGTTGTAACAACCCCTGTGGTCCCTGAACCAGGTACAGCTGTTTCGGTGAACGATTCAGAATTCACCTTTACAGGGACTTGGGATACATCTACCGGATCAGGTAAGTATATGAACGATGATCATTACTCTTCCTCTACCGGTGCTTATTTCGAATATTCTTTTTATGGTACTCAGCTGGAAATGTATGGCTCAATTGCCGCGCATCATGGCATTGCCAATGTATCACTGAATGGTGGGTCTGCTGTAGCTGTTGATTTTTATGGCTCTGTTCGTCAGGACGAGCAGCTCATTTGGACCAGCCCCGAATTACCCCAGGGTCAACATACCATCCGGGTAAGTGTCAGCGGTCAAAAAAATAGCGCTTCAAGCGGTTTTACCATCATGGCTGACCGTTTGGATATTTACAATGAAGTACCTGATTCTCCAGGAAATGGTGGAGCTCCCACTCAGAACCTGATACTAAACGGTGGATTTGAAAGCGATTTGCAGTCATGGACTGTGACCAAAGGCGATGTGGTGGTGGTTACCAATGATGTGCAAAGTGGTTCCAAAGCCATGCGCATTGGTTCTTCTGCCTGGTCGTGGGTACAACAGAATCTGAATGGTTTTGAGCCAGGAGCTACCTATACCTTTAGTGCCTGGGGTAAGGTCTTATCTGCTGGAAACAGAGTTGATGTGGCCATTAAAAATGGCAGCACTACCATTGAAACGCTCTCTTTTACAAGTACCAGCTATGAGCAATTGAGTGCAGAAATTGTGATTCCTGCCAATACCACCTGGTTGCAGGTATTTGTAACCAACCGTTCCAGCGGTACGGGTGTGGTGGACAATCTGGTTTTAACGGATGGTACCATCGTTGATGATCCTGAGAATCCTGATACCCAAGCGCCAAGTACCCCTGGCAATCTTTTAGTGGATGTGGATCAGAATAGTGCCACTTTATCGTGGAGTGCTGCTTCTGACAATGTAGCTGTTACAGCTTATAAAATCTTCCAGGACGGATTGTTGTTGACTGAAACTTCTGCACTGTCTTACTATGTAGCAGATCTGGATTGTGGACAAAGCTATATTTTTGAAGTAAGTGCTGTTGATGCCGCTGGAAACGCGTCTCAGAAGGCTTCTAACACGGCCTCTACTTTGGCGTGTGGTAACGGTGGTGGCAATGCTACCGGTATCTTCCAGATTCAGGGTAATCAGATTATTCATCCCGATGGAAGTGTTTTTCTGCCATATGGAGGTAATATGAATGGTTACAAGTGGGGATGGGTCAATCAAACATTGCCACATGTTGACAAGGCGGCAGATGAGTGGAAGTTTAACACCATTCGATTAAATTGCTACATCAAAGGCTATCACAGAACCTCTAAGTATCATGATAACGGCGACTTTAAAGGTACCTGGAATGTCAATAACGACATGGATGCCATTATTGAAGCCTATACCTCAAGAGGTATTGTTGTGCAAATTGATGCGCATGACTGGACGGGTGAGGGTATCGATATTATTGGTGAAAACCTTTTCGATAAGGATGGAAATCCGAAAGCGCCTAATAACGCTGAGGTATTGGAAAATCCATTTACCGACTTGGGCGGAAAGGCTTCTTACAGTTCTCAATATGAGATATTGTACGATTTCTTTAAGTATTTTGCCGTGAAGTATAAGGATAATCCTTACGTGTGGTTGAACCCAATGAATGAGCCCGGTACTGTGGTTGATAATTACTTTAACGCCAATGGGCAGAAAATTAAAAGAGTTCCCAACCATTGGGCAGCAACTCATATTAAGTTTATTCAGGATATGCGTGCCTTAGGTTTTAATAATCCTATTGTAGTGGATGGTATTGCAGCCGGTCAGGACCACGGCGAATGGTGGGGACAAAACCCCAGTGGGTTAATTCCTCACTCAAGTGCAATTATTTCTAAAGGTCAGGAGGTACTTGCAGCTGACCCTGTCGGCAATGTTTTATTTGGTGTTCATATCTACCACCAATGGGGTAAGTCAAATTATCCTCAATTGCTGACGGATTATGTGGATGCTGTGCATAACAATGGACTGGCATTGTACATCGGTGAGGCCGGTTGGTATACCAACAAGGAACACGATGATCCAGGCATTGCCTTCCATAGAATTTTTGATCAGAACATCGTTCTTGGCAAAGGTGTTGGACTAACAGCCTGGCATCTTCAGCCTGGTGATGGTATGGCGCTCACTACCCAAGGTACTTTCAGCCGGAACAACGATGCGTATAACCCGACTAATTTGACATGGATGGGAGAACGTATGTGGAATATCAGAAACCAGATACCTACCAATTCTCTTGTTTCAACTGGTTCGCTGAAGCAATCAGCCCTAGACGGAGCCCTTTCAAAGATGTCGAATCAGACAGAAATCAAAGTCTGGGTGGCCGATGGAAATATGTATGTTGAGAATGCTGCCGGATATCAGCTTAACCTGATGAGTGTATCCGGCGCCTTGTTGGTCAACCAAAAGATTGGTGGCAGTCAATACGCTCTTGAGCTAAGCAGTTTTACAAAAGGTGTTTATATTGTTCGGATGGTCTCTGAAAAGAAGATTGTTACTGAGAAGCTTTTTATTGACTAATGATATTATTGTGCCTTATTAATTGCTATTAATAGGTTAAAGGTATTGTTAAACGCAGTGGTTTTGGTAAACGCAAGTTGAATTCCAAAACCACTGCTCATTTTGTTAAAAATGAATTATTCTATAGAGTTAGAATTAAAATTCTTCTTACTGATTTTAAACAAATAGGTCAATATGAGCAATAAACACATCATTTGTCTGATAATTTTAGTTTTACCACATTTAAACTGTCGTTCTAACGAAAATAGAAATATGAATTTTAAATATAAAGATAAAGGGTTATCGATTGCGGAGCGCGTAACTGACCTGCTTAGCCATATGACTGTTGAAGAAAAAGCAGCTCAGATGGTAGCAGTGAATACTGATATTAAAAACCTCATTGTATTAAGGGATGATGGGTCATTTGATATTACTGCCATTAAATCATCGTTGTCAAATGGTATTGGACAAATGACCCGAATAAGTGAAACGAAAGGTGGATTAAGTCAAACTTCATCCAATCAATCTGAGCCACTCACACCTTATGAAAATGCAGTTTTAAGCAATACCTTACAAAAATTCTTCTTAGAAGAAACGCGTTTGGGAATCCCTGCCCTATTTCACGAGGAAAGTCTTCACGGGCTAGCCGCAGCTCATTCAACAAGTTTTCCTCAGCCAATTGCCATGGCCGGGACCTTTAATCCTGAACTGATTGAAAGGGTTTATGGCTTAATGGCCAAGGAAACACGATTAAGGGGGGCTCACCAAGTATTATCTCCTGTAGTTGATATCGCCAGAGATGCCCGTTGGGGCAGGGTTGAAGAGACTTTTGGGGAGGATTCCTATCTTTCTTCAATAATTGGTGGTGCTGCAGTTAAAGGTTTTCAGGGCGACAATACTTTTACCGATGGAGAACATGTGGCAGCAACACTTAAACATTTTGCAGGGCATGGTCATCCTGAAGGGGGAAATAATACAGCACCGGTCAACATCTCGGAACGTGAATTGCGCGCGATTCATTTATCACCCTTTAAATGGATTATAGAAAAGCATGGTGTATTGAGTATAATGACTACTTACCACGAAATTGATGCAGTGCCGGCGCATGGTAACAGATGGCTTAATACCGATATTTTACGCAATGAATGGGGATTTAAAGGTTTTGTAGTGTCTGATTATTATGCTATTCGGGAAATGCACGACCGCGCTGGCATCGTGGCTCATGGTGTTGCCAGGGATGGCAAACATGCTGCCGAACTCGCCATTAAAGCCGGTGTAAACATTGAATTGCCTGATCCCGATTGTTATCTACATATAGTCGAATTGGTTGAGGAAGGT
>DHVH01000237.1 GCA_002412555.1 Marinilabiliaceae bacterium UBA5213 | reverse complement strand
TTGTCGCGGGTTTTATGCACATTCAACGAATAGTCAAGGAACTTCCGGTTAAATTCAGCATTCCTTGCATCACCAAACAACAAGGACATGCCATAGGGATGGACCACGTAAAAGGTTTTTGGATCGGCCGGGTTATCGACGAAGACTTTGCCCGAAACTTTCTGCTCTACGACTGAGCGAGCAAACAAATTATTAAACGATACCTGATTTATTGGGCTCGTTACCAAGCCATAGTCTTTTGGATGCAATAATTCCATTCCTTGCTGTTTTGGGTTATCTATTGAGGTCACTGACCATTGAAAAACTCTTATTGGGGGCTATTAATGTTTAATGACGCATTATTGGCCGACTTAGGTGCTATTTTGCAGGAATAAATATAGAATTATCCTTTTGAATACAAATTGAAAGCATCTATAATTTTACAAAATGCATCAAATGCGAATAGGATAAGTCTGAATCCAATGGCATCTCCATCGGCCCTTAAAAAGGTTATCGTTTTTTGCTAAAAAAATGCACGATAAGGGTCATTGAAATAAAAATCAGTCCTATATTTGATTCTGATTCAAAGGTCTATACCAAGGACCTGTTAACCACTTCGAAGAGATGCAAATAGATATATTCAAACTGGATGCTTTTACCCAAGAGCGCTTTTCGGGAAATCCGGCTGCGGTCTGTGTTTTGGACCAATGGCTGGATGCCGAAACGATGCAGCAAATTGCCAGTGAAAACAATCTGGCAGAGACGGCCTTTGTGGTGAAAGTGGAGGAGGTGTTTCACATAAGGTGGTTTACCCCGACCATAGAAGTGGATCTCTGTGGTCACGCAACGCTGGCGGCTGCCTATGTAATCATCCACTACTACGAAAAGGGCTTGGACGTTCTTCATTTTTATTCGGAGCGGTCGGGGCCACTCAGGGTGCTAAAAGGAGCTGATGGCTTATTGATTCTGGATTTTCCGACGGACGAAATTCACCCTTGCGAAGCTCCGCCTGAACTGGTGAAGGGACTAAAGCTAACGCCGCTTGAATGCTATAAAGGAAAAACGGACTATCTTTTTGTTTGTAAGAGTCAGGCTGAAGTGACCGCGATCCTTCCTGACTTCTCTGAGATA
Source organism: Marinilabiliaceae bacterium UBA5213 (assembly GCA_002412555.1). Classification (GTDB taxonomy): domain Bacteria; phylum Bacteroidota; class Bacteroidia; order Bacteroidales; family Marinilabiliaceae; genus Geofilum. Next base: position 8,542 of record DHVH01000237.1, on the reverse strand, counting down.
GCAAAAGCCCAATGTCGGGGCGTGATTGTGACGGCCCCCGGTGAGCAGTGCGATTTTGTTTCCCGTTTTTTTGCGCCACAAAGCGGTATTAATGAAGACCCGGTGACGGGCTCGGCGCATACAACTTTAACGCCCTACTGGTCGAATAAACTTGGGAAAACAACACTAAAGGCTGCCCAGCTATCAAAAAGGAAGGGCTATTTGGAATGTTCCCTGAAGGGTGACCGGGTGCATATTGGGGGCCATGTGGTGTTATTCTTAAAAGGCGAAATTTTTATTTAGGCAAAATAATTCCCCATTGAATTTAGCACAATAATGTTGGAGCGCTAGCTTCTTAAATCTTTTCCAAAAGATTATTTTTTACATATTTGTAAGCTTCATTTATATTGTACTCAATCATATATCTGCTTCTATTTCAATATTTGGCACTATTTTCCATTTGTTGCCAGTTATTCGATTTTCTGGCTTCATTTTTTGAGGGCACAACAAAGTAGGGTAATAACCTACACTCTCAAGATAATGGTACAAAGCGTCGCTTAAGTCTCGCTCTTCTAAAACACATTCCAATAAATATCCTAAACGCTGAACCACGGACACTTCCCGATATTGTTTGGCTGCTTCAATCAATTGATCAGCATCCATCTCATCTTTCAATTCTTCTAACACAGTAGCAACTCTATTAAATCCACCTACTTCATTATAGTAGTTTACCAAGTCTAAAGCGGTGAGTTCTGGGGACGAAATGTTGATGTATCCAGTATCTACATTCTTTTTTAAAATATCCTTTCTATTCCATGATTTTTTGAAATAAAAATTAATTTCTACTTTTTCATTTTTAATCAGCCTCAAAGCGATCCCTTCAGTAATAATAGAATAGTTTTGAGGTTGCTGATGAACTGCTCCATGGTATGCAGCTGCATTTAACAGGCCTACATAATAATCTCGATTTAGAAATTTCATCAAGTCATTAACATACAGGCTAGTTGGGATAATGCCTTTAGTCTTGTATTCTGGTGGAACAATTACACAAAACCCTCGACGGACCATAACCACCGATGCCTGATTTTTAAGGCGCTGTAGTGATTTCTTTAAAGCATTTTCTGAAACACCCAACTCTATATGCAAGCCCTTAGTAGTAAAGCTATACTTACCATTGGCCCTTTGTTCATCAATATAGGAGTCTAAATATTTGTATTGTTTCACCATTATTTTGGTAGATGATTGCGTTATGGGTTTAATTTCCACCCGTTTTGCAATAACAAACTTATGTGTTTATCTCATCAAAACCAAGATTTTGTTTGGTAAACTTTGGCCATGTGGTCATATTTTTAAAAGAGAAATTTTTGTTGAGGCAAAACAATTACCCTGAAAATTATAGCACTATTAAATAGCGGTGCGCTAACCACTGCATAAGAGAAGGTCGCGATGCTCCAAAAGAGTGACATTCCGCCATTGGTTGAACTTTCAACTGTACCCCACATTCTTTTAATTCCAGATTTCGTTCTTTTCGGTCAGTATAATTGGTCTGTTGTCTGTCACCACAATGGTGTGCTCATGTTGTGCCATATACCCACCTTTGTCGCCCACCATTGTCCAGCCGTCGTTTTGCTCAATGGCATAGTTGGATGCTGTTGCTATAAAGGTTTCAATGGCTACAACTGAATGCTTCATAAAGCGTCTTTGGTCAAATCGGTTTTTATAGTTGAGTAATTCGTCGGGCTGTTCATGCAGACTTCTGCCAATACCATGTCCTCCTAAATTTTTTATGACTTTGTAACCTCGCTTTTTTGCTTCTGTTTCAATAAGGTGTCCTATTTCCGAAATCTTTACGCCACCTTTAATGTTGGTTAGGGCTTTTCTTAAAATTTCTTTCGAAGCGTCAACTAGCTTTTGATGCCCGTTGAGGTCTTCTCCTAGCACAAATGATCCCCCGTTATCTGACCAAAAGCCATTGAACTCGGCTGAAACATCAATGTTGATTAAGTCGCCTTCTTTTAAAATTCGTTTGGCTGACGGTATTCCGTGGCAGAACTCATTATTGACACTTATGCAAGTCCAGCCGGGAAATTTGTAGGTCATAAATGGTGCTGAATTCGCATTGAAATCTTTCAATATACTTGCTCCGTAGTCATCCAACTGCTTGGTGGACATGCCTGGCTGCACATAATTTCTCATCTCTCTAAGTGTATAAGCAACTATGTCACTTATCTTCTTCATTCCGACTAATTCGCTTTCTTTTGTAATGGACATATGCGTGTTTGTTTAATTTCTTTTTATGTTGTAATTGGCGTTACGTCCACCTTCAGCTGTTTGTTGCAAGATCCCTTTTTCTATCAAATCCTTAATATCCCGTAAGGCGGTGTCGGTAGAGGTTTTGGTCATTTTGGCCCATTTGGAGGTTTGCAATTTGCCTTCAAACCCATCCAAGAGTTTGTTGAGCATTAAGCGCTGGCGTTCATTGATGGAGGTGTGTTCGTGTAGTTGCCAAAATTCTGCTTTGTGCAGTATTTTTTGTGTGGTGTTTTCGGTGGCCAGCATGGCGTTTTTTAAGCACTGTAAAAACCAAGTGAGCCACTCGGTAATGTCACCTGTGCTGTGCTGCACCTTTTGCAATATTTTGTAATACTGCTTGCGTTCTAATAAAATCTGGCCCGACATGCTGTAAAAACGCTCTCCGCTTCCTTCGGAACGAGCCAATAACATATCTGTCAGGGCTCTTCCTATTCGGCCATTTCCGTCATCAAAGGGGTGGATGATGATGAACCAAAAGTGCGCTATGGCAGCCTTTAAAACCGGGTCCAATTCATCATTATTGTTGAACCAATCCAAAAATTGGTCCATTTCCGACTTTACATCGTTTGGGCTTACGGCTTCATAATGGATTTTTTCTTTACCCATTGCACCTGAAAGCACTTGCATCTCGCCTGTGCGGTATTGGCCTGTTTCTATTTCGTAAGGACCGCTGTGTCCTGTAGGAAACAGGGCTGCGTGCCAACCAAACAAACGTTTTTCTGTTAAGGCCAAATTGTAGCGCTGGGTGGCATCGAGCATCATTTCTACTACGCCTTCTATGTGGCGACTGCTTGGTACAAGCCCGGCTGTATTTATGCCTAAACGCCTTGCTATGGACGAACGCACCTGCTCGTAGTTGAGCAATTCGCCTTCAATTTCTGATGATTTTACTACGTCCAGAGTAAGGGCAGTTAGCGAGGCTTCTTCTTTGGCTGAAAAGCCCAAAGCATTCATTTGACCAATGATTTTGCCTTGCATTAACCGAACTTCCCCAAACAATGCATTGATGGCTTTATCATTCCAGGAAAAATCGGTCCAGTCTGTATATTCATAGATGTATTTGGCCATGGCTCGCTCGTTTATGCGGCAAAGATACAAAATATTCGCCGCAAATTTGCGGTAAACATTTCACTTTTTCACCGCAAGCACCTAATTACCTATTAATACGCACCCCCAATCACCAATTTCACTACCCAATTAATCAGCATGGCCGCGACAAATAACTTTATCCAAACAGCTTTTAGGGCAAAGCCCTTTGATTGCCAAATGGCTTTAAGGGAAAGGATGGCCAGGACAGTTAGGTACAGCATATAAACCATCCAGAGTGGATTGAATAAAAAGGCCTCGAATATATTGCCCTGTAAAGCAGCGCTTAGCGCTCTGGTGTAGCCACAGGTGGGACAAGGATGACCTGTCAGGGTTTGAAAGAATGCATAAGTTATTCTATTGGAAAAACATAACTATTCCTAAATATGTATGACCATTGAACCTGCCACATCCTTCCGTCAAGCTGGTCCAGCAAAATAAAAATATCATCCTGAGTAGGATACAGCATAAATCGGCCGTTATCCTCCATTTCTTCGGATACCAAAGGGCTTGCATTCAAAATTTCTTCAAAGCTTTTCTCCTTCCTCATGGCAATTTTAATTTGCCAAATTTGCCCGTTCCGCGTGTTTAATTTAATGAAAGTATCGGTGCTTGAAGTCGGAAAAAGCCGAAAAACCGGTGGTTCTAGATTTGGTGTGTTAAAATACGCACTATAGACACTGGCACTGTCAATAGGTGCTGCTTCTGAGTGAAAGGAAATGGCCTTAGCTTTAGGAGTTAATGCTGTAAAGGCACAGATCATAGAAATTAATAACAACTTCATCATTATTTAGATTAAGGGTTAATCACCTCTCACCAAAGATATAGAATCCATTTTACTCCATGCTCATTTTAAAAGGGAAAAAAATCTGTGAAAATCTGTGTTCCCGCCATGCGAGATCTCAAGCCGAAGGCGAAGTTCCGATTTGTCGGAAGCGCTAATCTGTGGACCTCAAATAAATCCACGCCATTCATTCAAACATTTAAACCCTAAGCAACCAATGAACGTTATCTTACAAAAGCAAAATTGTTTATCTTTGATCCTAATTAAAAATAGTTGACTTATATGCCCATATTTAACGATATTTTTGCCTTCATTAACTCAAAGCGCATCAGTCAGATAGAGCGGATGCGGTCGCAGCCGGGAGAAATGCAAAATGAGCAGTTTAAATTGCTCATCAGTAAAGCAGCGGACACATCTTTTGGCAAGGAGCACGACTTTGCTTCTATCAAAACGGTGGATACTTTTCGGGAGCGGGTGCCGGTGCGCGATTACGACGGCATTATGCCGCATATTATACGGCTGCGTCAGGGTGAGAAAAACCTGCTGTGGCCGGGTGAAATCAAATGGTACGCGAAAAGCTCGGGTACTACCTCATCGCGCAGTAAGTACATTCCCATTTCTAAGGATGCGCTGAACGATTGCCACTATCAGGGCGGACGGGATACGCTGGTTATTTACAACCAGCTGCACCCGGAGAACCAGTTGATGTCGGGCAAAACGCTCACACTGGGCGGCAGTCACCAAATCAATAACTTCAGTGACAACTCGCTGTACGGCGACTTGTCGGCCATCCTCATTGAAAACCTGCCTTTCTGGACGAACTTTGTGCGCACGCCCGACCGCGAAATTGCCCTGATGGATGAGTGGGAAAAGAAGATGAAGCGGATTACGGAAACAACGATCCATGAAAATGTGACGGCGCTGGCCGGTGTGCCTTCCTGGTTTATGGTGCTGCTGAAAAACATTCTGCAGCACACGGGCAAGAAAAACCTGACAGAGATATGGCCCAACCTGGAGCTGTTTATTCACGGCGGGGTGAGTTTTACACCTTACCGGCACCAATACAAGGATCTGGTGCCGAGCGACAACATGCACTACCTTGAAACCTACAATGCCTCGGAAGGCTTCTTTGCCATTCAGGATGATTTTAACTCGCCGGGGCTCTTACTGATGTTGGATTATGGGGTTTTCTATGAATTTATGCCCCTTTCGGAACTGGGCAAGGACCACCCAAAAACGCTGCTGATGGACGAGGTGGAAACGGACACGGACTATGCCCTGATTATTACTACCAATGGCGGTTTATGGCGCTACCAGATTGGCGACACGGTGCGCTTTATTTCAAAATACCCGCACAAAATTATCATCTCGGGACGTACCAAGCACTTTATCAATGCCTTTGGGGAAGAGCTGATGATTGACAATGCGGAGAAGGCGCTGGATGCGGCTTGCGAAGCGACGGGTGCCACTATCAAGGAGTTTACCGCTGCCCCCATTTACATGGGGGCGGATACCAAAGGAACGCACCAATGGCTCATCGAATTTGACCATCCGCCTGTGGATACCTCTGAGTTCATGAAAATTATGGACGACAATCTCCGTGAAAACAATAGCGACTACGATGCCAAGCGCTACAAGGATATTACGCTGGATACGCCGCAGCTGGTTGTGGCCCGGGAGGGTCTGTTTTTCGACTGGCTCAAAAAGAAAAAGAAACTGGGCGGGCAAAATAAGGTGCCCCGACTGGCCAATAACCGGGAATACATTGACCAGCTTCTGGAATTAAACTAAACCTAAGTCACAGCACTATGCATATCGCCATTGCAGGGAATATCGGGTCGGGAAAAACAACGCTATCGGGACTACTGGCCAAGCACTACGGCTGGGAGGCCCATTACGAAGAGGTGGATGAAAATCCTTATCTGGCAGATTTTTATGAGGACATGAAGCGCTGGTCGTTTAACCTGCAGGTTTACTTTCTCAACAGCCGCTTTTCACAGATCGTGAAAATCAGGCAGCAATCGGGCAAGACCGTGGTGCAGGACCGTACCATCTACGAGGATGCCTACATATTTGCCACCAACCTTTACGACATGGGTCTGATGAGTGAGCGGGATTTCAACAATTACCTCTCGCTGTTTGAATTGATGACGAGCCTTATTCAGCCGCCGGATTTATTGATTTACCTGCGGGCAACGGTGCCTACGCTGGTCCGACAGATTGAGCTGCGCGGCCGCCCTTACGAGGCGGGCATCCGACTGGATTACCTCAAACGCCTCAACGAGCGCTACGAGGGCTGGATGATGAAGTACACGGCCAGCAACCTGCTGACGGTGAATGTGGACGAGACGGATTTTATCAAAAACCCATTGGCCCTGAGTTCGATATTTGATAAAGTGGATGCCAAATTGCATGGCCTGTTTTAACAGGAATAGGTCGTTAGGTCGAGAGGTGAAGAGGTCGAGAGGTCGAGAGGTCAATAGGTCAATAGGTCGAGAGGCAAGCGAAGCGGGATGTTAGGCCAATAGGTTGTTAGGTTGTTTAACGGACTGTTGAACATTATAAATTAAAATATAATAAGATGAGTATATTGGGCAACATCATCTGGCTGCTTTTTGGAGGCCTGTTCATTGCCATAGAGTATTTTGTGGCAGGCTTGCTGCTGATAATCACCATTATCGGGATTCCATTTGGACTGCAATCACTGAAGCTGGGGTTGTTTGCCTTATGGCCTTTTAACTCTAAAGTGGTGCCAACTGCCTATTCTGGCGGATGCCTCAACACACTGTTCAATGTGATCTGGATTGTGTTTTTTGGGGTATGGATTGCCCTGAGCCACCTTTTTTGGGGTATCTTGCTCTCGATTACCATTGTGGGCATTCCGTTTGGACTCCAACATTTTAAAATGGCCGGTCTGGCGCTTACGCCCTTCGGAAAAAAAGTGATTTAAAACCTATCAAATAAACCCTATGAAGTCGTTTCTAAAAAAAGTATTCCTAATGGTGGGCCAGTCTCTTTTCAGATATGGTCTGGGCATTATCCTGATTTGGCTGGGCATCATGAAATTCAAAAATTCTGAAGCCCTGCAAATTGAGCAGGCCATGGCGCAAACGGTTCTGTTTCAGTGGATGCTGAAATATGTCACCATCTATGCTTTTTCACAAATCATTGCCTGGATTCAGATTGTGGCGGGCATTTTGATCATGCTCAAACCAGTCTCTTCGGGCCTCTCGCGCTGGGGCGGCGCCCTGGCCATGGTGGTTTTTTTGGCGGGCATTCTGGTGTTCTTTACCTCGGGTATAGTGTGGCAAACGGGCTACGGCTTTCCTGAACTGTCGCGTGCGGGCCACGCCTTCTTAAAGGATTTCATTCTGTTTGGCGCTGCGGCCTGGTGCTTCAGTGACTCTCTATAAAAGGTTAGGTTGAGAGGTAATTAGGTTGAGAGGTCAAGAGGCAAGCGAAGCGCTTCCGATAAATCGGAACTGCGNNACTGCGCCTGCGGCTTGAGGTCCCGTGGAACGGGATGAGAGGGTGAGAGGGTTTTAGGTTATTAGATGATAGACAATATGGTTGTTAGATAAAGGCTAGTATGGAAAAAAACGTGACGGTGTATTGCGCTTCCAGTCCGGGCATCCCCCTCCACTACTTTGAGGCGGCGGAAAAAATGACGGAGCTATTGGTGAGCGAAGGGTACGGACTGCTTTATGGTGGTGGTGCAACCGGACTGATGGGCTGTGTGGCCGATACGGCCCTTCGAATGAATGGGCGCATTAAGGGCATCATCCCCCATTTTATGATTGAGGTGGAGTGGGAACACAAGGGTGTGAAGGACATGGTGCATGTGCATACCATGCACCAGCGCAAGGCGCTGCTGATCACCAACACTTCGGCCGTAGTGGTTTTACCGGGCGGCACGGGTACGCTCGAGGAGCTGTATGAGGTGGTTTCACTGAAAAAGCTGGGACAGTTCCCCCATCCCATTGTGCTGTTCAACACCAATGGATATTTTGATCCAATTATTGAAATGGCACAAAAAATGGCGGATGAAAATTTTATGAGACCTGAACATTTGGCCATATGGGACGTGGCTAACACGCCCGAGGGCGTGTTAGCGGCCATCCACAATCATATTCCTTGGGGACCGGAAGTCATTGAATTTGCAGCCATGCCAAAAAGCAACGGTAAAAATTGATGTGGTATAACAGTTAATTTATAATTTTGCATCGCCGTAAGGAAAAAGCATCACGAAAACGACCATTATCACCTGTAGTATATGAGATTAGATCGTTAAATTGTTTTTATTTGCCTTATATACAGACAGTTATGGCTTCGCTGTTTTAGTTCGTAATTGACTTATAATAAAGGACTTGCTAATACCTA
>DHVH01000058.1 GCA_002412555.1 Marinilabiliaceae bacterium UBA5213 | reverse complement strand
ACTCTACGCCACCATTTTTGACCCCTCAGGCATCAACACCTCAGGCAACGGTATTGGGCACGACATCACGCTGATCATTAATGACAATACCAACAATCCCATAGTGCTGAATGAATATTTTCAGGCTAAGGTGGATGATTACAGAGAAGGCATGGTCATTTATCAAATGCCGACACTGGAACCCGGCAGATACGATCTTAGCGTAAAAGCATGGGACACCTTTAATAATTCCTCCACTGCGGTGACACATTTTGTGGTGGGCTCCGGAACCGACCTGTCCATTCGGGAGTTTAAATGGTATCCCAATCCGGTTACAGGCAATTCCACCGGCTACTTCTCATTCCAGACAGATGATCCTGGCGTTGCTTTATCCATTGTGGCCGAAGCCATCTCCTCCAGTGGTGCTACGCTGGGGCAACAAAAAATAGAAACGGTAGCCGAAGGTAATTTTGTTCAGCCCATCCCACTATCATTACGCAGTCTCGGTATTCAATCCACCGGCATTTATTATATTCGTTTCCATTTACAGGCCAATAACGGAAAAGAAACGCAGCTGGTTGAGAAAATACTGGTAAGACCCTAGCCTGAACCAAGAAAAAACAGCAAGAAAACAGAAAACAAATCACCCAACAATTATACTAAACCAAGCATTTTTTTGTTTATAATTTATCAACAACTAATAAAATAACTCATGAAGGAATTTTTGAAGCAGTTTTCTGCTATAATAGTGTTATTGGCATCCTTTTCCACAAGCAGCTTCAGTCAGGTTGATTATTCAGATATCAGCGGACAAGTCAATATCATCAACACAGCCGTCCCCTTTTTAGGTATCACACCAGATTCAAGGGCTGGCGCAATGGGCAATGCAGGAGTTGCTTCTACCCCTGATATGAACTCCCAACACTGGAACCCCGCTAAGTTTGCCTTTATTGAAAATGATTTGGGTGCGTCCATGTCGTACACGCCCTGGTTGCGCAAATTGGTGAACGATATCAACATGTACTACCTCACAGGTTTCATGCGTTTAGATGAGATGCAGGTAGTAAGTGCCTCCGTTCGTTATTTCACCTTAGGTGAAATAACCTATACCCAGAGCGCTGAAGATCCCGGCATTCCAGTAAAACCCAACGAATTTGCTTTAGATGTGGCCTATAGCCGCTTACTCTCCGAAAAATTTTCCGGCTCGGTAGCTTTCAGATTTATCCGATCGGATCTCAATACCATGCAAGAAGATATGGATCCTGGCAACTCATTTGCAGCTGACCTGGCCTTCTATTTCCGTACCCCCACCAACCTAATGGGCGAGAGCTCACAATTGGCCGCGGGTATTAACATTTCCAACATTGGTAGTAAAATTTCCTACGACGGCGTCAACAACCAGTTTATACCCACCAATATGCGACTGGGTGTATCCCTCGACTCAGAACTGGATGCTTATAACAAAGTAAGTTTCAATGTGGATTTGAATAAACTGTTGGTACCCACCCCCGGATTTTCACCGCAAGAAGGTACTGCTGATGATTATGCCAGAGAATATCAGGACATGTCTGTTACCAAAGCCATGTTCCGATCCTTTTCAGACGCACCGGGCGGCATGAAGGAAGAACTGCAGGAAATCAGCTATGCACTGGGTGCTGAATATTGGTACGACAGTCAGTTTGCCATCCGGGCAGGCTACTTTCACGAACATGAAAACAAAGGCAACCGCAAGCATTTCACAGCAGGGATCGGCTTAAGGTTTAACATGATGACACTGGATGCTTCCTACATCATACCGGTGGTACAAAACAATCCACTGGCCAACACCATTCGGTTCACACTAGGAGTTAACCTGGATTAAAAAAAAAAATTAAACACATAACGCATTGCATTATGCAGAACAGAAACTGGCGGGTTGGTATGGGCTATGACGTCCACCAGCTCGCTTCTGGTTATAAGCTATGGCTGGGCGGCATCGAAATTCCCTATGAAAAAGGATCGGTGGGACATTCAGACGGGGATGTTCTGATTCATGCCATTTGCGACGCCCTATTGGGGGCTGCCAATTTGAGGGATATTGGGCATCACTTTCCCGATACAGATCCGGAACTCAAAGGCATAGACAGTAAAATTCTTCTGGAAAAGACGATGGTGCTGCTACGCAATCACGCTTATGAAGTGGGAAATATTGATACCACTATTTGCCTGCAACAACCTAAAATAAATCCCTTTATTCCGGGTATGCAGACAACATTGTCCGCGGTGATGAATTTGCAGGAATCGCAAATTTCGATTAAAGCCACCACCACAGAAAGAATGGGTTTTGTAGGTGTAGGCGACGGTATTGCGGCCTATGCAACGGTGCTTATTTTCAAGTTATAAGTCATGAAAGACCTACAATCATTACAGGAATTCGAAATTCTAATACAAAAAGAAGCCGCTGTACTGGCCTATTTCTCACACGACCAGTGCAATGTTTGTAAAGTACTGAAGCCAAAAGTAGAAGAACTGTTGGCCAAAAAATTTCCTAAAATCAAAGCCATTTACTGCCATACCCTAAATACCCCCCAAATAGCCGCCGCCCACTCTGTATTTGCCGTCCCTACCATTATTGTGTGGTTCGAGGGCAGGGAAACCTACCGCTTCAGCCGCAATGTCGGTTTGCAGGAACTGGAACAGGCTCTGACACGACCATACAGCCTCTTTTTCGACTAAGCCCCAAACAGCTCTGCTGCTTCCTATCCAATCATCAACCTGCCATCCGGATAACGGTAGCTGGCATAGAGAATTCGACGGGTAAGGGCAATCCCCAGAGTCAGGGAACCTATGCGCCCCACAAACATGGCCAAAACGACAACCATTTTACCCAATGGCGATAAATCGGGTGTAATGCCCAGGGAAAGGCCCACCGTGCCAAAGGCAGACACCACTTCAAACAGAACCATCTTCAAGGAAAATTGAGGCTCAGAAATGGCCAGGGCAAGGGAAAAGAAAACCAATAAAAGAAATGCGGAAAACAATACGGCATAGGTCTTGTTAACGTAAGCCCAAGGAATGTTCCGTTGAAAGAATTCCACATGCTCTTTTCCTCTTAAGTTAGACCAGGCCGCTTTTAAAGCCACAGCAAAGGTGGTGGTCTTTATCCCACCACCTGTTGATCCGGGCGAGGCGCCAATGAACATAAACAACAGAAACAGCAAAATGGAGGGACCACTCAGCATAGCGGTATCTACCGTGTTAAAGCCGGCAGTACGGGTGGTGACCGACTGAAAAACGGAGGTGACTATCTTACCGGTTAAACTGTAGTCTTTCAACACATGGTTGTATTCCACCACAAAAAAGAACGCAGAGCCCACCAAAATAAGCCAGACAGTAACATGTAAAACCAGCCGCGTATTAACATGTAAAGTTTTCCACGGGTAGCGCTTCCTTTGCCATCTGTTTTCAGGAGCAAAGACATCCTGCAAAACCAAAAAGCCCAATCCCCCAACAATAATCAGCGCAGCAATAACCAAATGAAGAAAGTACTGGTGCCGCACCGGCAAATGGTAAAGACTCTCACTAAAAAGTGAAAAACCGGCATTGTTGAAGGCCGACAATGCATGAAACACAGAATAATAGAGCCGCTCTTTGATTCCCGAAAACTCCATGGCACTTCCCCAACTCCAATAGACCAATAGAATGCCCGCCAATTGGATGAGCAGCGCATACACAATCACATTTTTTAAAATGGCCTGCAAGTTACCCGTGTGATCCGTATCCAGAAAGCCCTTTATCAAACCAGTCGCATGCAAGCTCCCGGTTCGGTGATACAAACTACCAATAAAAGAAGCAATGGTTAACATGTTGAGGCCCCCAACAGCAAAAAGCATCATAATAACCATTTGGCCTTTCATGGAAAAATAAGTTCCGGTATCCACTACGGTTAGTCCAGTTACACAACTGGCACTTGTAGCGGTAAACAAAGCATTGACCCAGGAAATATCTCCGCTGTAGGTCATCTCCGGCAATTTCAAAAGCACCGTACCCAAAGCAATTAACAGAGCGAATGAGGTGGACAACAACCCGGCAGGATTTAGCTTTACCTTTCGCAACACAAAGGAGCTATGGGCTATAAAACTCACCACAATGGCAACAAAAAGCACCTGTAACCAATACAAATACTGGAGGGAGCTAACTAAAAAAAAGCCACCGGTCAACAAGCGTCCTTTCCCCGACCATAGTGAAACCACTTCAGTCAGAAGATAGAGAACGATTAACAATTCAACTCTGCGTTGCTTTACAAAAGACCCCGGTGAGCGTGAAAACAAGAGGCTTATCAGATATCGAAAAATTAAAAAATACATCAGCCACCAAAAAGCCTTCAGTAAATCCTCAACGCTCCTTTCCCCCTGTGCAAAGCCATGGGTATAGATCATTAACCCAAGACCTGTCAAAAAAACAATCCAGGTAAGTCCATCCAAAAAAGCAAAAACCCTTTTTCTGATATCGTAAGCCCATCGTTGCAAGGACCCTGATAGCTCCGTCCAATCCATACCCTTCAACTGTTAAGTTCAATAAACCTTTCAATATTTTTTCGCTGACCAAACAATACAAGAAAAGTCTCATCTGCAATAATCGTCTCGCCGGTTGGCACTCCTTCAATTTGCTTTTCCGCGGTAGCTTCCCTCGAAATCACTTCCGACCCTTCCTTCATGGTGGTCACCAAATTAATGTGATAGTTATCGCGCAATTTAAGACTGTTCAAACTACGCCCAACAACACCCTGAGGTGTTTTCACCTCCATAATACAAAAGTCGCCCGGCAAATTAAGATACGAAACAATGGATGGGTTAATCAGTCGCTCAGCCACATTGGCACCCACCTCATCCTCCGGAGAAAGAATTTCCTTCACACCAATTTTCTTTAAAATGAGCTGTTGATTCTTGCCCCTGGCGCGTGCCATAATCCGCTTCACCCCCAAATCCATCAACAATGTTGTTGTCAAAAGCAATTGCTCAAAATCTTCACCTATGGCCACTACAACCGCATCAAAGTCCAAAATATTTACCGACAAGAGGGCCTTTTTATCAGTAGCATCCAAGGCCACCGCACTGGCCACATAATCGGCAATCTCTCCAATCAAGCGTTCATCCTTATCAATAACCAGGACCTCAACACCCCGCTTGGCCAGTGTTTTGGCAATGGCTCCACCAAACTGTCCCAGACCAATAACAGCAAACTTCATCCCATGCATACATCCAATATTTTAAGTGTTTTCTCAACTTTTTACATGCTATAACCCATTCTCAAGATATCACTAAAATACGAACTAAAATGATCCTCCAATCCATCTTTATAATTTCTTTATACCTGACACCTGTTTTTTTACGCTCCATTTATAGAAAACCCTATTCCTTTGCAGAACACAAAATACACTTACTATGAATGACGGAATTAATGGTTGGGAAAGACTGGGCATCCTTCTCCTATTTCTGCTTTTAGTGGCTCTGGTCACCTGGATGCTATGGCAATGGTTAAAAATGATCAACAAAAAAGATTAATAGCCAAACTTTACCTTTCATAAATAATATACATGAAGCAACACCTTAAATGAAAAAATGGATCAACACGGGCTTTGTCCTCCACGTCATTGGCCGCAACCTGATGATTTTATCTGCTGCACTGGCGCTTTGCATGCTCATAGCCCACTCCTACTCAGAACCGATACGACCTTTTTTCCTGGCCATTATACCAACTCTGACATTGGGTCTTGTTTTTCATTTCACGACCCGCAAGGCCCTTCACAACAACGTCATTCAACGCCGTGAAGCTTATCTCACGGTGACATTTTCATGGATTACCCTGGGAATTCTGGGAGCGCTACCCTACTTGTTGTCGGGTGCCATACCCTCCCCTGTCAATGCCATCTTTGAGTCCGTATCCGGCTTTACCACCACAGGATCCTCCATTCTGGAAGAAATAGAAAGCCTGCCCAAATCCATTCTCTTTTGGCGCAGTCTGACCCATTGGATTGGGGGCATTGGCATTATTGTATTGGTCATTGTAGTCATGCCATCCCTTCAAATGGGTGGCTACCATCTTTTCTCAATGGAATCTTCACTTCAGGACAAGATCCAGTCGCGCATAAAAGGCGTCGGCAAACGACTACTGTTCATTTACTTACTACTAACAGCAGCAGAAACAGGCCTGCTTTTACTGGGCAACATGAGCCTTTACGAAAGCGTTTGTCATGCGTTTGGAACGGTAGCCACAGGGGGGTTTTCCCCCAGGAACACAAGCATCGCCGACTATTCCCCCTACATCCAATATGTAATTATGCTGTTCATGTTTTTGGCCGGAACCAACTTTGCCGTTCATTACTACCTCTTCAAACGTGACTTTAAAAGAGTCAAAGCCAATGAGGAAGTGCGCTTTTTCATGCTCGTGACAATAATTATAGGGAGCATTGTTACCACAACCCTGTTCTTTAAAACAGACCGGTCCTTTGAGCAATCCTTTAGAGATGGCTTCTTTCAGGTCATCTCCATTATCACTTGCACGGGTTTTGCCACGACTGATTACATGGAGTGGCCAAGATATACCTGGCTAATCCTGTTCGTTGCTATGTTTCTGGGCGGCAGTACAGGCTCTACAGCAGGAGGTATAAAGATGGTTCGCCATTTATTATTGCTGAAAAATATCCGGCATACCTTTCGCAAAATGCTTCAACCCAATGCCATATTCGCCATTAAACTCAATAAAAACACCATTAATACAGACTCAAACAATGCCATTATGAGTTTTATTATGGCATATTTTCTGATATTTGTTGCAGGTAGTCTGACCCTGATCTTTATAGGTGTTGGCACCAGCGAGTCAGCCAGCGCGGTAGCAACTAGCATGGCAGGTATTGGACCTGGGTTAGGAAAAATTGGTCCGGCAGGCAATTTCGCCTATCTTCCGGATGCTGCCAAATGGCTGCTATCTTTTATTATGTTGATAGGCAGATTAGAAATTTACACCGTCCTGGTGTTGTTTACACCAGGCTTTTGGAGAGTTTAAAGCATCATGACAAAAAAGAGTACCATAGAGAAGTGGCTCAGTCGTCCCATTTATTCCTACCTGCTGGCAGCTGGTTCTGTTCTCTTGTGCGTTATCCTCAGCTTTCATTTAGCGTATTCTCAGAGTTACCATTTGGTAGCCTTTATTCTTTTACTGCTGGTATCCTTCCTATCCACTTTTTTAAGTACCGGACCCATCCTTCTGGCTTCAACTCTAAGTGCCATCACCTGGAATTTTTTCTTCATTCCACCCAACAAAACCTTCCATATTGAGCGCACTGATGACCTTCTGATTTTTGTTCTTTTCTTTGCCATTGCCGTTATCAACGGCATATTCACCTCCCGGGTGCGTATGCAAAAAGATTTGGTGCGCCAGCGCGAAAACCGAACCAACGCCCTGCTTGAGTTGACCAAAGCACTTTCGGGCGCAGGCACCATAGAAGATATACTAAAAGTGGCTACCTTCCAAATTGCCAGCCAATTTCGAACCTCTCCCCTCTTTCTGCTGATGGATCTGGATGGAAATCTAAATCTCCCTGAGCTGCCACATCATAACGGGGAGACAGCGTTGCTTAGCTGGGTGCTAAAACATAACACCCGGGCCGGCAGACATACCCCTCACTTTCCCGAATCTGCCTATACTTATTTACCCCTTTATGGAAACAAGATCAAACCCGGCATTCTTCGTCTGGAACAGCCGCAGGCCTTCGATGCAGATCAAGCCCAATTATGGGAGGCTTTTCTGGTACAAATTGGCAATGCGCTTGAAAGGGAGTCCCTCAATCTTCTGGCCCGTAAAGCCAAATTTCTGGATGAATCTGATCGCCTATACAAAACACTTTTTAATTCCATTTCCCACGAATTCAGAATACCGGTGGCTACCATAATGGGTGCTTCAGACACGCTGTTGAACGGACAATACAGTCCCCCTATGCAATCTGAACTGTTCCATGAAATACTAACTGCATCTGTGCGGCTGAACAGACTCATTGAAAATTTGCTGAATATGTCGCGATTGGAAAGCGGACAATTGGCATTGCGACCTGACTGGCACGACATCAACGATCTGTTTAACAAGGTAACTTCAGAATTAAAAACAGAACTTGAAAACAATCGGGTAAATACACTTATTGCTGAATCAATGCCGCTGGTACGTATGGATTTTGGATTGATGGAACAGGTTATTTACAACCTCCTTCTCAATGCCACCCAATACACCCCCAAGGGCACCACTATCAATTTGGAAGCGACCCATGCCAACAATCAAATGATTTTAAGGGTTCATGATTATGGACCCGGTTTTGCCAGCAAGGATTTGCTCAACGCTTTTAACAAGTTCTTTAGAATTAAAAACAGCCAAACGGGTGGTCTGGGTTTGGGACTATCGATTGTAAAGGGTTTTGTTGAGGCGCATGGTGGAACCATAACACTGGAGAACCACAAACAGGGGGGAGCCTGTTTTACCATCTCCATTCCTTCTGAAAATCCAAATATGGAAAACATGCCGGTCAATGATGATGAAATACAACGTGATAATACAAGTAAAATATGAATGATCAGCCAACCATATTGGTCATAGACGATGAGCTGCAAATCCGAAGACTACTGGAAATTTCGCTGAGCGCCAAAGGCTATAAAGTAGCTCATGCGGCTACCGGACAAGGAGGCATGGTCGAGGCTGCTACGCTTCATCCCTCCCTAATTATTCTGGATTTGGGACTACCCGACAACGATGGACAAGTCATTCTTCAGGATTTGCGTAGATGGTATTCCAAGCCAATCATTATACTCTCAGTTCGAAATGCTGAAACAGAAATTATTCAGGCGCTCGACAACGGCGCCAACGATTATTTAACCAAGCCTTTTAGAAGTGGCGAATTATTAGCCAGAATCAGAGCGGCCATCCGTTTGTCAGAACAACAAAGTGACCAACCAATCTTTACCTTTGGCCCACTCAGTATTGACATGGTTAATCACATGGTAAAGAAATCCGATGAACTGATTAAACTAACGGCTACAGAATACGCCCTGCTTTGCCTGTTGGTAAAGAACAGCGGGAGAGTACTCACCCACCAGTTCATCCTCAAGGAGATATGGGGATATAGTTACATGGAGCAAACCCAATACTTGAGGGTTTATGTGGCCCAACTGCGCAAAAAAATAGAGCAGGACCCAGCCAGGCCCTCTTTTTTAATTACAGAATCTGGTATCGGCTACCGCTTTGGGGAATAACAGGCACAGGTGTAACTTGAATCAAAAAGAGCCATCTCCTTTGGAAACAGCTCTTTAAATCTCGGAAGTTATAATTGATTATAACTAAGCCAGCTTAACATTTACGGCGTTAAGACCTTTTCTGCCTTCTTGAAGGTCATACGTTACTTCATCGTTTTCTCTGATTTTGTCTACTAAACCAGACACGTGTACGAAGTATTCTTCTCCTGATTCTTCATCTTTAATGAAACCGAAACCTTTGGTGTCATTAAAAAATTTTACGATTCCTTTGTTCATAATGTTGTAATATAATAATTAGATACACCAAAGGTAAAATATTTTTCCAAAAAGCAATAAAAAATCAAAAAAAAATAAGTCCTAATTTCCTAATCATCAAATTTATGCTTTCCCCTGTTCTCTTCGCCTTCAGAATAAGCATAAATCTCCCGCAATACATGGGCGTATTTTTTATACAGGGCCCGTCGTCGCAGTTTTAAAGTGGGCGATAACTCACCGGTAGTGGCATTCCAATCCTCATGCACCAATCTGAAACGCTTAATTTGCTCATGCTTGCCCAACTGCCTGTTGTAAGCATCCACTTCTTTTTGAAATTTTTTCAACACTTTTGGCAGCCTAATCAATTCCATATTATCCCGAAAATGAATTTTCTGATCATGCGCCCAGACATGCAGGTATTCAAAATTGGGCAGAAGCAAAGCACTGGCAAACTTCTCATTTTCACCAACGACCATTACCTGCTCAATAAAGAAGGACTCCTTAAGCATGTTTTCAATCATTTGGGGGGCAATGTATTTGCCGCTGGATGTTTTAAACATTTCCTTTTTGCGGTCTGTAATCTTGAGAAACTTCTCATTTACCAAGGCTCCAATGTCCCCGGTATGAAACCAACCACTTTTGTCTATAACCTCTTCTGTTGCCTCCGGAGCCTTGTAATACCCTAGCATTACATTAGGTCCCTTCACCAAAATCTCCCCATCTTCATCTATTTTTACCTCCACATTATTCAAAACGGGACCCACCGTGCCAATATACATACTATCTGGCGCGCTTAAATGGTTCACGGCAATAACTGGTGCTGTTTCGGTGAGTCCATACCCTTCGAGCAAGGGAATACCCGCCGCAAAAAACTGGCGACTTAAGCGGGGTTGCAAGGCGGCTCCGCCTGAAACCACAAACCTTAGCTGTCCGCCAAAAGCCTTCTGCCATTTTGAAAAAACCAGTTTACGAGCCAATTTCAACCGGATGCCGTACCAAAAGTGATGCTTGCCATTTACCCTGTATTTCTCACCCAACTTGAGCGCTTGAAAGAAAATGATGCGTTTTAGTCCCGATAAATCCTCTCCTTTAGAGACAATGCGATCGTAAATCCGTTCAATAACTCTGGGGACGGTAGCAAAAGCATTGGCCTGTATCTCAACCATATTTTGGGAAAGCGTACCAATGCTCTCGGCATAATGAACGCTGCAACCCTTGTATTGAAACAGGTAATTAACCATTCGCTCAAACACATGGCAGAGCGGCAAAAAACTCAAAATACGGTCGCCCGGATTCAAGGGAAAAAGACTGGCACAAGCCATCACATTGCTCACAAAGTTTCTATGACTCAACATAACGCCTTTGGGCATGCCCGTTGTTCCTGAAGTATAAATAATGGACACCAGATCATCCGGACTGATTTGGTCGCGTATAGCAATCAGTTCATCTTTGCATTTCACCCTGGCCGTTTCACCCATTCTTGTAACTTCACCCCAGTGAGGCAAGTCCTCATAAAAGTTGAAAGTGTAGATAAACTCAAGGTTTTCGATTTCATCTACAATCGGTTTAAGTTTGTTGAACAAGATTCTGTCCGAAACCAGCAACATCTTGGCGTCAGAATGCTGTAAAATATACTTGAATTCTTCATCCCCTAAAGTGGGATAGATGGGCACATGCACAACGCCTAACATGGACATTCCCATATCAACCATGTTCCATTCGGGACGGTTATTGGATATGGTGGCAATTTTATCTCCCTTTTTAAAACCTTTGGACATCAGTCCATAACTAAATCGCTTAGCAGTGCGACTGTAATCTTCGGCACTGAATTTGACCCATTGCCCCTCTCTTTTGGCCACCAACACATCTGGCCTGTTATGATTTTTCCTGAGATTCTCAAGCAAATCAAAAGTCCTTTCAATAGTCATACACCCAAATTTAATTCCTAAATTTATTAATTCGACCACGTTCTAAAAACGCTAGCCTTAAAGATAAAAAAGCGTGTGAAAAAAGACAAAATAAAATTAACAGACAACAAATCTACAAGAAATCCGTATTAGAAGAGACTTAAATATATAAACCAATGCGTAGTATATTCTTATTCTTCATCATTTTACTCAGTTTAAGGCCTGTCAACAGTCAGGATGTCTCACTGCTATTCTTTGGTGATATAATGGGCCATGGGGGCCAAATAGAAAGCGCCAGGCAATCGGATGGCACCTATGACTACACGTCGAGTTTCAGATACATCGAGCCAACATTTCGGTCGGCCAACATCGTCACCGGAAACCTCGAAGTCACCTTTGCCGGTCCCCCTTACGCAGGTTACCCGGCCTTCACCTCACCCGATGCCTTGGGCAAGGCTTTAAAAAATGCCGGGGTAAATACACTGGTAACCGCCAACAACCATTCGTACGACAAAGGCCGACGGGGTATGGAACGCACCATTGACATTTTGGAAGAACTTTATTTTGTACGGACCGGGACATTCAAGGACAGTGCTGATTTTCATGTAAACAACCCAAAAATAATCGAAGTAGAAGGCATACGTCTGGCTTTGTTGAACTATACCTATGGCACCAATGGCATCATGGTGCGCCAGCCCAATATCGTTAACCACATCATCCATTCAGAGATAGCAGAGCATCTGCAAAAGGCCAAAAGTCTTTCGCCCGATAAAATCATCGTATTCATCCATTGGGGCAATGAATATCAAACAACACCCAGTCCAGCACAAAAGGAAACGGCAGACTTTCTGTTTAGTCAGGGAGCTGATATCATTATAGGCTCCCACCCGCATGTGGTGCAGCCCATGCACCTGCTCAACGAGGTGGAAGGTAAGGAGCAACTGGTAGTCTACTCCCTGGGTAACTTTGTATCCAATCAGCGCAAAGATTATACCGACGGCGGGGTTATGGTACGCATAGAGCTCTCCAAAAATGACAGCATTACCTCGATCACCAAAGCTGAGCACCTGTTGACATGGGTGCACACGCCTTTTGAAAACGGAAAAAAACAATACTACATACTGCCCGCTTCTGTCTATTCAGAGCAGGGCGTGCCAGATTTTGTTCCTCACGGATGGGAAGGCATGAATAGCTATCTGAAAAAAGCCCGTGAAGTCATGAAAATAAACCATAACATTCCCGAGATAAAGGAAGAATGGCCTTTATTGTAAAAAAAAGCCGGCAGTTGAATGAAGTGCCGGCTTTTTTTTAATATTTACAACGTGTGATTTACTTTTTCTGAAGAGCTTCCTCAATCAGCGCCAAAGCCATTTCAATAGCGTCGTTAAGGCCTGCAGGATTTTTGCCACCGGCCGTGGCAAAAAACTTCTGACCACCGCCCCCGCCCTGAATGGCAGGCGAAACAGTCCGGATAAGGTCCACAGCATTCAAAACCCCAGCCTCCACCAAGGAGTCTGAAAGAATCACTGAAAGTTGGGCTTTGCCATCCATTTCTCCACCCAAAACAGCTACCATTTCATGGTCGCACGCTCCGCGCAGCTGAAAGGCAAAATCTTTAATATGACCAGCTAAAGCAGGTTTTACCAAGGCATGCATCACCACCACACCATTCACCGTTTTAGCTGCATCATTGATGCTGCGTTTTTCTATCTGCATCAAACCCTGGCGCATGGTTTCCATCTGCTTGGCCAGCGTGCTATTTTCATTCATTAACGCTTCCACGTTTTTATGCAAATTGCTCTGGTTCTTGAACATTTGCTCCAACTGCTTCAGCAAATCCGATTGGGCATCAAAAAGCGCTTCGGCCTTATCGGCCACCACTGCTTCAATTCGTCTAATACCGGCAGCTACAGATGCTTCACTTATGATTTTGAACAGACCGATTTGTCCGGTAGCCGAAACATGCGTTCCACCGCAAAGCTCCACAGAATCACCAAAGCGAATAGCCCGCACCACATCACCATATTTCTCCCCAAAAAGCGCCATAGCACCCATCTCTTTGGCTTTTGAAAGCGGTAATTCCCGGTGTTCATTCACCGGAATATTCATTCTTATTTCGCGATTCACTTCGTGCTCAACCGAACGTATTTCCTCGTCGGTCAATTTCTGAAAGTGGGAAAAGTCAAAACGCAAATAATCGGGGTGCACCAACGACCCTTTTTGTTCCACATGGTCGCCCAAAAATTTCCTCAAGGCTTTATGCAACAAATGGGTGGCAGTGTGGTGATTGGCCGACATCCGTCTTTTATCCCCATCTACCACAGCTTTAAAAGTAGCTCCTAAATCTTCGGGTAGCTGGTGACAAATATGAATAATCAGGTTGTTCTCACGTTTGGTGTCAATAATCGCATATTTTTTACCGTTCGCTTCAAGGTAGCCGCTGTCACCTACCTGTCCACCCCCCTCAGCATAAAAGGGTGTAACATTAAAAACCAATTGGTACAGCTCACTGTTTTTGGACTTAACCTTACGGTACTTCACCAGTTGCACCTCCGTCTCCAAAAAGTCATAACCGATAAACTCTTCCTTATCGTCCTCCTGCAAAACCACCCAGTCGTCCGTTTCAACAGCCGCCGCATTGCGGGCACGGGACTTCTGTGCTTCCATCTCCTGCTCAAATTCCTTACGGTTGACCACAAGGTCATTTTCTTTCAAAATCAACTCCGTTAAATCTAGTGGGAAACCAAAGGTATCATAAAGTTCAAAGGCCAAACGACCTTCGACCACTTTATAATCTTTCAATTTAGTTTCCTGGATAATCTTATCCAACAGTACAATTCCGGTCGCCAATGTACGCAGGAACGACTCCTCCTCTTCGTGCACCACCTTTTGAATCAAGTCCTGCCGGGCCGCCAGCTCTGGATAAGCCTCTCCCATAGTGGCTCTTAAAGCTTCCATTAACTGACCCATAAAAGGCTCCTTCATATTTAAAAAGGTATAGGAGTACCTAACCGCCCGGCGCAAAATGCGCCGGATAACATAGCCCGCCTTATTATTCGATGGCAACTGTCCGTCACAAATAGCAAAAGCAATGGTCCGAAAATGGTCCGCCACCACGCGCATGGCAATATCTGATGTCTCAGCAGCACCGTATTGAACCCCCGTCACCGCAGCCATTTTTTGAATGATGGGTTGAAATACATCGGTATCGTAATTGGATTTCTTTTGCTGAATCACCCGGCAAAGTCGTTCAAATCCCATACCCGTATCCACATGTTGATGAGGGAGGGACACAAGTGAACCATCCGCTAAGCGGTTGTACTGAATAAAGACCAGGTTCCAGATTTCAATGACCTCCGGATGGTCTTTATTGACCAGCGACTCTCCGGGAACCTTTGCCTTCTCAGCAGCATCCCGCAAATCCACATGCACTTCAGAACAGGGCCCGCAAGGGCCCGATTCTCCCATTTCCCAGAAATTATCCTTTTTGTTGCCATTGATGATTCTGTGTTCAGGCAAATGCGCCCGCCATAAGTCATAGGCCTCCGAGTCACGATCCACACCATCGGCAGCGTCACCCTCAAAAACAGAGGCGTACAAACAGTCCTTATCGATTTTCAAAATATTCACCAAATAATCCCATGCCCAATTAATGGCATCCTTTTTAAAATAGTCGCCAAACGACCAGTTGCCTAACATTTCAAACATGGTATGGTGGTAGGAATCATGCCCCACCTCCTCCAAATCATTGTGCTTGCCCGATACCCGCAGACATTTTTGAGAATTAGTCACCCGCTTTGCCACAGGCTGGCCATTCCCCAAAAACACATCCTTAAACTGATTCATCCCTGCATTGGTAAACATCAACGTAGGATCATCCTTAATCACCATCGGAGCCGAGGCCACCACTCTGTGCTGTTTGGACTCAAAATAATCCAGAAAACTCTTTCTAATTTCAGAAGCTGTCATATAAATATCTATCCTAATTTTACTGTTTATCAAAAAAACGAAACCTTTAACTAGTAAATTCGTACAAAAATCAACACGTATGTGTTGTGCATTGTCGGTTTACACAATTTTTCATTTATACGTGAAACCAACCTAAAATGAGTTGTTGATTAAAACAAAAATGCAAAAACAATAGCATATTAACTATCCGCCTTCTCTTTTTAATAAAAATTGATGTGCAAAAATAGATTAATCGGCTGATTTTTGCATGTTAATAACAATTTTTTCTATTTTAGCGTCAAATTTATTGCCGTATGTCAAAAGTCAAATACAGATATAATCCCGAAACGCTAAGTTACGACCGAATTGAAACCGGAGTACGGTTTTATGTTTCACGTGTTTTCAGCTACACGTTGTTCAGTGCCCTTATGGGATTTGTCTTCTTCTTTGGATATGTTTACCTGATTGATAGTCCAGTGGAAATTAAACTGGAAAGAGAAAATTCCCGTCTGGTTTCGCAGTATGAAATTATGTCGAACAAATTGGAGCAGGTACTACTGGTATTGGATGACATTCAACAACGCGATGAAAATGTTTATCGGGTCATTTTTCAGGCTGATTCCATTCCCAATTCCATTCGAAGAGCGGGTTTTGGTGGTGTTAATCGCTACCGTTATCTGGAGGATTTGGACAATGCCAAACTGGTAGTCAATACCGCCAAAAAACTGGATGGCATCATGAAACAACTCTACGTGCAATCCAAGTCTTTTGATGAAATCATCGATTTAACCCTCCGCAAAGAAGAAATGCTCAGATGCATTCCTGCCATACAGCCCGTCTCCAACAAAGATTTACGCCGCACCGCTTCAGGGTGGGGATGGCGTATTGACCCTATTTACAAAACCAGAAGATTTCATGAAGGGCTTGACTTTTCTGCACCAACCGGCACAGAAATATACGCCACCGGCGATGGTGTTGTTCAAGCGGTCCGAACCTCTGCCATTGGTTATGGCAAAAACGTGGTTATTGATCATGGCTTCGGCTATTCGACGCTTTACGCTCACATGCATGAATTCAATGTAAGGGTTGGACAAAAAGTGCTCAGAGGAGATGTCATCGGATATGTTGGAAATACTGGAAAATCAACAGCTCCACACCTTCACTACGAAGTAAGAATCAGAGACAAACCAGTAGATCCCGCTCACTACTTCTTTCAGGATTTAACACCCGATCAGTACGAAGAGATGATACGGATATCATCTAACAGCAACAGGACGTTCGACTAAAGCACCAACAAATTTCAATCCCCTGCAGACGCTTGAAGGCAACTTTCCTTTGAGCCAAATTTGTATGCATCAAAAAAAAAGGCTAAAATTGTATTTACTTTCTTATAATTTGTTTGCCTTATGCCTTATAAAGAGCCAAAAATAGAAAAACTCTATTACACCATCGGCGAAGTGGCCAAAATGTTTGATGTAAACACCTCCCTCATTCGTTTCTGGGAAAAAGAATTTGACATCATTAAGCCCCATAAAAATAAAAAAGGCAACAGACTATTCACCCCACAGGATGTCGACAACTTTCACCTAATTTACCATTTGGTAAAGGAGAAAGGCATGACTTTAAAAGGTGCAGAAAAAAAGCTGAAAGAAAACAGAACCGACACCATCGAGAACTTCGAAGTAATTAAACGCCTCAAAGAGATTCGGGAAACTCTGGTAGAAATAAAGGAGAGCTTGTAAGATCAAAATCGACACTGCAAAAACACAATGCTCCATTAAATCTTCCATCATCACAACGTAAAATCCACCCTTCGTTGAACCTCTGGAGTGGTAAATTGTTTTGTACTTAAGCATACTATTTATACCAATTACATGGGCACGATTCCTCTTCATGAAATAATTTCGGAAATAGAATCCTTTGCTCCGCCATCCTTACAGGAGAGTTATGACAATTGCGGCTTGCAAACGGGGCATTCTTCCATGGAGGTTACCGGAATAATCATAACCCTGGATGTTACAGAGGCGGTTTTAGAAGAAGCCATCACCCACAACTTCAATTTAATTGTGGCCCACCACCCGGTCACTTTATCTGGTATTAAAAAGCTTACCTGTCATTCAGCAGCAGAAAGAATACTTATAGCGGCCGTCAAAAATGACATTGCCATTTTTGCTGCACATACCAACCTCGATAGTGTTACAGGTGGGGTTAGCACCGTATTGGCGAACAAAATAGGCCTGATTAATCAAAGAATATTGGAACCCAGAAGTAACCTTCTGGTAAAACTGGTCACCTTTGTGCCCCACCAGCAAGCCCCAGAAGTGCGGGAAGCACTTTTTAATGCCGGTGCCGGCCGAATAGGGAATTACGACCAGTGCAGCTACAATAGCCATGGCGAGGGAACATTCAGAGCAGGCGAAAACACCTTGCCCTTTGCAGGTAAAAAAGGCCTCATGCACACTGAAGCGGAGGTGCGCATTGAAACAATCATGCCGGATTACCTGCAAAACAAGGTCGTTCAAGCACTCTACGCCACACACCCTTACGAGGAGCCGGCTTACGACCTGATAGCCCTTAAAAACGAGTGGGACAGCATTGGCTTTGGCGTTATCGGTGACCTACCTGAACCCTTACCGCCAGAAAAATTTTTACAACAATTAAAAAAAAGGACCCACGCAGGCTGTGTGCGTTATTCTGCGACTGAAAAGACCGAAGTTCGCACCGTTGCCGTTTGTGGCGGGAGTGGCAGCTTTCTTCTCAAACAAGCCATGAAGCATCAGGCAGATGTTTTGGTGACCGGCGACTTTAAGTACCATCAGTTTTTCGATGCTGAAAATAAAATTATGATAGCGGATATTGGACATTATGAGAGTGAACAGTTCACTAAAGAACTTTTTTTTGAGCTACTTACAAAAAAATTCCCTAATTTTGCAGTCCGTTTATCAAATGTAAATAGCAATCCAATTAAATATCTATAGCAGAATGGCAACAATGGATTCAAAAGCAAGCACCAGTGAAGTAACTGTTGAAGACAGACTTCGGGCGCTATATGACCTTCAAAAGGCAGTTTCTGAAATTGACAAAATCAGGACATTAAGAGGCGAACTACCCCTTGAGGTCCAAGACCTTGAAGATGAAATAGAAGGATTAGACACCCGCTTAACCAACCTGGAAGCAGAAATTAAAAAGCTCAACGACGACATTCTAAGCAAAAAGAATGAGATTAAAGAGGCCGGCCTGCTCATCAAAAAATATGAAGCCCAACAGTCTAACGTTCGTAACAACCGCGAATACGACTCACTGACCAAGGAAGTTGAATTTCAGACGCTGGAAATCGAGCTGTGCGAAAAGCGCATTCGGGAATACACTTCGGAAATGAAGACCAAATCGGAAGTGATGGAAATTTCTAAAAAGCAGCTTGAAGAGCGTCGGGGCGACCTGAGTGCCAAAAAAGCTGAGCTGGATGAGATCGTTTCAGAAACTCAGACGGAAGAGGATCGCATGAAAGTCAAAATCAAAGAGGTTGAAAACCGAATTGATGACAGGCTTTTGACCGCTTTTAAACGTATTCGCAAGAATGCACGCAACGGACTGGCAGTTGTTACTGTTGCCCGGGATGCCTGTGGTGGTTGTTTCAACAAAATCCCGCCCCAGCGCCAGTTAGACATTCAGTTAAGAAAGAAAATTATTGTATGTGAGTACTGTGGTCGCATTTTAGTGGACGACCAACTTTAGCAGCCCACACATCAAGAAAATTATAGAGCATAAAAAAGCGCAGAGAAATCTGCGCTTTTTTTATGCTTGTACCCGTAAAAAATCTTTTTACCAGCTTCCACCGGCTCCGCCACCGCCAAAGCCACCGCCGCCAAAGCCGCCGAAACCTCCGCCTCCCCCAAAGGATCCGCCCCCGGAAGAAAAATTGCCAAAGTGACCGCTATGGCGTCTGGAGCCCGACCCCATCAATGCCATCATGGCGAAGAAAGGCAGACTGTGCCCGATGGAGGACTCTCTGGCACGTTTTGACTTTGAAAAAACCGTTATCATGATAATGGCCATTATAAGGACAAACACAGCTCCAAAAGTTGACTGCTCACTCCCGGTCCGGTTCAAATAGGCATCAGAGGTATATTCGCCGCGGGTGAGTTCCATGAGCACATTCACTGCCGAAAGCATCCCCGAGTAGTAATCATCATTTCTGAAATGAGGAATCATTTCATTGTCCACAATTCGCCGGGCAGTAGCATCCGGAACTGCACCTTCAAGACCGTAACCGACAGCGATAAAGGCCTGTCCCTTTTCATTGTCGTAACGTGGTTTTACCAGCAAAACAATGCCATTGTCATCGCCACTTTGTCCAACCCCCCAATCATGCGCCAGGCGAACGGCATAATCGCCCGCATCATAGCCATCCAGAGTAGGTACCGTCACCAGCACTATCTGCGTACTTGTTTCCCGGGCAAACCCTACCAAATGGGCTTCCAGTTGCTCACGGGCACCGGCATTCAACACGCCGGCCAAATCATTGACCAGCCGGGGCGGATTTGGCTTTGCAGGAAAAGGGTTACCCACCACCTCTATCCAGCAGAATAAAACGAATATAAGGGCACTTGTAATTTTCATCATTATGCTTCTCTTTATTTTGTTTCAAAAAGAAAACAACTAATTCCTTAGTCATTAGAAAGAAAGCGTCAAAGACTATTTTCCGAATGATATTTCGTCTGACAACTCATTCACATCATCCGCCTGATAGGGAAAATGGACTTTCAATTGTTCACCGGCCATCAAAATACCTTTTTCCAGTCCACCAGCTAAATCGCCAGCTCTGAACAATTCAATCATCGTCTCCTTTATCTCATCCCAAAAACCTTCTCTGACACGCGCGTTAATACCGGCATCACCCAGGATGGCAAATTGATGATCGTCTACCGACAAATAAAACAATACCCCATTCCGAAGTTCCGTCTTATGCATTTTAAGCATTTCAAAAATATAAGCAGCCCTGTCCAAAAGTTCCTCCGGACAGCTGCGCTCAATATGCACCCGGATTTCACCTGAGGTATTCAGCTCTGCCGTTTTAACAGCATTAACAATGGTTTCTTTCTCGTGATCGGTAAAAAGTTTAGCAGCCATAAATCAATATACATTAAAACGAAACTACAGGCGCACTTTGGGCTCCCTGATCAGCTTCGAAATAGGGTTTACGTTCAAAATTAAACATGGAGGCAATAAAGCGTTGGGGAAACTTCGTGATATAGGTATTGTATTTACGGGTCTCTTCATTGAAACGCATCCGCTCCACAGCAATCCTGTTTTCAGTGCCTTCGAGTTGGGCCTGTAAATCCAGAAAATTCTGATTGGCTTTGAGATCAGGATAGCGTTCAACCACCACCATCAAACGCGACAAAGCAGATGACAACCCATCCTGTGCCTGCTGAAATTGCTGCATAGAAGCGGCATCCATATTGTCGGTATTCAGATTGATGCCGGTAGCCTTGCTGCGCGCTTCAATGACACCTTCCAGTGTTTCCTGTTCATGTGCGGCATACCCTTTTACGGTATTTACCAAATTAGGTATCAAATCAGCTCTACGCTGATACACATTTTCAACCTGTGCCCATTGTGCATCAACACCTTCATTCAATTCAACCATGGTGTTATAGCCGCAACTGCTAAAGAAAGGCACTGTAATAAGTGCCAACACAAAAAAATTAATCAGCTTCATTCGAATATAATTTAGTTTATTTTATCTGTTTTCCTTTGCTCCAATCCAAATCAAAAACTTGTTAAACAGCCCCTTAAACGATTTCTGTTTCGACAATTCGTATTGCTTTCGGTAATCGACATAACCAGTGGATGACGCATTAGGGTTAATGCTTTGGTATATCTCACCCCATCCCGGAAAGCCAAAAACAATACGGTCATCAACGAATAAATCGGCATGTATTTTACGACTTTGACCAGGATCCAACGCTTCATTCGGATAACTACTGTTAACGGCATAAAATTCCACACCTTTACTGCGGCAATATTCCACAGCATCGTCCAATAATTGCCCATCTCTGTAGGTCCACAAAATCAACTGGTGACCATCTTTCTGAAGCGTCTTAAGGGTTTCAAAGGCAAAAAACTTGTCTTTACCAATGGCCGGGTAGCGGTGTTCAACAATAGTGCCATCAAAATCTACAGCTATAATCATAATCAACTTTCGTTTATTCTTCTTCCTTCTCTAATTCATTCATTGGCTCCAGCGGATCCAGCTCCAGAGCAATTTTTTCATTGGTAGG
The DNA here is from genome assembly GCA_002412555.1 of Marinilabiliaceae bacterium UBA5213. Lineage (GTDB taxonomy): Bacteria > Bacteroidota > Bacteroidia > Bacteroidales > Marinilabiliaceae > Geofilum. The sequence continues at coordinate 3,159 of DHVH01000058.1, read as the reverse complement.
GACATTCAACAGATAGGCCACCAACAACAATAACGTAATATACAAAAATGACTTGTTGACTGAAAGCAAAAAGCCTATTAATGACAATAATGCCAATGATTCAAGCAGGGCAATTTTAAAGATAAAGCTATTTCGGTATAGTTTCATCTTCCCTGCCCAATTCATATCCGCGGGAATACGTCGCACTTTGCGGTTATGAAAAATAAAGCCGGACGGAATACCTGCCAGAGCCAAAATAATAATCACTGACTTAAGCGTTTCAACTTGATGCAGCTCCAGAGCAGCAACTCCAGCAAAACGCGGTGCTAATGCAACGGCCACAATGGTAAACACAACCATGCCGACGAAAATGGCCCAATAAATCAATTTCAGGGATTGAATACTTTTGTCCTTCATTTTTTATTTTTTTAATTCTTTTCCAAAACACTCCTGGCAGGCTGCAACTGCAACTGCAAATGCATCTAACTAATCCTAATAATTACAGGGACTTCTCAAAGGGCAGTCGGTTCACCAATGAGCGCCCCAGTGTTACTTCATCTGCATACTCCAACTCATCGCCAATGGCTACGCCACGTGCAATGGTCGTGACACTAAGCGGATATTCAGCTATTTTCCTGTAAATGTAAAAATTAGTGGTATCCCCTTCCATGGTTGCACTCAAGGCAAACACAACCTCTTTAACTTCACCGGCCTTTGCCTTTTCAACCAAAGGCTGGATGGTTAAATCATCGGGGCCAATACCATCCATGGGCGAAATGACACCCCCCAATACATGGTATATACCTTTAAACTGCTGGGTATTCTCAATGGCCATCACATCGCGAACGCTTTCAACCACACAAACCAAGGTGTGGTCGCGCTTGGCACTGGCACAGATGTCGCAGACATCTGAATCGGAGATATTGAAGCAACTTTTACAGTAATGAATTTCCTCCCGCATAGTCTTGATGGCATCCGCAAACCGCGCCACATCAGCTTTGCTCTCCTTAAGGACAAACAAAGCCAGTCGCATGGCTGTCTTTCGGCCAATGCCCGGCAAACGGGCAAATTCATTGACCGCATTTTCAAGGAGCACAGAGGGATATTGGGATGTATTCATGACCAAAACAATGCGTTAAATGAGCCACAAAGGTAGTAAAAAAAGAACGCTTCTAATAAGTAGATAACTCCTCAAAAGTTGTGCCTCACAAAATGGAAAAATAAAAGTAGTCCACGAATCGAAGATCAACGGAGTCAATTACACGTAAATCCCCAAAAACCAGCTTCAGTTGGTTTTAAATTCGTATAATTAGTAAAATTAGCGGATAACCCATTTTGGTTGAAAACCTTAAAATCCCTTTCTTTGTCAAAAAAAGCATGAGTCCGCTAATGATCAGCTCCATCATCGGAGGCTATTTTCTGGTACTGATATTGATTGCCTGGCGCACTGGCCGTAAATCGGACAATGCTTCCTTCTTTTTGGGCAACCGGCGCTCCCCCTGGTACATAGTATCCATTGGCATGATAGGCTCATCGCTTTCCGGTGTCACTTTCATCTCTGTGCCCGGCTGGGTGCAAACACAACAATTCACCTACCTGCAAATGGTTGGGGGCTTTGTTCTGGGGTACGTTGTCATTGCCAACATCCTTTTGCCACTTTACTACCGGCTCAACCTCACCTCCATCTATAGCTATCTTGATCAGCGCTTTGGGTACTTCAGCTATAAATCAGGGGCCCTGCTTTTTATCGCCTCTCGTACCGTGGGGTCTGCGGCCCGACTTTATCTTATGGCCAGCGTACTGCAACTGGCAATTTTTGATGCGCTGGGCATTCCCTTTTACCAGACAGTGATCATCGCCATATCGCTGATTTGGCTTTATACCTTCAGGGGAGGTATCAAAACCATAATATGGACCGACACCTTGCAAACCATTCTGATGCTATCCGCTGTGGGCATCACCATTTACTACATCGGGGCATCCATGGATCAGGGGCTGAAAGGCATGGCACAAATCATCAGTAACAGTGATATGTCGCGTGTATTTGTGTGGGACGACTGGGGCTCTTCGCGCCATTTTGTGAAGCAATTTTTCTCCGGTGCTTTTATTACCATTGTCATGACCGGACTTGATCAGGACATGATGCAAAAAAATCTCTCCTGCAAAAACCTGAAAGAGGCGCAAAAAAATATGTACTGGTATGGCATGGCCTTTTTACCCGTGAACCTCCTTTTCCTGAGTCTGGGTGTGCTGCTGTTCACCTTTATTGCTCAAAACGGCCTCTTAACTCCCGAGCGGGCCGACGACCTCTACCCCATGCTGGCCATGGGTGGCTACCTTCCCCCCATCGTGGGTATATTGTTTATTTTAGGGCTGGTTGCTGCCGCCTATTCGAGTGCCGACTCAGCACTAACTTCAGTCACCACCTCCTTTTCTTTGGACATTATGGAGATTGATAAAATGACCGACACCCAAGCCAGAAGAACCCGCACCATCACCCACATCGGTTTTGCCGTGCTCACAGCCATGGTCATTATGGTATTCAGATTCTTGAATCAGGATAGCATCATTGACACTATTTACACCCTGGCAGGTTATACCTACGGCCCCTTATTGGGCCTGTATACTTTTGGATTGTTCACCAAACACAGGGTGCACGACCAACTGGTTCCTCTAGTGGCCATTGTGCCTCCCTTGCTGACCGGCATTCTGGATTTCAACGCCAACAACTGGTTCGGTTTTAATCTGGGTTATGAAAAACTTATGCTCAACGGCGCCATCACCTTCTTCATGTTATGGTGCATGCGAAAAAAACAGGAAAAAACTAATTAGGATATTTGTATCCTAATTAAGCAAGCCTTATATTTGTAGTCAAGATTTGTTTTTAAACAGTTTCTTAATTAGGTAAGATTGATTGCTCAGTTAAAATGGGAACGCAGTATGACACAGTTTTTAATTATTCTCGCATTATCTATCTTTTTCTTAAGTCTGGCGTTTTTAGGCTTGGCAGTAAAGGCTTTCTTCAAAAAAGACAGTCAACTGACAACCTGTAGTGGTGGAGGTTCCGGAGAAGGCTGCGGTTGTGGTACGCAAGCGTCTTCATGTGCAAGCACAAATTAGAAACGCACCGCTATCAAAAAAAAGTTTGACATTACAGACCAGGAGTTCCAGGAGAAGTGT
>DHVH01000252.1 GCA_002412555.1 Marinilabiliaceae bacterium UBA5213 | reverse complement strand
GGATGTTCAGGCGCATGGCGGCCATTAACATACCCGGAGTTATCTTATCACAGTTGCTGATGCATATCATGGCATCTGCCTGATGGGCATTTACCATATACTCCACGCTATCCGCTATTAAATCGCGCGAAGGCAAGGAGTACAACATGCCATCGTGCCCCATGGCAATGCCATCGTCGATGGCTATGGTGTTGAACTCCGCGGCAAAGCAACCTTGCTTTTCTATTAATTTCTTAACGTCCTGGCCAATTTGGTGTAAGTGGGCATGCCCCGGAACAAACTGGGTGAAGGAGTTAACAACGGCAATCAAGGGACGCCCCATTTGTTCGTCCTTCATGCCGTTGGCACGCCATAAACTTCTGGCGCCAGCCATTCTGCGTCCTTGTGTGGTCGTATTGCTTCTTAATGGAATCTTCATTCTTCCTTATTTAATTCCGGGTTCCGAGGCCCTTTTTAGTTGTTCAACATCCTTTTCAAAAGAGCCAAAGACTCTGTAAGCAGAAACCCCTCTCACGTATGAAGTGAGAGGGGTTCCAAGTTCTTTATAGTTTAACTTTTTACATACCTATCTCACTTCTCTAATGGTTCACCACGAGAATAATAATGACTACGAGAAGGAGAGACGTAAAAAGTATCATGATCTGTTTTTGTTTAATAACAATGCAAATGTATGAATTTTGTCATAAATACAAACGCTAATAAAAAAAAAGTTTTTCTTTTCTGTCATTTTTTTACAAAACAGGCGTTTTTACTGTCGAAAAATCAAATTTTTGGTATAAATATTCACTTAATTGTCATTTATTTTAATGGACAGATGAAACGCCTCATGTTAGATTCCTATTTACCAAACACTAGAATGCTTCTCCTTGTTTTTCAGAATTACTAAATAAAGGGAGGATGTGAAGTTGGCCAGCAGAAGTTTAAGGGGTATTATCCATGGTTTTTTGCTGTTTTTCATATTGATACTGAAACAAGAGCGCTTCAATTTTTCTGGTGGCTGTTACGCCAGTGTCGGCCGTACTTATTTTTAAGTGCATGTTACAATAAATCATGAAGTGATCCAGTGCTTCGCCTTCGTAGCCTGAAACGAGGGCGATGACTTCCCGGCCTGCTATCGCTTCCTGGTGATTCCAAAGACGGGTTGCCTCTCGGGCTTCGGGAAGGCTTAGTTTGGCCTTTTCGGCTCTACTGAATTTGGAGTGGAAAAAAGAGGCAGGATTAAAAATGGCACCCAAAACTCCCATATTTCCTGCGTCGAGTCTTTCATGGGGAGGAATATCGCTTACCTGGCTGCCGATGTGTGCGGGTAGGCGCAAATCAATTTTTTTGGAATCATCCAGGTGTTTGGGAAATATTAAAGGGTCGAGGATGCCCCTGTATCCTTTAACGGTGACTTCCCGAATTTTAAAACTGTGCTGTTTAAGTTGAATGGACAGGTTGTTGATGCTGTCGCGCAACTGCTTACTTAATACAATGGTGCGGGCTTCATAACCCAAGGCTGCAACGCGTATGGAGTCGTTGTGGTCGAGTTTTAAGCTGAAGCACCCCTTTTCATCACTGATGTATAGTGCTACTTGCTTATAACTGGCGATGGTGGCATGTGGGATTTCCGCATGGTTGTCATGGCCTGAGATGCAGCCTTTCCAAACGACTAAGGAGTCGGTTTGTGACAGTGCATCTAAAGGCAGTAAAATGATGGTACAAATTCTTAGGAAAATAGATGTGTATGCCTGTGTGCGCATTGTTTATTGGATTTGGGTCAATAAATGGGTGCCATACAGGATTAGTAGAGGTAACAGGATGGACTGAATTAAAACAATAATTGTGCCGTTAGGGTAAATGGGGACCCATCTTTTACCAAATATTACAAGTTTGGACGATTGACAACTTCTTGTTTTTGATTTAAAAAACATTAACATACTAAATGATAATTATTTGATACTATGTGACCATTATGCCTTATTTTTACGGAACTAAACCATTTATTAATCGAAGAAGTGATTTTGGCAACCAAAAATCATTTACCTAACAGAATTGGAATGAGAGAAATTATTGAAAAAGCATGGGACGATCGAAGTTTGCTAAGCGGTGCTGAAACACAGGAGGCTATTCGGGCTGTCATTGAACAACTGGACAAGGGAATCATTCGTGTGGCAGAGCCCGCCGGGGACGAGTGGAAGGTCAATGAGTGGATCAAGAAGGCGGTCATACTTTACTTTCCCATGCAGACCATGGAAACCATCAAAATGGGTCCTTTTGAGTTTTACGATAAAATGGCGCTCAAGGGCAATTATAAAGAATTGGGTGTTCGGGTAGTACCTCATGCGGTGGCCCGTTACGGTGCCTATATAGCACGGGGTGTGGTTATGATGCCTTCCTACCTGAACATTGGTGCTTATGTAGATGAAGGCACCATGGTGGACACTTGGGCTACTGTGGGCAGCTGCGCACAGGTGGGTAAACATGTTCATCTGAGTGGTGGTGTTGGTCTGGGTGGAGTTTTGGAGCCCATACAGGCCTCCCCAGTAATTATCGAAGATGGCGCCTTTATTGGTTCGCGCTGCATAGTGGTGGAAGGTTGCCGCGTAGGTAAAGAGGCGGTTCTGGGGGCCAATGTGGTGCTGACCGGCTCTACCAAAATAATTGATGTGACCGGCTCGGAGCCGGTAATCCATAAAGGCGTTGTTCCACCTCGCTCTGTGGTGATTCCCGGCACCTACACCAAGGAATTTCCTGCCGGTTCCTATCAGGTACCTGCTGCGCTAATCATTGGTCAGAGGAAGGCCTCTACGGACTTGAAAACCTCGCTCAATGCGGCCCTGCGTGATTTTGGGGTAGCGGTATAAAATTTATAAACAGATACAGGCATGGCTGAACGCTACGACAGAGAGGATTTTCAGAAGGCTTTGGAAGTGCTGACCGAAGGGGGTTTGATTCTTTACCCGACAGATACTGTTTGGGGCATTGGTTGTGATGCAAGCAATGCAGATGCCGTAGCTAAATTGCTTCAACTGAAGCATCGGCCGACGGGTAAGCCGCTTATCGTTTTGGTCGATCAGGCAGGGAAAATTCCTCAGTACATCCGTGAAATGCCGGAGCTGGCGTGGGACTTGACAGAGCTGTCTGAAAAGCCGCTGACCATTGTTTACGAGGGTGCTAAAAATATGGCTGCTAATGCGGTGGCCACAGATGGCAGCATTGGCATAAGGGTAACGCGCGAATTGTTTTCGCAGGCTTTGTGTCAACGTTTTCGCAAGCCCATTGTCTCTACTTCTGCCAATATTAGTGGTAAGTCAACGCCTAAAAGTTTCATGGAAATTGATGAAGGCATAATTAATGGGGTGGACTATGTGGTTAAATACCGACAGGAGGAGAGCGCCTTCTATACACCCTCGGGTATTTTGCGTTTAGGCAAACATGGCGAAATTGTAATAATTCGGGAATAGTTAATATCAATAGGTCAATAGGTCAATAGGTCGTTAGGTCGTTAGGTCAATAGGACGTTAGGTCAATAGGTCGTTAGGTATTAGACAAAAGCAAGTCAATAATTATAAGTCAACCAGGCCCACAGTTAATGAAGTCATAACTGCTTGAAAAATAGGCAAAAAAAGTTTATCGATCCATAGTAATATGAAGGAGAAGGAATTCATTCACGAGACACCCATTCAAATCCGCTTCAATGATGTGGATGGCTTTGGGCATGTTAACAATACCGTAATTCAGGAGTATTTTGATATTGGCCGTGTGCACTATTTACAGGATGCCCTGGGGGCGGATAATCTGTGGAAGGATGGCCGGCATTTGGTGATTGTCTCCAATAAGACCGATTTTTTCCAGCAAACGATGCCCGGCGATAAGGTGAAGGTGCTCACCCGTATTTATCAACTAGGCGGCAAGAGCCTGCGCATGCTGCAATGGGTTTTAAAGGAGGGCGAAACAGGGCCTACCGCGACGTGTGATTCGGTGATGGTGGGCTTCAATATTGTCACAGGTGAAGGTATGGTGCTGCCTGAGGATTGGCGGTCTGATTTTAACCGACTGGAAAAAGGACGACTTATTCCAGGTACAGTTCAATAAGTCCGGCCGGTGCGTCAATTTCCATTTGCCGTTTTTCCATATCAATGCTCACAATGAATTCGCTGTGAATGGGCACCAGAACTTCCCGATCTTTGTAAAATAGCTCAATGAGCGGATTGTTTTGGATGTCCGCAACAGACCTTATTTTTCCAAGGGGCCCCTTGGTTTTATCTGTTACTTCAAAGCCTACTAGCTGCTGAATGGAGAATTCGGTATGCGCAGGCTCTTGTCCCAGTTCTTCCGGATCGATATAGATATCGGCACCTTGAACGCGGCGGGCCTTTTCTTCAGTAGAGATGGTGTCAAGTATAACCAGTAAGTCCAGATCGTTTCTATATCGGATGGAATGTACTTCATAGGGAACCAATCCGCCTTGCAGATCAATAAAAAGGAAATCAGGATCAGGCTCATAGCTCTGCCACTGCGGCAACATACGTATAAGCATTTCACCGGTTACGCCATGTGGTTTAGCCAGCGAACCAATTTTTAGCAGTTTAGATTTATCGATCATGGTAAAAGTAAAAGTACAAAAAAAACCCATCTGAAAAACAGATGGGTTTCTTTTATAAAGAATTTTTTGGCTTCGTTTATTCAGCCTTTGGTTCCTCAGGTGCTTTGTCTTCAGCAGCAGGAGCTTCTTCTGTAGCTTCTTCAGTTGCAGGAGCCTCTTCAGCAACAGGTTCTTCTGAAACCTCTTCAGCAACTACTTCTTCAGCAGGAGCTTTTACGGCAACTACTTCTTCAGCAACTACTTCTTCGGCAGGAGCCTCTTCGGCAACAGCTACCTCTTCGGCAACAGCTTCTTTAGCAGGAGCAGCAGCGGCTTTAGCTTCAGCAGCCAGAGCAGCATCTCTCTTCGCGAGTTTCTCAGCTCTTTCGGTGTTGACTTTAGCTTCCTGCTCAAGGCGTTCTTTGGCAGTCATGGCTTTAATGCCAGCCAATTCATCCTTTTTCGCCTGGATTTTAGCTTCTTTCTCTACCAGCCATTTTTGGAAGCGAACTTCAGCTTCAGCTTCGTTAAATGCACCTTTTTTAACTCCTTCGAGCAAGTGTTTTTTCATCATAACACCTTTGTAGCTCAGGATTGCACGGGCAGTATCAGTAGGTTGGGCACCGTTGGAAAGCCATTGTAAGGCCTTCTCATTGTTGAGATCAATTGTAGCAGGATTTGTGTTGGGATTGTATGAACCAATCCTTTCAATATACCTGCCATCTCGTGGCGCCCTGCTGTCAGCTACCACTATGTGGTAGTAAGCATACCTTTTGCGTCCGTGTCTTGCTAATCTAATTTTTACGGGCATGTTTCAAATAATTTCAATTAATACAACCTACTTTTTAAGCGACCGCAAATATAAGGGCTTTTTGTTTGAATAGGAAATGTTTTGAATAAAAACATTCTTTTTAGCTAAGGGGAAATATAATTGTATTGATACTATATTATCAATATTGGGAGGAATTAACAATAGTTTGTTTTTGTTTAAATTAATGATCCTCTCTAAGTATCAATTATACAGCTTAATGTCTTTTAATGCAGACTGGCTTTGGATTAATACATGATTAATTTTTAGAATAACTGCAACTGTAATGGCCTGCTATTCAAAGTGTTTGAAAGTTTATTGTGTTATTTGTCTCTTGTGTTGTATTTTTTTGTCAAAAATAACTATTTTTGACACTATCTAGAAGTTCATTTTTTATCCCTGGAAATTATGGAAGTATCGACCGCTCATGCCATTAAGGAATCTATACATCGGGAAATTACGCCCTTGAACGAGGATGATTGTTTTTTGGTTTTTGACCGGGAGCGCTCATTGTTTACCTTTCCTATACATTTTCATCCGGAATATGAAATAAATTTCATTGCCAATGCCCGTGGGGCCCGAAGGGTTGTGGGCGATCACATAGAAGAGATTGAGGACTATGAATTGGTAATGGTAGGACCTAACCTCTATCATGGTTGGGAAAACTTTAGGAACACAGGAAAACAACTGCTGCATGAAATAACCATACAATTCCCAAGGGATATTTTCGAAGGACCGCTTATTGCCAAGAACCTCCTTAAGCCCATCCGTGATTTGTTAAACAATGCCAACAGGGGCATTCTTTTCTCGAGAGAGGCAGCGCAACAAGCTGAAAAGCGATTGCTTACATTAACCCAGAAAAGGGGTTTTGATTCTTTTTTGGAGTTTCAGTCCTTGCTGTACGACTTGTCCATTTCACGTAACCAAAAGTTACTGACCAATATCTCTTTTCAGCACAACAATGATTTTCACAACAGTGAGCGCATCGAAAAAATCTACAACTTTGTCCGTGCTAATTTTAACCAACGCATTATGCTGGAAGAAGCAGCGGACATGTTGAACATGTCCGTTGTCTCTTTCAGTCGCCTGATTAAACAGCGTACTGGCAAATCATTTGTTGAGTTTGTGAATGAAATACGCTTAGGCTATGCTACCCGCTTGTTAATTGAAACAAGAAAAAGCATATCAGAAATTTGTTACGAGTGTGGATTCAATAACATCTCCAATTTTAACCGCACCTTTAAAAAGAAGCAGCACTCCACACCAAGCGAGTTTCGTACCAACTTCAATGGCATAAAGAATGTGTTTTAGACAGCTAAAACGTCATTGATCATTTCTTCGTACTTTTGGCGGTCGATTTCTCCTTTGGCATAGCGTTCTTTAAGAATGTCCAAAGCCGGTTGGTGTTTAGGGACCAGTGTATCGTTGACGCCTTTTTTTGCCGCCAGTCCCAATACAATCAGTAGCGGCACTGCTACGTACCATCCCCATCCTATTGTCCATGCACCATTGTTTGATTTTGTTTCTTCGTTATCCATGTTTCTGTTTTTTTGTTTTTACTATTTCACTAAATATAAGAAAAACATAGGAAGAAGTAAAGCCTTACCCAAAGAAGAGGTAACCAATTAATATGGCTGCAATGATGCCGGTAAAGTCGGCAATTAGTCCGCAAGGAACGGCATGCCTGGTGTTGCGTATGCCCACTGACCCAAAATACACTGCAATAATATAAAAAGTAGTGTCGGTTGCTCCCTGGACGGTAGAGGCCAGTCGGCCGGCAAAGGAGTCTACCCCGTAGGCGTTCATGGTATCAATCATCATACCACGGGCGCCGCTTCCACTGAGGGGTTTCATGAGTGCGGTAGGCAGGGCATCTACAAAGCGGGTGTCAACATTAAGCTGGGTAAAAAACCATGCCACCCCGTCGATCAGATAATCCATGGCTCCCGAAGCTCGGAATACGCCAATACTGACAAGTATGGCGATGAGGTAAGGGATGATTTTAATGGCAATGGAAAATCCTTCCTTGCCGCCTTCAATGAAAGCATCGTAGACATTCACTTTTTTAATAACGGCGCGGACAATGAAGATGATGATGAAAGAAAAGAGGGTGAGATTGGCTATTAATAGGGACACCACCCTCAATTGCTCCCGATCCAATCGCGACAAACCCCAGAGCAAAGCTCCCACAGCAGCCGTCATGCCCCCGAGGTAGGCCAAAATCACCGGATCCAGCAGTTTGATACGCTGCACTAAGGCCACTGAAATAACGCCTGCCAAAGTCGAAAAGAAAGTAGCCAACAGTATGGGTAAAAAGATGTCGGCCGGGTTGGCCGCATTGAACTGTGCCCGGTAGACCATGATCGAAACCGGAATGATGGTGAGGCCCGAAGTGTTTAAAACCAAAAACATGATTTGCGCATTTGAGGCCGTATCTTTTTGGTCGTTCACGGTCTGCATTTCTTTCATGGCTTTGAGACCCATGGGTGTAGCGGCATTGTCGAGCCCCAGCATATTGGCCGCCAGGTTCATCATCATAGAGCCGTATGCCGGATGGTTCTTTGGCAGAGTAGGAAATAGGCGGTTAAAGAAGGGTCCAATGGCTTTGGTCATCAACGCCACCATGCCGCCCTTTTCTGCAATTTTCATAAACCCCAGCCATAGGGTTAGCACACCTGTTAAGCCCAAAGAAATATTGAAGCCGGTGTTGGCATATTCAAAGGTGGAGTTCACCAGTTCAGAGAATATTTCCATGTCCTGAAAAAACAGCAGGCGAATGAGTGCTACGACAAAGGCTATTAAAAAAAAGGCTATCCAGATGAAATTAAGTACCATTTGGCCGATTGTTTAGGGTTATAAATTTTAGCTCTTTTTGTATTTTTCGTGAGGCGCACCAAACTCTTTACAGCTGATCTCATCGATGGGGATGGCCCATATTTTTACATTGCGCACGGCGGGATCACTGTAATCGAATTTTTTGTCGGAATACTGCTCCATGATAATATTAAGGGCCTCGCGCTTTTGCTCCAGAGCCTCTATGAAAGTGACTTTTCCAAAAGCGATAACGCTTTTGGATTTCATGCGGTAGCTACAGGCCACCTCCGGATGTTGAAAAGCCAGTTCGTGATCGGTACTGAACGTGATGCAGATATGGGCGTTGTTTTCAAGTGCTGTAATCACGCGCCCAGTAGGGGCGCTGTGCAGGTAAATGATGCCATTTTGGTAACCAAAATTCATCGGTATTACATAGGGCGTATTTTCAGGCGTGACCACGCCTGCAAAGCAGATGTCGCAACGGCGAATAATGGTTTCTATCAGCTCTTGGTCTTTATGTACCAGTGTCTTCATCAGAATAGAGTTTGTTGATTATATGATGGTTCGTTCTCCGTGTTGGTGCGAAATATATTTAAAGGCTTGCTGTAATACCGTCATTTCCTGAATGAGTTCCATTAGCCTGTCATGGTTGCCTTGTTCCTGGGCTTCTTTGAGTTGCTGACGTATCTTTTCCATGCGTACCTTCACCATTTTCCATTTGAGTTCCGTTACCACCCGGGGCACCAAGTCATCGAGCATCTCTTCATCTTTTTTTACAGGACCATACTTATTGTGAATACGGCTCAGTTGGTATTCACTTGCAATCAGGTCGGTCACCAGTCCACTCACAGCCGGGTTGGGGTGGCTGACAAAATAGCGATTGGCCAAGAATCCCGGGGTAGCCAGATGCGCCTCAAACTCCTCAAGAATTTGATTGTGCAAGGGGTTTTGGCTGCGCACATCGTCTGCATTTAAGCCGTGTACGATGTATTCTCCTACGGTCATTGATTTTTCTTCGCCATTGATGGTGACCGGACTGTTGAGCATCTGGTCGCCAAATTTAATCAGAAAGCGGAGCACCTCCCGCTCTTCTGTTTCCATTGGATTGTCGGTGATGCCGGGAATGAAGTTTGGGGTGGCAGTCGGTTGAGGTGACAGGTCATTGGATGGCGGTCGAACGGCCGGACGAAGCGCTTCTTTTTCCTGTTTGGTCTTTTTGATTTTGCCTATTTCTGTATACAAAACAGGCTCTTCCACATTTAGCAGCTTGCTGCACTCCTTTATATATACCGCACGCACTATCGGGTCGGGAATCACCGAAATGGTTCTGACAATATCCTGAATCAGTTGGGCCCTTTTAATGGGGTCGTTGTGCGTATCTTCCAAAAGAATGGAAGTCTTGAACTTGATGAAATCGGTTTCGTTTTCCTGAATGTATTGCAGGAGTTTTTCCTTTCCCAGTTTTTTGGCAAACGAATCGGGGTCATCTCCTTCGGGCAGCAACAAAACCTTGACGTTCATGCCCTCTTCCAGCACCAGGTCAATCCCCCTGATGGAGGCTTTAATGCCGGCCGGATCACCGTCATAGATGATGGTGATGTTGGGAGAAAAGCGGGCCATGAGCCGGATTTGATCCACCGTGAGTGCCGTGCCCGAGGAGGCTACCACATTGGTAATGCCGGCCTGGTGAAAGGATAGCACATCGGTATAACCTTCCACCAGATAGGTGCGATCTTGGCGCACCATCTCCTGCCGGGCCTGATAAATGCCATACAATATGCGGCTTTTATGGTAGATTTCAGACTCAGGCGAGTTGAGATATTTGGCTGTTTTGGCGTCGGTCTTTAAGACCCGACCGCCAAAGGCGATGACCTTGCCGGAGAGACTGTGGATGGGGAAAATGACGCGTCCCCGAAAGCGATCCGCTTTGTAATCGTCCCGCACAATGGAGAGCCCGGTCTTCTCTAAAAAATCAATTTTGTAGCCGTGTTGCTGGGCTTGTTTGGTAAGTGCGTCCCGTTGCTCAGGTGAATAGCCGAGCTGAAATTTTTTAATGATGTCGTCTCTGAAGCCCCTTTGCCGAAAATAACCCAGTCCCACCGATTGCCCTTCATCGGTTTCGTAAAGTGTTTGTGAAAAATATTTGGCGGCATATTCGGTAACCACCATCATGCTTTCCCGCTCGTTCTGGTGCAGCAGCTCTTCGGGCGAAGGCTCTTTCTCTTCTATGTGAATATGAAACTTACGACCCAGACTTTTGATGGCATCCACAAAAGTGATTTGCTCATGTTCCATCAAAAAATTGACCGCATTCCCTCCTTTACCGCAGCCAAAGCATTTGAAAATACCCTTGTGGGGCGAAACAATGAAGGAGGGTGTCTTTTCATTGTGAAAGGGACAATTGCCAATATAGTTGATGCCGCGCCGCTTCAGGTTGACATATTCGGATATGACGTCCGTAATCTGTCCCTGAGCCGCTTCCATTATTCTATCAACTGTGCCTTGGTCGATCATGAGGTCACTTGGTTTTCCAGTCAAAGATACTTAAAAATGAGTAAAAGGGTAGTTGGAGCGGGAGAAAACTAAGGGAGGAATTGTAAAGTTGTATGATATGAGACCTTTTGAAGGTATATGTGCTGAAAGGTGCTATATAAATATGTTTTTTTTGTCATAACAAAATTTGTTTTAACAATTATTTGTTATAATTTTGGCATGAATGTTAACAGAATCTAGCATTTTCTTTTTATTGTTTATGGCGGTTTGCTGTTTGTTTTTCGTGATTTTTGATGAGAATAGGCTTAATTTTAAAAGAAACAAAAGTTGTGTGAACGCATCAATTCAATGGTTGGTTCTATTATAAACATGTCGGTTAAAGTTCAGTTCAAACTTATATGGAATAGTGTTAATTGTAAACCTAATTTAGCATGAAAGAAATGTATGAATTTCCGGTTTCTATGAAAGGGGCCAGTAGTACAAGAATTGTATTCTTGTGTTTTGTTATTGGTTTGTTATTGATATCCGGCAGGCAAACGTTATTTGCCAATAATATTGACAGAAACCTTGATTCTGCGGGAGCGGATATTTCTCTTCGGGAAGGTTTTTTTGGAGAAGCAGAGATCTTTTCTCAGGATGCACAAGTTACAGTAGTCGGCAACGTTACCGACGCCAGTGGCTTCTCTGTGCCAGGTGTTAATGTTTTAGAGACGGGCACCCTAAACGGCGTAGTGACCAACATGGATGGCCGCTACACCATAAGCATTAGTCCACAATCCACCTTGACATTTTCTTTTATTGGCTTTAGAACGCAGATTGTAGAAGTCGGCGGACGAAGTGTAGTGGATGTGCAATTGGTAGATGAGTTTGTGGGGTTGGATGAAGTAGTAGTTGTAGCCATGGGGGTTAAGGCCGAAAAAAGGGACTTAAACTTTGCCGTCCAATCTGTGAGCGCGGAGGATTTAACAGCCGGCAAGCAAAATAATTTTGTGGACGCTTTACAAGGACGCATTGCAGGTGTTGAAATATCGGGTACCGGTGGATCTCCATCTGCATCTTCACAAATTCTGATTAGGGGCATTTCCTCTATTAATCCTGCGCAAAGCAACGAACCTATCTTTATCTTGAATGGGATGCATGTGTCTGGCGGCGCTTCCAAAGCTGCTGAGATGAATCCCAATGACATTGAGAGTATTACTGTACTAAAGGGTGCGGCAGCGGCGGCGCTTTATGGCTTGGAAGCGGCCAACGGAGCTATCATTGTTACAACAAAGTCTGGTGCGGCAGGCGATATCAAGGTTGAATTTAGCTCCACCATTCAAATGGAGGAAGCCTATCGGGTGCCTAAAATTCAACAGATGTATTTGCGAGGGGGTTTAGGCGTTTACAGAGAAGAGTCGATGGGTGGTTGGGGACCTTTGGCTCCGGAAGGCACTCAGATATATGACAATGTGGATGGTTTTCTGGAGACAGGGATATATCAAAAATATGACCTCTCTGTTTCAGGTGGGACCGAGAAGTTCAACACGTATGCCTCTTTCAGCTTTATGGATCACTCAGGCGTTGTACCCAATGACTACCTTGATCGTTGGGGCTTGCTGTTAAAATCCAATTATATGCCAAGTGATAACTTGACCATGAGCTTCATGGCCAATTTTGTTCAACGGGAATCCAGAGGATTTGGTGCCGGAATGGGATCCGTTTATAACTGGCCCATTGATGATGATATCAGCAATTATAAGAATGCCGATGGGTCTATCAGGCGACCCTATTTGAGTTCTAACAATATCAGGAATTCCCCGATTAGTCCATTGTGGTCACGTTATGAGGATACCGGATTGTCTGAATCTAGCAGAACTCTTTTACAAGCCACCATAACCTGGGATATCATCCCAGATTTGGCACTGACCGGTCGCGTCGGTTATGATTTAACCCATAGTGAGAGCCACAGTGTGGTAACCCCACGCTATACTTTGGATGAGTTGGAGATTACTGGAACACCTTCATCAACAGACTTCCCCTACCTTGGGTCCTATTTTTATGGTGACGGAAAAAGCAGTGTGCTCAATGGAGGACTTATGGCGACATACTCTTTAAAGCTCACACCTGATTTTACTCTGCAGGCATTGGCTGGCTTTGATGCCAAACAAACCTTGGGTCGGTCAATTGGCCTGGGGGGCTACCATTTCAATGTGGATGAATGGGAGAGTGTTATGAACCTG
Source organism: Marinilabiliaceae bacterium UBA5213 (assembly GCA_002412555.1). Lineage (GTDB taxonomy): Bacteria > Bacteroidota > Bacteroidia > Bacteroidales > Marinilabiliaceae > Geofilum. The sequence goes on along the minus strand of DHVH01000252.1, from coordinate 33,046 downwards.
TTGGATATCCGTAAGGAAGATGTTACGATGAGGAGGACAGAAAAGAACCTTTATGGTTATTATGGTGAGTTGAAGTTTGATTATCAGGGAATTGTTCAGGCAGGCGTGACAGCGCGGAATGACTACTCTTCCACTTTGCCGGTAGCCTCCCGTTCGTTTTTCTATCCTTCCTTTAGCGGAGGGGTTATTTTTTCTGAGTTGTTGAAGGTTCAGAGTTCTGTGTTTAGCTATGGTAAACTGCAGGGAAACTGGGCAAAAGTAGGAAAAGATGCCCCCTTGTACCGTTTAAATAAGTGGTTCAGAACCCTGCCTTTGCCGGATGGCGGTTATGGGGTGGACCCTACCCGCAGCAGTAATCCTTTACTGGAACCGGAAATGACTACATCATGGGAGATTGGACTGGATACCCGTTGGTTTAACGATCGTACTGCGCTCGAATTGGCTTATTACTCGACCAAAGTGGATGATCAAATTGTAGAAGTAAGAGTTTCTCCCAGTTCTGGTAATATTCTTCAAACGAGAAATGAAGGAACCATTAGCAACAGAGGCGTGGAGGTTATTTGGTCACAAAATATTTTACGCAACGCAGTCAAGTGGGATGTAGTTACCAACTTTGCGCATAACAGGGGTACAGTAGACCATTTGCCTGATGATATCCTTGAATTATATCATCATGATGGCCGCCATGGCAATGTTGCAGCAACTTCATATCTGGGTGGATCTACGCTGGCCTTATCGGGAACCGATTACTTAAGAAATGAAGCGGGTCAGATTGTGGTCAATGAAAATGGATTTCCCCGAATCAATGCATCTACCTCTCTGCTCATAGGTAATCGGGAGGCTGATTTTACAGCAGGGGTTTTAAACCGTATTTCTTATAAGAAATGGTCCTTGTCTATGATGGTTAACCTGAGAAAAGGGGGAGATGTTGCCAACATCACCCTGCGAAATCTAATGGGTAGCGGACAGGCAGAGATCCTGGAAGATTACAGGAATCGGGAGATTTTAGTGAAGGGGGTAGTGGAGCAGCCCGATGGAACCTATGTCCCCAATACGACACCTGTGATTTTTGATCAAACTTTTTACAATAATTACGTTGGCGCAGTAGGGTCTAATTTTATTGAAGATGGTTCTTTTATAAGGTTAGGATACGTTACGCTGGGTTATGACCTGTCCAATTATGTTAAGAACATAGGGCTAGAGCGACTGACACTTTCAGCTACAGGCCGCAATTTATTGTTGTTAACTTCCTACAGAGGTTCGGATCCTTTGGTTAATTATACCGGGAGCGCCGGAGGTGCCGGTACATTCGGTATTGATTATAACAACCTGCCTACCACCCGGAGTTTTTCCTTTAGTTTAAATGCAACCTTTTAATCTTCCTGAATCATGTATAGAATTAAATATCTTTTAATTTTTCTGGTAATCGCCATAAGTTTTGCCGGATGTGATGATTTTCTTGGTGATAACAGGGATGTTGATGCCATTGATAAAGTCCCGCCAAGTCAAATAATGCCCGTGGTTTTGTTTTATTCGGTTTTGCAGAATTATGATCACGGTGAATATGGTAGTTACTTGAGCCAGTCCCTTACAACCCCTGGCAGAAGTCAGGCGAGTTCACTGGCCTATAAAAGTGGCTGGGAGTTTCTGGGCATGAACCGTCATCCCCAGTGGCGTCGGCACTTTTTTGACATTGGATCAAATGCCAATGAATTATTGGCTTTAGCAGGGGAAGAAGGGTCCAGTAATTACATTGCCTTGACCCGACTCTTACGCTTATTATCTGTCCAAACCACGACAGATGTTTTTGGGGATATGCCTTTAACAGAGGCTTATTTATCGTCCGCACCAAAGTACGATACTCAGGAAAGTATTTATGATTGGATGTTGACAGAGGCGGATGCGCTTATTGATTTGTTTAATAGTGCGGATGTCAAGGCAAGCTCCAACCGTACCATTGACGGAAAGATTGACCGGGTGTTTGCCGGAGATATGAATAAGTGGAAACAACTCGTTTATGCCGTTAAAGCACGCATACTTTTGAGGCAAATCCCCAACATCTCAACAAGTATCGAAGTTAGTAATGAGATTGTTGCAACAGCTGAAATGGCCTTGAATGGCTGGATAGATCCTATTTATAAGTTTGATGGAGGATCCAGCGTGGAGCTCAACAATATGTGGGGAACCAATAATAAGCCCATTAACTCCTGGGAAAGTCGGGCCAATGAATTAGGGGGTGCCATCCCTACCAAATTTCTAGTGGAAAACATGCTGGGTTTTGATTCTGGGTCAAATACGGCCAGTGACCCCAGACTAGGATATTTGATGCAAGCCAGAGGAGCAGCAGCTAACGGCATCGACACTACCTTCAGGTATTTAGAGAGCAACATTGGCATGCCCGCAACCCATAAGATAGAATGGTACCCGGATATGTATGAGAATGTTTTGAGTACAGATACCTCTTCAATTATTTTGCTTACCAGAGGAGAGTTGCATTTTATTGTTGCGGAGGCCGCTTATTGGGCTGGCGATAAGGTGAAGGCCACTGAACACTTGCGCAAAGGCATTCATTATCATATGAGCAGGCTGCAGGTAGCTCCTGCAGAAAAAGCTGCTTATCTTGAAAATCCTGATTTAGTGCCAGGTTCAGCCAATATCACCTTGCGGGATATTATGAAGGAGAAATACATTGCCTTGTATTTGCAGCCTGAGCAATGGAATGATATGCGGCGTTATGGTTATAGCAATGAAAGTAATGACCGGCGTTATGACAATACCATTATTTATCCCGGCCTTCAGAGACCTCATAATCTCTATGAAGCCTATTGGTCCGGTGATAACGAATGGTTGCAAAGAATCAATTACGATCCGGAGACGGAGGAGAAATACAACCGTTCTGAGTTGACTCGCCTAGGGGCATTTAGGGATCATCAATGGCTGAAGAAACCAATGATTTGGGCACCTCAAAATTAAAAGATATTAATCAGAAGGGGGGACTTTTGTTGAGTTATTCCCTCTATCGATGGGGGCTTCATTTTGATTTTGTTTAAATAAAATATTCACAGATGAAAACAAATATATATTCTATTGCAATTGCTTTTATCGGGTTGCTGTTCTTTACTTCATGTGAGACCAATGACCTGATAGATGATTTAGCTCGCCCTGGCCATTTGGCCGCCAACGTTTATTGGGAAATTGGCAATACCAATGTGGTTGCCGGCAATGCTGTGACCTTCACAGCGGAGTATTGGGGTGTGGATGACCCAATTGATTATCTGGGTGTTTGGTATGACATTCAGCGCAACCTAAAGTATTCATTTACGCATGGGGGTAATTTCTTCACCTTTTCTTACGATTCTATCGGTAAAGTGCGGGAGTTTCAAGAGATTATAGAATTCACGCATTCAGAAGAGTTCTATTCGGCAGATAAAAAGTCGTATGTGCTGACTGAACAGTTTCCCACCAGTTACACCTTATCGAGCCTCACAATGGTTGAGAGTTCGGTGTTCAGCCTGCCAAACAATCTGGTCAATCAAGTTGTTCCCGGGTATATCAAAAACATGTTCTACGAGCAGTTGTTTGCCGTTTTGGACTACCATAGGCTGAAGCAGATTCTGGTAGTTGCCAATGGGTTAATTGAAAGTGAAGCCTTTGATGCTCATTTTGACCAAGTGTTGATTGAAGATGGATTAGAAGAGGCCTCCTATGTTTGGGAAATGAAACCTGATTCGGAACCCATATTGTACGCCTTGTTTTTAGAGGTGCCTTTTCCTTCTTTGGTTTATGATTCTACTTCCCAGACTTACAAATTTAATTATGCAAGCGTGTATGAATTGGGAGCCCGATTTAAGGTGGTGAATGCTACCGGAATTGAGAATTTTTCTGAAAGAGTAACCATAGAGTTACAGTAAGGTTGTTAAAGATTTAACAGTAATAAATATGAAACAGATAAAATATTTTTCATTGGTGGCTGCTATACTATTTGTTGCTGCAGCCCTTCAATCGTGCGATGAGGATATCAAGCCGGAGGAATTCGCTTCGGAAGCGGTAGATTTTAGCTATTATGCCATGACAGTGGATGGATCTTCTATTCATTATGTGGTGGGGTCCGACATCCATTTTGTGAATAAATCAATAGTTGGGAGTGCCTGGGAATGGGATTTTGGCGACGGCGCAAGTTCTCAAGAGAAGAATCCTGTTCACCGTTATTCGCTACCGGGTACTTATAAGATTGTATTGCGTGTGGATGGAGGTGATCACCTCCTTGAAAAGCAGATTTACATCAGTCCGATTGTGCCAGTGGTTACTTATACCACATCGGGAGATGCCATTGTTTACAATGAATCAGAAGTGTTGTTCGATGTGCGATTGGAAAATCCCGAGAATGAGGAGGTTACTTATGCATGGACCTTCCCGTCAGGTACTCAGGGTGAAGGTGTAGATGAGAGTGGTCTCTCCTCGGATGCCTCTCCATCTGTTGTTTTTGGCTCAATTGGCAGTCAACGGGTACAGCTTACAGTTTCGGTTGGTGGCGAAGCGTTGACACCAGTTAATGTCAATGTAAGGGTTAATTATAATCTGCCTGCACCAACCTTATATTACGCTGTTAAAGGCGGTAATATTATGTCCAAAAAGATAATAGCTGACATAGATCCCTTGTTAAATAACCCGTTTGATATGGGTTATCGTTCCGGGAAGCACCCGCTGTCTTTGCAATTCAGTGGTGACCGCCTGTATGTTTTCGATGCAGGCACTTTTACCGGGTTTGTGAGTGAGAGTCTTATTCCTACTGTCGGGGATGGAGAGATCTTTGCCTTGCCTGCAGATGGCTCAGGAAAGGAGAATATCATTAATAATTTTGGCGGGAATACATTTCTCGATTTCTATTATGGCTATATCGATGAGGATGCTGGCATGATTTATTGGTCAGATCGACGGAATGGTGTTTTGAGAATACCAATGAATACCAGAAACACAAAATTGGTCAGGACAACGGATAGTGGTCAGCTGGAAGGGTGGGAACCCTATTTCTTTCAGAATACATGGCTCGGGTATTACGGTGTCGGTATTGGTTGGGGCAATCATAACGGCCCTTTCTTTAAGCACAATAATTTGTGGTGGTGGGGTAAGCACACCTTGGGTTCGGGGATATTCAGGTTTGAAGAAACCGACATTCTTGGTCGGGACAAAGTTGAGGGAGATCCGGTTCCTGTGGGAGGTCGAATACTTTCAGACAGAAAAATCAGAGGGATGGTCCTTGACAAGCAAAACGAAGTGCTCTATTATGCTGATCAGGCTGCTTTCAGAGTCCGCAAGTATGATTTGAATGTCGGCAGTGATGCAACGATTGTGAACTATCGCAGTATTGCCAACACGGATGGAGAAGGGGGTACTGAAGCTATTTTTGTAACAGGCATGGCGCTTGATGGCGAATACCTCTATTGGGCTTTTCGAGGGCCAAAAGTGCCGGAGGGTGTTGATCCTGAAGAATTTTACCTTGAAAACCCCATGTTTCGTTCGGGCATCAAACGAGTGCCGCTGGCTGATCCCATACTAGACAATGTGGAGTATTATATTCCGGATGTGGAAGTGTATGGTATCGCCATTGATCAATCTTTGCGTTAAATAGTTTTTAAGTGTTTAACCGGGAGGGTCTTGATTGAGATTCTCCTGGTTATATGGCTAATTCTTATACATGAAACGAGCATGATCCGCCAATCACAAATAGGGATGAATTTTAACTGGCGAGTTCCATACGACAATTAAAAAGCAAATTATTCGCGTATGAAAAAATATACCTTCTTACCTTTTTTGCTGTTTTTTGTAATTGAGGTTGGTTTAGCGCAGGACAGTCTGTTTTTCAGAGGCGCTAAATACCGGGTGGATACCTTGGTGCACAAGCATGATGTGGGACTGGGGTCGATGTTTACTTCATTTGAGCTGCCCGACTTACCATTACAGGTACATGTCATGGAAATAGATTTGACCAATCCTTATATCAAGGTAAAATCTGTTTTGAGCAATGATACCCTGCGTGGTTTGGAGCGACCTTCTGAAATGGCCATGAACAACAGTTGGCCGGGTCATCAGGTGTTTGCAGCTGTCAATGGTGATTTCTACACTACCTCAGGTTTGGATATAGGACTTCCAGGCAATGGGCATGTGTCGGGTGGCCAAGTAGCGAAAGTGCCACACGCTCAACGGTCCGTTGTGGCTTTTGATGAAGCCAAAGTGCCTTTCATTGATGTCATGTCTTTTAAAGGAACCTTGTATTATAAAGACCAAAGCAGGGTCTTTAACAATGTTAATACGGCACGTGGTGCAGATCAACTCATTTTGTACAACCAGTATAACGGACTAACAACCAAAACCAACAATTTTGGAACCGAAGTTGTATTGGAACTGGCCGAAGGCCAGTGGCAACTCAATAGTAGGGTTGTGCTAAGGGTTAAGGAGGTGCGGCAAGGACAAGGGGCTACCCTCTTGTCGCCTGAAGAGGTGGTCATTTCGGGACATGGATTGGCAAAGACTTTCCTGGATCAAATGCTTCCTGGGGAGGAGCTGGAAATAGATCCTGAAATGACCTTACAGAGCCAGGGTGTGCTTCCTCATCTCGCAGAATTGATTGGAGGTGACAGAACCATTTTGGTCAACGGAAATATAACGGATAACAACTGGCCTGAATTGCATCCGAGAACCTCAGTGGGCTTCTCCTCAGATAAAAAGACTGGATTTCTGATGGTGGTTGATGGGCGCTCTGTCAAGTCCATTGGCGTTAGCACCATGCAATTGGCTGAACTCATGCAATTGTCGGGCGCTTCAGATGCCATTAATTTGGATGGAGGTGGTTCCTCCGCAATGGTCGTTCGCCATCAAGTTGCTAACACTTCTTCTGACGGAATAGAAAGAAGAGTGGCCAATGCCTTATTATTCCTATCTGAAGCACCGGAATCGCCCGCCATTGATTTCAGACTGAATGCGCGCTCTGTCGCCGTTCCATTCGGAAGTAAGTTTCAGTTGAAGGGCATTACTTATAATACCTTTGGTGATGTAGTGGATTATTTAAATGCAAGTGATATTACGTATTCAGTGGAAGGGGATATCGGCTCGGTGGACGAAAGTGGCTTGTTGAATGCCGATGGTGCTGGGCAGGGCATGATCATCGCCCACTGGCAGGATATCAGAGATACCTGCCGGGTAAAAGTGCTTCCTATCAATGATTTGTCTTTATCCTTAAACCAGTTAACAATAGATCACCTGACCGATTATCAATTCGAGGTTTATGGAAGGGATGAAAATGGAAAAACGTATTTGGTAGATAACGAAATGTTGGCGTTTGAATCTTCGGATACATCAACAGGAGTCGTTGATGAAACGGGTGTTTTTAGAGGCATTCGTGACGGCTTTGTAACTGTTAGGGTTTTTACGCGCGATGAGGTTTTTGAGGATTTTTGTACGGTGAGTGTGGAGATTGGACGTGGAGAAGTACTGTTGGATGACTTTTCAGATCCGTCCTTATGGACGGTTAGCAGCAGTTGGGTGGATAATGTTAACCTCATTCGGGAAACGGATGGCGTATCGGGAGAGGATCTTCTTAAGGTGTCTTATTCTTTGACCTATGCCAACCGAACTGCATTTATTAATTTGGCACGAAACATCCCTATTTATGGTATGCCTGATTCTTTGTTGCTGGAAGCCTCGGGAAATGGCTATAAAGCCTCCTTTATATTAAGCATTGATCATTCTGCCGGCATCTCAACGGTGCCAGTGTTTACTGGTACCCAGATTGAGTCGTTTAGAACACCAATAAGGGTGGCCGACATACCACAGGCTGATTACCCCTTAGCTTTCAAGAGTCTGAGACTTAATGTAGAAAGGGATGCTGCCTATGTGGGGGGGCAGACCTATGAGGGGACCTTTTATTTGAGAGCTCTTAGGGCTTTGTATCCTGAGAAGGATGTCTCCATTCGCCTTCCGGCTAATGGAGCAGCCAGTCCATATCGGATATATCCCAATCCAGCTCAAGATGGTATTTTTGTCATGGGGCCTTCCAACCAAGATTCATCCACATTAATGATCTATAACCTGAGTGGTCAGCTGGTATTGACCAGTCGCTTGGATTTTACACAAAAGGCTGGGTATGTGTACCTCAACCTCAAGCCTATTCCCAAAGGGATTTACCTATATAAAATTTCGGGAAGAACGGCCCATGACAATGGAAAGTTGGTGATTGAATAATGGGCAGGAGCGCATCAGGATAAATTAAAACTAAAAAAATCGACCATGAGAAAGGTTTATATTGCCTATTTGCTAATTTTTATAATAGCCTTAAATGGAATAGGCCTTGAGGGGCAGTCGCCCAAAAGAGAAATGCGTTCAGTTTGGGTTACAACAGTTTGGGGTCTGGACTGGCCGGGATCTACACGGATCCCTGTCACCGGTTCGCAAACATGGCACATAAATGAGCAAAAAAGTCATTTTATCACGCTCATCAACAGGTTGGCTTCCGCCAATATTAATGCCATTAATTTTCAGATACGGTCAGAATGCGATGCCATGTATCCTTCTTCATTTGAGCCATGGTCTGCCTATTTCTTAACTGATCGCAGGATGGCCGAAGACTTTGTTGTGGACTATGATCCCTTGCAGTTTGTTATTGAAGAGTGCCATAAGCGTGGTATTGAGGTGCATGCCTGGATTAATCCCTATCGATTTGAATCCGCGGTAGGAAAATATGAAGGAAAGCCTGGCGATTACAGACAAAGTAACCCTGAATGGGTGCTGGAATATGAAGGAGGAGGGGCGATTCTGGATCCCGGAAATCCTGGTGTTCGACAAAGAATTGTAGATATTGTCAAAGAGGTTATTGGGAATTACGACGTGGACGGAATTGTTTTTGATGACTATTTTTATGCTTACGGCGGAACGCCAACCACTTTGGATGCCTATTCACAGAATTTGTATAAGCCTGTTGGAATGAATCTGCATGATTGGCGACGTTCAAATGTAAACCAAATGGTGGCTGATGTTTATGGAGCCATACAGGAAGAAAAGCCATGGGTGACCTTTGGCTTATCTCCCTTTGGCATATGGACGACAGATCCGGTGGTTGCAGCTGCAAAGGGAATTACTTTGCCTGAAGGCATAACTGGAATGAATGCCTATGCCTCGATTTATTGCGATCCGGTGGCCTGGTTAGAGCAAGGAACTGTTGATTATGTTTCTCCACAATTGTATTGGCCAACCACAAGTGTCGGGCAGGATTATAAAAAGTTGGCCCCATGGTGGTCCGATCTGGCTAACAGATTCAGGCGCCATTTTTATTCCAGTCATAGCCTGTCTGGACTGGAGGCGTACGCCGGTATGCCTTCCTTTGAGTTAAAATCCGCTTCGGAAGACTATCGTTTCCTTCAGGGCTTATCCATGTTGGAATACTATTCTCAACAACCCGAGCAGGCATTAAAAGCTGCACCAACTGAATGGGGGCAGCAGATATACTGGAACCGGATTTCGGATAAGAATGGTGCACCAGGGAGTGTGTTTTTTAGGGCGGCACAATTTTCAACACCCGGGTTTGTCACTTATTTGACCACACATGAATTTGAGCATAAATCTCTGCCTCCGGCCATTAGCTGGAAATCGCACCTTGAGCGGGATGTACCAACCAACCTGAGCATACAGGATGCCCAGCTGAGTTGGGATTCTGATGAGGAGAATGCTCGCTTTGTGGTGTACGCCATACCCAACGACTTGTCTGGTCAACCAGAAGTGTTTAGCAGCAATGAGTATATTTTGGGTGTCGCTTATGGTCAATCCTTTGATCTCGCGGCTTATGAGTCTCTTATTGCGACGCATACCTTTGCTGTTTCTGTGATGGATCTCTATGGCAATGAGTTTGCCCCTGCATTAATGGGACATACACCTGTAGCTAATGAGTCGACAACCCTTCTTTTTCCGGCCAATGATGCCGCTGTTTACCTGCCTTTTTCCTTTGAGTGGGAGGTCGTTGAGAATGCGGTGCAGTTTATTCTGGAAGTGGCTTCAGATGATGCATTTAATCAAGTAGTGTATAGCAGAGAATTGGCTGAGAATGTTTTCCCGGCAGCCAATATTTCTCTTTTAGTGGGAGAAGGATATTACTGGCGCGTGAAGACAAGAATGATTGGTGTGCCGGACGTGGTGTCTGAAACGCGCTTTTTTAATTTGGTTCAACCACCTCAACCACTCATTGTTTTTCCTGAAAACAATGCTACAGAAGTCGGGCTCACACCGCTTATTCGTTGGGAGGAGTTTGCTCCGGGACATCAATACAGAATTCAGATCTCATCCAGCACTCTTTTCAATTCCATGGTTTTGGATATAGAGGGCTTGGAAAGCCTGGAATACCAAATTCCTGGTGGGACGTTTTCCACTTTTTCAACGTATTATGTGAGAATTTCTGCCTCACAAGGGGAATTTGTTTCCATCTGGTCGGTACCTCACAAGTTTTCTACCTTGGAGGTTCCACCTTCCGTTCCTGTATTCCTTAGCCCTGAGGATGGCGCAGAGATTAGCCAAACTTCCGTTGAAGTTACATGGGAGGCAGACGAGTTGGCATCTGGCTTTTCCATAGAACTGTCACCTGTCTCGACTTTTCCTTTTAACAACAAAAAAGTGCAGACAGCTGCTGCTTTACAGTATGGGGTCCTATTCGAAGAACTGGAAAATGGTACTTATTATCTCAGGTCTCGTGCCAGGTATGGCTCAGGTTCCTATACGGCATGGTCGACTCCCATCACTTTTACAAAGATTGCGACATCCTTGCATGCGCTTGGCCAACAAGGGTATACCCTTTATTGTCCCACCATTTTGAAAGATGGGCAAAGTGCTGTGGTTTATGAGTTGCCCGCCAATTCGGCTGTAAAGCTTTACCTGACCGACATGTCGGGGGCTCAGCTAATATTGTTGGATAGCGGACCTAAGCAGGCCGGGAAACATCACCTTCTATTGCCCACCGGGCATCTTAAGAGTGGCTTCTTTTTGTTGACACTTGAAACTGCATTTGGACTTCGTACAGTGAAACTGATTAAGTATTAATAAGCAAGTGTTTCAATAAACCATTGGATAGGTTTATTGAAACACTTTTATAATTGGTTATATTGTATCGTATCATACAAGTAGGCATTTGTTGCTTTGGAGCGATGGCCGCTTATTTCCCTTTTTTTTAAAAATTTATGATTGTGAAGGATTAAACTCTTTTAAAATAAGGATTTACGGGTCTTATGTATAAATGTAAAATATTGTCATTATTATTTGACTTTTCTAAAAATTCTTCTTTATATTTGTAATACATGTTTCGTTGATCTCATTTTTAGTAGACAGCGATTGAACTTTTAATTTTTTGTATATAATTCTTTTTCGATGAGAAAAATTTACTTTTTACCACTTCTGTTATCTCTTTTTATTCATGTTGCTTTGGCTCAGCCTCGCCTACAAGGCGAGCCTGAAAGAATTATTGCCTTAAGCGACATGACAGTGCTGAATCCGATGTGGTCACCCGATGGCGAGTGGATTGCCTTTTCTGCTGATCGGCATGACGGTATTTGGGTAAGCCGCTTTGACGGATCCAATATTCGGCAGATTACTGCTGATACGGGCTCAGGATTTGGGTTCTCCTGGTCAGAAGATGCCACAAAGATTCTGTCCAGATCTGCTGTAATGACCAATTTCAGGAAGTTCCACAATGTGAAGGTGTATGATGTTAAAACAGGTGATGCGCGGACCATTTTGGAGCAGTCCCGCCAACTAAAGGGCTTGCCTGTATGGAGCAATGGGGATGAGCAGGTGGTTATGATATTGGGAAAAGATGTCAAGAAGGTGGATAGTGGTATCCAATCACTCAAGAAGTCAGGGGGTACTGAAAAGACAGCGGTACCGTTTAGTGGAACCCTGGTGCAGACCACGTTGGGCGAGCCAACGACTCCTATGGTTGACTTCCCCGAGTTTCAGGGGCGTTTTGTGTTTAACAGCATTGCATCCCCACAAGGCGACAAGGTCGTTTTTCAGGTCAGTGGTCTTGGATTGTTTGTGGCAGGAATTGACGGTCAGGGCTTGAAACAGATTGGACATGGTGAACAGGCCTCATGGATGCCGGATGGTCGTTTTGTGGTGGTTTCCTTGGTTAAGGATGATGGAAAGGTTGTGCGTTCCGGTGAATTATTCGCTGTAGATGTGGTAACAGGTAGCTATTACCCCCTTCTTAGCCTAGCTGATATTGTTGCCTTAAATCCCGATATTTCGCGGGATGGGAAGAAAATGTTGTTTGAGAACTCTCTGGATGGATCCATTCAGATAGTGCATTTTCAACAATAGCTCAAAAATGCTAGACCTTGCTTAACGTCAGTAAATTCATTACAAGGACTAGGGTATTGTTTTTTGAATCGTAACCATCCTGTATTAAACTGGTAATAAAATGAATAGAATTTCAATATTGCTCATCCTTTTCTTGTTTTTTGTCAAGTTCAGTCTTCCGGTTGTTGCGCAGGACACTCCCGTTACCGGCCTTTCTGACTGGACCCTATTTTTGGATCCTGGGCATGCCCAGAAGGAAAATATGGGTTTATACAATTACTCTGAAGCAGAAAAGGTGTTGCGTGTGGCCTGGGCGCTGAGAGACATGCTGGAGGAGCAAACGGATATTGCGGAAGTTTATTTATCCAGGTTAACGGATACGGATCAGATTTCGCTTGCCGGAAGAACTGATTTGGCCAATGCTTTAGGAGCAGATTTTTATTACTCTATACACAGTGATGCCGGTTCGCCTTCGGCCAATAGTACCTTGATGCTTTATGGTGGCTGGCGCAGTGAGGGACAGACCGTGGAGAAGAGCCCGCCCGGTGGAGCAGCTTTAGGAGAGATACTTAATTTGGATTTGTCAGGAGCCATGCGTATTCCCACCAGAGGAAATTGGGCGGACAGGAATTTCTATCTCGGTACGCCTGACCACCATGAGAATCAATGGCCCTATCTCCATGTAAACAGAACCACCAATATGGCTTCTTTGTTAAGCGAGGCCGGCTTTCATACCAATCCGAAACAGCAACAATTGAATATCAATGCTGAAAGTAAAGCTCTCGAGGCTTTGGTGGCATTTCGTTCTATCCTGGAATTGCACGGGATTGATCGGCCTGCTATTGGTGTAGCTACAGGCATCATTACGGATTTGGAAACCGAGCAGGCCCTCAATGATGTTCTGGTTTCTATAGGCGATAAGCAATATGTCACCGATGGTTATGCGTCCTTGTTTCATAAGTATTCCAATGATCCTGAGGAATTGCAGAACGGTTTCTATTGGTTGGATGGCTTGGATGTTGGGACACAGGTTGAGGTGGTTTTTAGTGCCGATGGTTATGAAGAAAAGCATGTGATGCTGAATATTGTATCAAATCCCAATGGCAGAACGCATGAGAATTTGAGCTTTTTGGATGTTCAGTTAACCAGCCTTGCTCCTCCGGTCGTGCTTCATGTTAATGCTTCTGAATCCTTGGAAGTGTTTATTCCTGGGACTGCTCTAGAGTTTGTCTTTAGCCGGATAATGGACCGTGAATCGGTCGAAAATGCCATTGGTTTAAGTGATGCGTCTGTGGATATGACCTATACATGGCTGGATGATTTCAGGCTGGCGATTGAATTTGAAGGACTGGCTTTTGTTACCGAATATACCTTGCTGATTGACGGCAGTATAGCAAAGAATTTAATAACCAGTCAATTCCTTGACGGAGACGGGGATGGCACAGAAGGTGGGAACTATGAACTTGTCTTTACCACTGCAGAGGAAGATACTCAAGCTCCTGAGTTGTTGGACTTTTCACCTGAACCTGATGCTATTGTAAATGAATTCAGGCCTCTTATTCGTTTGGTCTATGATGAAGAGATTGTAGCCACAAGTATCGCTTCTGATGCTGTTACTTTGAAATTAATTTCGGACGGAACATTGGTGGACGGTCAGATACACCATATGGTGGTTGACAGAAAAAGTGTTATTCATTTTTTCCCTCTGGTAGATCTAAATCCAGAGACCACCTATGAGGTAGAAATAGCCGAGGGTTTGGCCGATATTTATGGAAATGCGACAGAATCTTTCAGTTTTAGCTTTGTCTTGGATGATGTTGAGTCCTACGATATAACTGTTATTGATGCTTTCGACGGGACCATTTCAGAGTGGTGGAGTCCGCAAGCCTCTGGATCAACAACGGGAATTGTTACGGAGGAAACAGGACGTGTTTTTGATGGCACTGTGGCCAATCTTTCAGTTGGTAGTAGCGGCAGTTTGCGTTTGAATTATGGATGGGATATAAATGCCCCAGCTCCATATATTCGACTTTATTTACCTCCAACTGCGCTGCAAAACACCAATGTGTTTAATAAGGAGGATTTTTTGCAGGTTTTCGTCTTTGGTGATGGGTCTAATACGGAATTTCGCTTTATGATTCGCGATGGAAATTCGACCTACGAAGCCAGTTCCTGGTATGCTGTAGATTGGATAGGTTGGAAACTGGTTTCATGGGATTTAACCAATGACCCGGTTTTTGCCTGGGTGAATGGCAATGGCGTGTTGGATGGTGTTAATTTCAAAATGGACGGTATTCACTTTCGTTATGTGGAGGGAGGGGCCCAAAAGGGTGCTTTGTATTTGGATCAACTCAGGTTTTTGTCGAAGGGAGCAAGCACTTTAATTCCCACACCCCTCTCCAAAGGCTCGGTAAGCGTATCCCCTAATCCTGTGACACATGCGTTTAGGATTCATTCCGATGAGCTCATCCATGATGTTAAAATCTATTCGCTAACAGGTCAGTTGATGAAGGTTGAAATGGCTGGTGAGCGAGAGAAAACCGTCAATGTAAACGGTTTTCCTGCAGGTGTATATATTGTCAGGGTTGTTACAGATGGCGGTTTAAGTCATATAAAAATTCAGGTTGTTAAATAGTTGCTTTATCGAAAAGCATTTGTTTTCAGTCCTTGTTTGTTCAATTTAATATTTTGTATTGTTTTACTTTAATCAAGTTCTTATGAAAAATTTTACCTTTTTATTTGCAGGTTTGTTTCTATCCATGGCGTCTTTTGCACAGACCCATGAGATTACTGAACTTTGGGATCATTCAATTCAGAGTTCTGCTGTTTGGGATGATGTTGAAGAAGAGTGGACCGGAGGTGCTGCTCCTGAATGGATGGGCGGCACAACAGAGCGCGGATTGGCACATTTTGACGGAAAATTGTATGTCCCGTCGCGGAAAGACGGTAACCAAATTCTTGTTTTGGATGCCACTTCCGGACTTTTGATCGAGTCTGAAACCATTACCCTGGCAGCAGAAGAAGTATTTGGTGGAACCTTGCCCATTAATAGCATTGCTGTCACACAATCGGGCAAATTCATTATCTCTAACCTGGCTGCTAACACGCAATCGGTAGATGTAGAGACTGAGCTTCCTAACGGCATGTATAAAGCTTACATGGTTGATCCTACTGATAATAATAAGGTAACCAAATTGTTTGAGTGGCACAATGTGGGCGATGAAGTTTATCCTGGTTTTCGCCTTGGCGACGGAATGAATTTTTATGGCGACATTGCCGATGGGCAAACCGGTTACCTAATCACAGGTACTGCCGCCAATAGATATATCTTGCGTTGGGATTTTGTGAATGGCGTTGTAGCCGATGAGCCTGTCATAATTGAACTTTTGGATGTGGTTCCTGCTCCTGTCGAGGGTGCTGCTATTAGTCTGGGAATTGCCCCTCAATATTGGCCAATTGATGAGAATAGTTTTATGGTGGATGGGCATTCCACCGTGCCTATGGTTTTTGATATGACCGGTAATATGTTGGCCAGTTTTACTGGCCCGGTTGGACCTACCCAGCCAGGTGTTTCTGGTGGAGCTTATTTCGAATTTAAGGGGAAGCACTATGTTGTTGCTCCTTCAACTAACCACGTTGGAGAACCAAAAAACTCGTTTCAGGCATTTGAAATCGTAGACGGCGATTTTGAAGCGGCTGTTTCTTTAGGCGTTCTTCCGGAATTGGGAATGGGCTCTGTAAGTAATACGTCTTATATTAATCCGGTTGTTGTGGATGTGCAGTCAGATCAGGTTTTGTTTTATGTGATGTTTGCCAATAACGGTATTGCCGGATATAGGCTTACTTACGATCCGGGTACTTCCATCATTACTCCGGAATCTAACAGTACTGCTGTTTTATTCCCTTCTCCAGCTACAGATGTGGTGAATTTTTCTGTGCGGATGACTTCCGTTGAAATTTACAACATTGCCGGCCAGCTGGTTAAAAGTGCTGCCGATGTAGATGCTGTAAATGTTGCTGATCTTAAGGGCATTTACCTTGTAAAGGGTGTTGATGTGCATGGACTAAGACTGGCTAAAAAATTGGTGGTCCGATAGTGCATGGTGACATGATCAGGGGATATATTCAATTGGGTATGAAGGAAGGGGTTGTCCGAAAGGACAGCCCCTTTTTGTAATAATTTTTGTTCCAAAGCATTTTGAAATTCAGTTATAATAGGTAAATTTGTTTATTGTAATATGTATTACAACTTTGTGCTTTAATGAATAATTGATTCAAATTTTGTTAGGCAATAAATATGGAAAGACGACAGTTAGGACATTTGGAAAAGATGCCGGTCAGAGTTTTTGGCAATAGAGATGAAGGAGCTATGTATGTTGCGAATGAAATCGCATCTTTGATTAAAGAGAAGAATCAAAGAAATGAGCATACCATATTGGGTCTGGCAACCGGTAATACACCTTTGCTTGTTTATAAAGAATTAATTAGAAAACACCGGGAAGAGGGTTTGAGTTTTAAAAAGGTTATTACCTTTAATTTGGATGAGTATTATCCGATGCAGCCTGAAGACTTGCATAGTTATCGGCGTTTTATGCACGAAAACCTTTTTGCTCACGTGGATATTGCCCCCGAGCATATACATATTCCCGATGGATCTGTTGATCTGCAGCAGATAGAGGCTCATTGTCTTGATTTTGAGAATAAGATTTCATCCTATGGTGGGATAGACATTCAAATTTTGGGTATCGGTAGGACCGGGCACATAGGTTTTAATGAACCGGGATCCTCGGCTCTTGACAAAACCAGACTGGTCGACCTTAACGCCCTCACCAGAGAAGATGCCTCCAATGATTTTATTGGACTCGAGAATGTGCCTGTTAGAGCTATCACGATGGGCATTCAAACAATTTTGCAGGCGAAAAGGATATTTCTTATGGCCTGGGGGAGTTCCAAGGCCGGCATTATTCAGCAGACCGTTGAAGAAGCAGTGACTTCAGAAGTGCCTGCCTCCTATCTTCAGAAACATTCGGATGCTTTATTGGTGCTGGATGAGTCCGCTGCTTCGTGCTTGAGTCGCATCCAAACGCCTTGGCTCACAGGCGAATGTTTGTGGACGGAGCAGATGAAACTGAAAGCCATTATATGGCTTTCCAACAAGACGAAGAAACCAATTCTTAAAACAACGGAGTCGGATTATAAACAATATGGCCTGGGAGCCTTATTAAAAACAGGCATCAAAGCGTATGATTTGAACATTGAGATGCACAATAAGTTACAGCGCACCATTACCGGCTGGCCTGGGGGAAAGCCTGGTTCTGATGACAAAACGCGACCTGAGCGTTCTAAACCCTTCCCCAAGCGCATTGTTGTTTTTAGTCCGCATCCAGATGATGACGTCATATCGATGGGGGGCACTTTAATTCGTTTGGTGGAACAAGGGCACGATGTGCATGTAGCCTACCAAACTTCAGGAAACATTGCTGTTTTTGATGATGATGCCAGACGGTTTACCGAATTTGCGTCCGCTTTTGCCCGTAAACTAGGAGTTTTTGAACCCCAATTGGATCAACTGCGTCAGGATATTTTGGGCGCTTTGGACAATAGTCCGGATGGCGGTAACAATTCTAGAAAGGTCTTGGAAGTGAAAGGCTTGATTCGTCAAGGGGAGGCCATAGCAGCCTGCCGCTATAGTGGGGTAAAAGAAGCGAATATCCATTTTCTTAATTTACCGTTTTACGAAACCGGTGGTGTGGAAAAGAATCCCTTATCAGATACAGATGTTTCCATTATCAGGGACTTATTGCAAGAAGTTAAGCCGCATCAGATCTATGCAGCCGGGGATTTGCAAGATCCACACGGAACGCATGCGGTTTGTTTGAATGGTATTTTCAAGGCTTTAGAAGTGGTCAGACAGGAACCGTGGAGCAGTGATTGTTTTGTTTGGCTATATCGGGGGGCCTGGCAGGAATGGGACATTGAAGACATTGATATGGCCGTACCCATTAGTCCGGATGAGTTAATGAAAAAACGGAAAGCCATCTTTAAGCACCAATCACAGAAGGACTCTCCTGTTTTTCCCGGATCGGATAAGCGCGAGTTTTGGCAGCGTGCTGAAGACCGCAATCGTACAACGGCTCAATTGTACGATCAGTTAGGGCTAACCGAGTATGAAGCCATTGAGGCTTTTAAACGTTATTTGTTTTAATTGTTTCTTAAAACATAAACCAAAATAAAGATGAATGCACGCATTTTATTGATCCTGGCGGCGCTCCTGTTTAGCTGGTATCCTGCTCAGTCAGGGGATTCTCCCAAAAGGGAAATGAGAGCCGTATGGATTGCTACAGTAGCCAATATTGACTGGCCTTCGCGGCGGGATCTTTCTTCAGAAGATCAGAAAAGAGAATTGATTGAGCTCCTCGACCTGGTGAAGACCTATCATATGAACACGGTCATTTTGCAGATCAGGCCAACCGCAGATGCTTTTTATCCTTCAGAACTGGAGCCCTGGTCTTATTGGCTAACGGGCGAACAGGGAAAAGCACCCTCGCCGAATTATGATCCTTTGGCCTTTGCCGTTACTGAATGTCGCAAGAGGGGACTTGATATTCATTTGTGGCTGAATCCTTATCGGGCAGAGATGGATACTTCCAAAAACACCCTCGACGCCTCCCATCCCGCCAAAATAAATCCGGAATGGTTTGTCACCTATGGTAAAACCCGCTATTTTAATCCCGGCTTACAGGAGACACGGGATCATGTAGCCAGTGTAGTAGCTGATCTGGTCAGGCGGTACGACATCGATGCCATACACATGGATGATTACTTTTATCCTTATCCTGCCGGTGGTCAGGAGTTTCCGGATAGTGTTGCTTTCAGCCAATACCCCCGGGGTTTTCCAACTGAAGCCTTGGACCTTTGGAGAAAAGATAATGTAGACCTGATTATTAAGCAGTTAAAGGATACCCTACAATCTGTAAAACCCCATGTTCAACTAGGCATTTCACCTTTTGGTGTCTGGAGAAATATAGACCGGGATCCTGCGGGATCGAATACCCAGGCCGGAGTGACCAATTATGATGATTTGCATGCCGATGTGTTGAAATGGCAAAGGGAGGGATGGATAGATTATATAACCCCTCAACTATACTGGCACATTGGGATGGAAGCGGCAGACTACAAAACACTGGTGGAATGGTGGAGTAACAACACCTATGGATGTCATCTTTATATTGGACAAGCATTCTACCGTATTAATAAGGATTCACCCAATCGTTCATGGCGGTCATCTAAAGAGATTTCGCGTCAGCTCAATCTGAATCGGCAGATCCCCAATGTAGAGGGAAGTATGTATTTTAGCGCCAAGAGTCTAAGGCAAAATCCGCTGCGATTGCAGCCTCGTTTACTTAGAACGCATTATAAGTATGAGGCTATTCCTCCGGTCAATAACCGGGTTCAGCAAATCTCTGCAGAGCCCCCACTAGAAGCGAAGATGGCCTTTGACGCCGATTCCATACATTTTACCTGGAAAGCAGGGGCCAACAATAAGGCGTTTGTAATTTATAAGTTCAGAAAAGGACGCCCTGCCAATGTGGATGAGGCAGAGAATATTGTGAGGGTTACCGGCGAGACGCAGGCGCTCATTGAAAACAGCTTTAGAACCAGACCTGGCCGCTATTTCTATATGATTTCGGCTTTGAGTCCAACGAATCAGGAATCGGTTCAGGTTTTTTTTAAATAGGTTGTTAGGTCAATAGGTCGTTAGATGTGAGGTAAAAATAATAATAGGAAACTGTAAAATTTTAAAAACCAAGGGTATGATTAAATCGGAGAGGTACCTGGCACTGGATGTATTTAGGGGCATGACGGTTGCGTTTATGATTATGGTGAATACTCCAGGGAGTTGGCAATATATTTATCCGCCACTAAAGCACGCAGCCTGGCATGGTTGTACACCAACAGATTTGGTGTTTCCCTTCTTTCTCTTTGTGGTAGGTGTATCTATGTTTTTTTCTTTTTCCAGGAATCAGAAAGGACTTGGCAAGGATGCTTTATTAAAAGTGGGCAAGCGCGCCTTACTCATTTTTGCCATAGGATTATTCATCAATTCTTTTCCTCAGTGGACAACTGATTATTCACACCTTCGGATAATGGGCGTGCTTCAACGAATTGCTATAGCCTATGGTTTGGC
Organism: Marinilabiliaceae bacterium UBA5213; assembly: GCA_002412555.1. Taxonomy (GTDB): domain Bacteria; phylum Bacteroidota; class Bacteroidia; order Bacteroidales; family Marinilabiliaceae; genus Geofilum. The sequence goes on along the minus strand of DHVH01000252.1, from coordinate 12,528 downwards.
AGCCCTAATAGTGCTCCTTTTCTCACGAAAATGGATTGTTATTATTGGATCATTTATTTTATTGGCTTATTGGGGCTTGTTGTATTTTCTTGGGGGGGATGATCCTTACAGTCTTCAGGGAAACATTACCATTCCTTTTGATAGGGCTATTTTGGGCGAAAATCATCTTTATAAAGGATTTGGTCTGCCCTTTGACCCGGAAGGCTTGCTCAGCTCGCTTCCTGCTGTTGTGACCGTATTGGCAGGCTACATGACGGGCATTCTTGTAAGGGAGACAGAGAAGCAACGTGTCCCCGTTAAATTGCTGGTCTTTGGCAGTATTTTGGCGTTGGCAGGTTACTTATGGAGTTTTGCCCTGCCGTTGAACAAGCCTTTGTGGACCAGCTCCTACGTCCTTTACACTGCTGGCCTGGCCTCGCTGTTATTTGCCCTTCTGATTTTTATTATTGATTTAAAAGGGTACAAGAAGTGGACCTCGTTTTTTGTCGTTTTTGGCATGAACCCGCTTTTTATTTTTGCTTTATCAGGTCTGTGGGCCAAATCATTGTCCCGATTAATTGTGGTGACCGATGCTGAAGGGAATACGTTGGCCGGAAGTGCCTGGCTCTACCAAACTATTTTTGTCCCTCTTGCCGGGAATATGAACGGATCCCTTTTGTATGCCCTGGTTCACATTTTCTTCTTTTGGTTAATCGGGTATATTTTGTATACCAAAAGGATTTTTATCAAAGTCTAGACATGCATTTATACCAATAAAAAATCCGGCATGTGGTCTTTATACCACATGCCGGATTTTTTTTAGTCACCTAGTTCCTTTTTGGAACAGTGGCCTCATCAACCAGGTAGACAATGGATTGATAATCGATACTGCTGTGCAAGGCAAGTCCAATTTCGCAGGTGCGGCTTGTGCTGTAGCCTGCAAGCGTTTCTTTTCCAAGTTGACTTTTCAATGGCTTAAGCGCCGAGGCTGTCAGTTCCGGATGGGTAAATCCACGGTCCCCCGCCCAACCACAGCAGCCAATTTCATCCGGGACTATTACTTTTGTGGCGCATAATCCTGCCAGTTTTACGATGTCCTCTGTCTGCCCTAGTTTGGTATTGCTACAGGTTGAGTGAACCGTAATGGTTTTTTGAAGGGGTTCGAAAGTCAGCTTATCCTGCATTTTGTTGAGAATGAATGAGACCGGATCGTGTAGCTCCAGCTGTTTGGACAGGGTATTTTTCATTCTTAAAAGACAAGGGCTCATGTCGCAATAGATTGGGTATTTTCCGTTTTCAGAGGCCAATAGCAGTTCCGCTTCCAGTTCTTTGGCCTTTTGGGTGCCTTGTTTTTTAAAGCCCTTACTGTCAAAAGCCATTCCGCAGCAAAGGTCGTTGAGGTGGTTGGGGAAAATAACCTCGTAGCCTGCTTTTTGCAGTAATGCTTGTGTTTTGACGATGAGTGCCGGTTGCTTTTTGTTGTGAATGGTATTACCCATGGTGCGATTGATGCACGTTGGAAAGTATACCACCTTGTTGCTTGCCTTAAATGCGTTGTCATATAAGGTTTTCACTGCTGGTGCTGCCAGGGGTATCTGTGGATGCCATTGAGGAATTCTGTTCAAAGAAACTTTTCGTATAAAGGTTGAAATGGCCAGAAGGGTCTTCGTTCCGATCAGGTTATGGATGAATGCGATAAATGACAGCATTCCTCTAATAATGGCGGTCACTTGACGCATATTGTTGGCCATCCATTCAGCCAGTCTTAAAGAAAATCCTGAAACATGGTTGAATCGCAAGTCTTTGATTAAAACGCCGGTATTGATTTCTACCGGACAGTTGAGTGCACACAGTCCGTCAGTGGCACAGGTCGCTTCTGCATTGTAATCAAAGCCTTTTTTTAGTTCCTTCAATATGCCCGGCGAAAGGTTGTTTTGTTGTAAGTAGGTCATTTCGCGGAATACTACAATTCGCTGCCGTGGTGTAAGCGTCAGGTTACGTGAGGGACAGGCGGCTTCACAAAAGCCGCACTCGATGCATTTGTCTATTATTTCATGGGCGGGAGGAATGGGCTTCAGGTTTTTTACATGAATTTCAGGGTCCTCATTCAGTAGCACGCCTGGATTGAAGATGTTTTCCGGATCTAAAATGGCTTTGATCTGCTTCATGACCTCATAGAGGTCATGACCCCACTCTTCCTTCACATACGGGGCCATGTTGCGTCCGGTACCATGCTCGGCTTTCAGACTGCCATCATACTTATGTACCACCAGTGCAACCAAGTCATCCATAAAGGCGGCATAGGTCTGTATGCCTTGCTCCGAGTTAAAATCCGGCATGAGTACAAAATGGATATTGCCATCGAGTAGGTGTCCCCAAATAACATAGCCTTTGTAATCGTATTGTTCAATGAGTTGTTTCAGGTCAACCAAAGCATCTCCCAGCACGTCGGCTCTGAAAGCCACATCTTCAATAATACAGGCTGTTCCGGTTGGTCGGGGAGCTGCCGCTGAGGTAAAGAGTCCTTTCCGGATTTTCCAGAGTTTGTTGTACGCTTTTGGGTCGGTGGTGAAGACGATGGACTGGGTTGTCTCAAAACCAGCCAGTTTTTGCTCTATCTCGGTCATCTGTTCTTGCAAAACAGTACTAGAATCAGCTGAGGTTTCTATCAGCAGGGCCACGGTTTCTTCATCCAGACTGCCTAAAAGTTCTTCCATGCCCGACTGGGACTGCACTGAGCGCAAAGCGTTTCGATCCATCAGTTCTGCCGCGCTTACCTCGCATTGGCGCAGGGGTAAAATGGCCCTGCAGGCCTCACGGATGTCTTTAAAGAAAATGAGGGCGGTAGCCTTAAGGGAAGGGTCTGGCACCGTCTCAAAGGTGACATTGGAAATAAACCCTAAAGTGCCTTCAGAGCCTATCATGAGATTTTGGATCATCCGGATGGGGTCATCTGTATCGATGAGTGAGTTGATTCCGTATCCGGTAGTGTTTTTCAATTCATATTTGTGCCGTATTTTTTGAACCAGTTCGGGTGTACTCTTCAGCTTTGAAGAGAGCGCCATTAAAGCGGAAATGATTTGAGGATGCGTTTGGATGAATGCTTGTTTGGAGCTTTCACTACCCGTGTCCAGAATGCATCCGTCATGCATAATAAGCCGCATGGCCTTTACGGTGTTATAGCTGTTGTAAACAATGCCATAGCCGGCACCACTGGCATTGTTGCAAACAATGCCGGAAATTCTGGCGGAGTTAATGGAGGCGGGACTCGGGCCTAACTTTCGTTTGTATTTGGCTAATCGCTGGTTGGCGAGTCCCCCTCGGAGGCCACAATCAAAGGTGGCTGTACGGCCCTCATCCTTAATGTTATATCCCGAGTAGCTGTCACTGATTTCCATTAACACAGAATCGGTGATGGTTTGGCCGCTCAGACTGGTGCCGCCAGCTTTGAAAGTAAGCGGTGTCTGATGCTTTTGACCTATTTGAATGACTCCTAAAGCCTGCGTTTCATTGTCAACTACGGCGACTACTTTTGGAATCAGTCGGTAGAAACCTGCATCCGTTCCTTTCGCTAAGGTATAGAGGGGGTCTGTATATACTTTGGATGGACCCAATAGGTCTATTAATGCTTCAATGACTATTTTATAGCTACCTTTCATAACTCTTTATTAGGCCTGTTAATATACGAGAATGTCTCCATAGGAGTCGGTTCCCCATCGTCCCTGCGCCTCTACAAGGATGTGGTAGGAGGCATCTTTGTTATAGTCCGTCAGGTTGAACTGATATAAGTTACCCATCATCCGTCCAGCTGCAATGGTCCCCTCGTGTTCATCAACCGCAATGGGTGTACCGTCTTGCAATAGTATTACCTTTCTTACTAATAATCCATGCTTACCAGAGAGCAGACGAAACTTTACGTTAAGTGGTCCGCTTGAATGGACAAAGTCAGAAATGTCGATTTTTAGACTGTCATAAACGACAGGTGTATTTTCCGGGGTCCATTTGCCTGCTGGCACCGGGTTGGCCGGCATGGATATGCTTCCATGATGTTGGTAAAAGGTTCGGAATCTATAGTTGGTGAATGCATCAGTTGGTATGGGATGTTCATAAAGTGTGGAATTGGCCTCGGGTTGAGAGGCGTCATCCGTATATCTGGTTACCAGTTTAGGGCCTGGATTAGAAACTGAAATCCGGCCATTTTCATAAATTGCCTCAGGGGGTGGGAGCCTGAATGAGATGCCCATTTGGTACAAGCGGCTGTAATGGGCTTCCTGCAAACGTCGCATAAAATCGAGCCACACGCGGTTTTCTTGTGGACTCCAGGCTACTTCTGCCAGGGCAGAAAGACGCGGAAACGTTTGATATTCGGCGATGCCTGCGGGTTTATCCAGAAACTCACTCCACAAGGCTGCCTGCACGCCCTTAACCAATTTCTTTTCGCCTATGGACAGTGAATCATCGGGAGCCGGATCAAAGTCGTAGACTTTTTTTAGAGAGACTATGCCTGCCCAGGAATGGCCCTGTTCATCGCCTGATTGCGCCATGTCGAAGTACAGACTAGGGCCAGGCACCATTATCACTTGGTGGCCTGTGCGCACCGCCTGGTAGCCATGTTGTGCACTTATCCAGGCCATAATTGCGGTGCTTTGGTCCAGATGTGGGCTTTCCATGATCTCGTTCCAGCCGACCATTTTCTTGCCCAGACCACGGATAATTGTCTCCACGCGACTCACAAAATAGTCCTGAAGGTCATCTGTGGTATTTATTTTCTGTTCCTCTCTCAGCGTGTTGCATCTTTGGCAATCCTTCCAGGCTTGTTTATTGACTTCATCCCCTCCAATGTGAATGTATCCAAAGGGGAATAAGTCTGCCACTTCGCTTAGGATTTCCTCAATCATCGTGAAGTTTTCGTTGCGTCCGGCGCACCAAACGTTATTTCGAACGCCCTGTACACTTGTGGTTGTGTCATTTGAAAGACACAAAACATCGGGGTAGGACGCTGTCACGGCACGGCTGTGTCCGGGCATGTCGATTTCAGGTAATATGTCCACATGGCGGGCTTGTGCATAGGCCACCACTTCACGGATCTCTTCCTGGGTGTAGTAGCCGCCATAGCGCGCATTCCCTGAACCGTATGCTGGCGGTAATGCTTCATTGGGGCCTCTCCAGGCACCAATTTGCGTCAGCAAGGGGTGTTTTTTTATTTCTATCCGCCAGCCATCATCATCCGTCAGATGCCAATGAAAGAGGTTGATTTTGTGGGCCGCCAAATGATCAATGTAATCTTTGATGAAGGCGACATCAAAAAATTGTCTGGACACATCCAGCATCATTCCTCTCCAGGCAAATCTGGGGTAATCATATATATAGGCGGCAGGAATCCGATAGGATTCCTGTTTGCGGTCCGATAATGAGGCATACACTTCCGCAGGAAGGAATTGTAATAAAGTCTGAATCCCATAAAAAAAACCTTTTCCTGTTGTAGCTGCAATCGTGATTTTTTGCTTGCTGATTTCTAACTCATAGCCTTCCTCACCTAAATCTGTACGATTGGTTTTATGGGTAAGAACAATGCAGTTGTTGTTGGTTTTTTGGGATTGGGGCAGTGTTAATCCAGTGGCCCGTTTGAGATAGTCATGGTAAAATTCCATCCCGGTTTCACCATTCTGGTCCCATTTGATGGTGGTTTTCTGGTTTAAACTAAAATGACCCTGCAGCTGTACGTAGTGAACAGGCTGTGGTATAAGGTTGTGCTGTGCATGAAGAATAAAAGTATGCATGATGAGCAGAATAATTAGGATGCTTGTCTTTGGGTGTTGAATTCTTTTCATTGAAATGGCGTTTTACTTCGGTTACAACGAACTATTAAGGCTGGAAGTTGCTTCGGCCAGGATGCTGTATTGTTGTAATACAAATCAAATGTAATAATTTTTTTTGGAAGAGATTGTGGATTAATTGAGAATTATTTCAAGTGTTTTGACCTTCTTTTCTATTGGTAGGGCAATAGCTGACAAGCGGGCAGTATGACGTTTTGAAGATTGTTTTACCGACTGGAGTTTTTGCCGGTTGCAATAAAAGAAATGTGTTACCTGGAAGCATTCAGTATTTTGTGCCTGAAAGGAGGATGTTTTAAGCTGGGCACTGCTTTGGGTCACATTATGAGACAAAAAAAGCTGATATTATATCAGCTTTTTTGAGGTTGGCATGAATGGTTAGTATGCCTTATTTTAATGTGCCTTTGAAATACTTCTCATAAGTTTCGTGGTTGCGAATGAGGAGTTTTACGGATTCATCATAAGCTGCTTGTTCATTTTGACTTTCAACCGCTTCGAGAATTTTCTTTTGAGCCACCAGCGTATACTCTTTTTCCCCTTCAATGTTGGCATAAATAAAGTTGCGCATGCGGGGAAGCAGTGAATAAATAGGTTCCATCGTAACTATTACAATGGGATTTCCACTTGCTTTAGCCATGTTCATATGGAATTTGTTGATGGTGTCAACTTCCATCTGGGTATTATCTGAATTGCAATTTTCGAGCGCTTTCAGGTTTTCCTTTAATTTTGAGAGGTCATCCTTGCTTCTGTTGCGGGCTGCTAAACGCGCAATTTGAGGTTCAAAAAGTCTGCGGACTTCTATTATCTGAGAAATTAAATTAGAATCGAACTTTAAGTCGTAATATAAATTGAGTGAGCTGATGGCATCTTCAATTTTAATTTCAGATACGTACATGCCACTGCCCTTCCTAATCTGAATAAGCCCACGGGCACTAAGTCTTCTTAATGCTTCTCTAAGTGCAGTTCTGCTTACCGCAAAACTTTCACAAAGTTCTTTCTCTGAAGGCAATCGTACACCATTAACTAATTTTTTTTGCCGGATTGCTTCTTCAATTTTCCGCTCTATTTTTTGGCTTAATGTTTGAGTAGCCCCAATTTTACTAAAAAGATCATCCATCGTTCTCAAATCTAAAAGGCGTAAATTTACAATTTTTATGTGAATATATAGTACAAATCAGCCACTTATCTTTAGGGATTAGTGGCAGGTAGCCTCGCATGATCCAAAGGCATTTTGTGTTGAATCTGACGGAAGCGTGATAAAAACCAGATGAGGCTGTCTAAAAAATTCATCTGGGTTTAACGAAAAAATTCATGTTTCGTCTCCTTAGGGAGAAAACCACAGAGGGACTTACTAGACGGCCTCATCTGGAAAATGGATTATATTTTTTTTCGGATTTCTTGTGTCTCCTTTTCAAAGCCGGGTTTGCCTAAAAGGGCAAACATATTTTTTTTATAGGCCTCTACTCCAGGTTGGTCAAATGGGTTCACACCCAATACGTAACCACTGATGCCACAAGCTTTTTCGAAGAAATAGATCAGTTGGCCAATATAGTATTCATTCAGTTTGGGCACCGAGATCCGGACATTGGGTACACCTCCATCTACATGCGCAACAAGTGTTCCCAGTTCTGCCATTTTGTTCACCTCGTCGATGCGTTTACCGGCAATGTAATTGAGTGTGTCCAAGTCGTCCTTGTCGCTGGGCACTTCCAGTTTGTGGTTGGCCGTTTCGATGGAAATAACGGTTTCAAAAATGTTGCGTTCACCTTCCTGGATCCATTGGCCCATAGAGTGCAAATCGGTGGTAAAGTCCACCGCAGCCGGGAAAATCCCTTTGTTTTCCTTGCCCTCGCTTTCGCCATACAATTGCTTCCACCATTCAGCCAGGAAGTGGAGTTTGGGGTTGTAATTAACCAGAATTTCCGTTGTTTTTCCCTGCTGATACAATAAATTGCGAACAGTCGCATAGATGGCTGCCGGGTTATCATTAAAAGCCACACCTGGTGCTGTTGCGTTTTCCATGTCTATAGCTCCCTGAACCAGCTGATCAACGTCGAGCCCGGCAATGGCAATGGGAAGCAGACCAACTGGGGTCAGTACAGAATAGCGACCGCCCACATCGTCAGGAATTACATAAGTCTGGTAGCCTTCACGGTCGGCCAAAGTGCGTAAAGCACCTTTGCTTTCATCGGTAATGGCCACAATGCGCTCTTTCACATCGGCTGTTCCGTATTTTTTCTCCAGCAATTCTTTTAACAGTCTAAAAGCTATGGCGGGCTCGGNNAGTGCCTGACTTGGAAATGACCACTACCGAAAAGTCCTTGTGCTTCAAAAGATCCAAAAGCTCGTAGGTGTAATCTTCGCCAATGTTTTGGCCTGCGTAAAGCACCACAGGTGCCTGGCGCTTACTTTGTAAAAAATCGAAAGAGTTAGACAAAGCATCGATGACAGCTCTGGCTCCCAGGTAGCTGCCGCCTATGCCTACGACCACAACTATTTCGGATTTTTCGCTCAATCTACGGGCTGTTTCTTTAATGGTTGCTAACTCTTCGGCTGAGATGGACGAGGGCAGATTAAGCCATCCCAAAAAGTCGTTGCCGGCGCCTGATTTGTCGTGCAACTGTTGTTGACTGGACAATACTTTGTTTTCCAGTTTTTGAACGGCCCCTTCAGCTATAAAGCCGGCAGTTTTTTTGATGTCAATTGATATCTTTTGCATCTTCTGGTGTTGTTTTATTGTTAGATTTTTAGTTGATTAGTTCAATTTAAACTTAGGTTTGGGACTATCTTAAATACTCTGTCAGTAGTTTTATTTCAATGGCCGGAGAAATGCGCTCATAGATAATGTTATAAACAGCATCGGTGATGGGCATATTTACTTTGTACTGATCATTGATTTCTTTAATGCTTTTGGTGGCATAGTAGCCTTCGGCAATCATCAGCATTTCCAGTTGGGCACTTTTCACCGAATAGCCTTTTCCAATCATGGTTCCGAAGGTTCTGTTTCGGCTGAATTGCGAATAGCAAGTTACCAGCAAGTCGCCCAGATAGGCCGAACTTTTGATGTCGCGCGAAATCGGATGCACCGTATCTACAAAGCGCTTGATTTCCTGTATGGCATTTGAAATGAGCACCGCCTGAAAGTTGTCGCCATAGCCTAAGCCGTGGCAAATACCGGAGGCAATGGCCATGATGTTTTTCAATACGGCCGAGAATTCAGTACCATAGATATCGTCCGTGACTACCGTTTTGATGAAGCTGCATTGCAGGCGACTGGCAAAATCCCGGCCTTTTTTGATGTCCTGGCAGGCAATGGTGAGGTAGGAAAGGCGTTCCAGAGCGACTTCTTCTGCGTGGCAGGGGCCTGAAATGACTGCAATCTGCTGCAAAGGCACCTGATGCATTTTGTGAAAATAACTACCAATAACCAGATTATCGTCTGGCACCAGTCCCTTAATGGCCGACACAATAAATTTGTCTTTTAAAGAAATGGTTAGACTGGCTAAGGTGTCTTTGAGAAAAGCCGACGGGTTAGCAAATATAAGAATGTCTGATTGCTCCACCATTTCATTGATGTCCCAGGAGAAATCAATTTGATCGGTGTTGAAAGCCACAGAAGTCAGGTAATTGGGGTTGTGTTTGGTTCTTTTGAACTTTTCAATTTGATCCGGATTGCGGAAATACCAATTGATGCGTTCAGAATTAATTAATACCATTTTGGCAATGGCTGTTGCCCAGCTTCCACTGCCTACGACTCCTATTTTTGACGTTGTTACGTCCATGGTTATAAGTTTTTCCATTTGCAGTTTGGAGTTATTGGCCCAACCAACCGGCCACCTCTTCTTTTGTCGGGTTGGTAAGGCCTAACTTGTGCTTCTTGTTAACCCCACATAAATCCTGATGCAATTTATTGGGATTCTCTACTTCCAATAAATCTTTAGTTCTGTGAAAGCCTGCTTTACGAATGGCAGCTATCCATTCAGTAGGGATGCCCAAATCAATGAATTTTTCATCCGCATCTTTCTCGGCCTTTTTTTCAGGGCGCATCTGCGGGAAAAAGAGGACTTCCTGAATGGACGACTGATTGGTCATGAACATGGTTAAGCGGTCAATGCCAATACCCATACCCGATGTTGGCGGCATTCCATATTCCAGGGCACGCACAAAGTCATGATCGATAAACATCGCTTCGTCGTCTCCTTTTTCAGATAGCTTGAGCTGGTCCTGAAAACGGCCAAGCTGGTCAATCGGGTCATTCAATTCGCTGTAGGCATTGGCCAGTTCCTTGCCATTTACCATGAGTTCAAAGCGTTCGGTTAGTTCCGGGTTTTGGCGGTGCTTCTTACACAGGGGCGACATTTCAACCGGGTAGTCGATGATAAAAGTAGGCTGAATGTAATGCCCCTCACATTTTTCACCAAAAATCTCGTCGATTAGCTTGCCCTTGCCCATTGAGGCATCTGTTTCAATGCCAATTTGCTTGCACACCTGATGCAGCTGTGCTTCATTCATGCCTGAGATGTCGATGCCGGTATGTTCTTTAATGGAATCAAGCATGGTGATGCGCTTGAACGGACGCTTGAAGTCAATTTCCTTATCGCCCAGTTTTACTTTGGTGGTGCCATGCAAGGCCAAAGCTACGCGTTCAATCATCTCCTCGGTAAAGTCCATCATCCACATATAGTCTTTATAGGCTACGTAGATTTCCATGACCGTAAACTCAGGATTGTGCGTGCGGTCCATACCCTCGTTGCGAAAGTCCTTGGCAAATTCGTAAACCCCTTCAAATCCCCCAACTATGAGGCGTTTCAAATACAATTCATTGGCAATGCGCAAGTATAGGGGGATGTTGAGCGCTTTGTGGTGGGTGGCAAAGGGGCGTGCCGCTGCACCACCGGGAATGGCTTGCAAGATGGGGGTTTCAACCTCAAGGTAGCCCTTTTCGTTGAAGAAATTGCGCATGGTGTTGATGATTTTGCTGCGCTTTAAAAAGGTGTCCTTCACCTGATCGTTTACAATTAAATCAACATAACGCTGACGGTACCTTTGCTCGGGATCGGTGAAAGCATCAAATATATGACCATCTTTTTCTTTGACAACCGGCAGGGGCTTGAGTGATTTAGCCAGAACGGTCAGTTCACTGACATGCACCGATATTTCGCCTGTCTGTGTTTTAAATACATGACCTTTTACACCAATGATATCGCCAATATCGAGCAAGCGTTTAAATACCGCGTTGTACATGGTTTTATCCTCGCCCTCACAAATGTCATTCCGACGGATGTAAATCTGAATGCGGCCTTTGGCGTCTTTTATTTGCGCAAAGGAGGCACTGCCCATGATGCGGCGGCCCATGATGCGGCCGGCCAGACAGACTTCGGTATATTGGTCTTCGTGACCGTCGAAGTTGTCTAGTATATCAGTAGAATAATGACTTACAGGGTATTCATCTGCCGGAAAGGCGTTTATTCCCAGTTTGTTGAGTTCGTTCAGACTGTCGCGACGTATTTGCTCTTGCTCGCTCAATTCAAGATGATCCATGTGGTTGGTATATATAATATCAAATAATTAAAACGGAGACAAAGATAACCTCAAATTATTCAATATAAAAAAGGAAGGGAAAATTTCAATCCTTCAACCTTGTAAAGAAGTGGACATGGTACCACGGATTTTATGCCTCTGACAACTTCATATTGGGCACTAGTCAGAGCTTTGGTCAGCATAATTGAGAAGAATTGCAGCTTATTTTTCGACTCTTTTGAAGCTGTCGATGGCTTTTTTTACGGAGCCATATTGAATGAGCAGTTCCTGAGCGTTTTCTTTTTTCAGACCGAGTTCCTCCATGAGCATATTGGTTCCTCTCTGAATTAATTTTTTGTTGGTCAATTGCATGTTCACCATTTTATTGCCTTTGATTTTTCCCAACTTGATCATCAAAGTGGACGTAATCATATTGAGAATCATTTTTTGAGCAGTTCCGGCTTTTAAACGGGTGCTGCCAGTAATAAATTCTGGTCCTACAATGGCTTCGATGGGAAATTCTGCCGCCTTGGCTACTTCCGAGCCTGGATTGCAGGTAATGCAGCCTGTCAGGATATCACATTGTCTGGCTTGCTGAAGACCTCCAACAACATAAGGGGTTGAACCTGATGCCGCAATGCCAATGACCGTATCCAGTTTATTTATCTTGTGCGCCTTTAATTCGTTCCAAGCCATATGTAAATCGTCTTCAGCATTTTCCACAGCTTTTCGTAAGGCTACATCTCCCCCGGCAATTAACCCAATGACGAGCGTGTCTGGAATTCCAAAGGTTGGAGGAAGCTCTGAGGCATCTAAAACACCCAGGCGACCGCTAGTGCCGGCACCCAAATAAAACACCCGCCCTCCTTTTTTCATTCGGTCGACAATTCGCACGATAAGCTGCTCAATCTGAGGTAAGGCTTTTTTTATCGCTTCGTGAACTTTTGCGTCCTCCTGATTCATGCTGTAAATCAACTCGGAGACCTCCATGTTTTCCAGGTTCTGAAATTGTGAAGGTGATTCGGTAATATTTAGTGTAAATTTATTGGCTGACATTTTTTTCTTTTATAAGGGGTTTGTGACTGGAGCGAGTGGATTATTTGACGTGAAATTCGATTAATCCACTCATGGGGTCTTGAATGATTTTTCCAAGTGACAGATGGTGCTTTTGCAGGGCAATGGCCAAAAGATCATT
>DHVH01000199.1 GCA_002412555.1 Marinilabiliaceae bacterium UBA5213 | reverse complement strand
CAGGTTACCGGTGCGGCTATGGATAAAAGTCCCGACAGCATTACCAAACTATTTTTGGCCGGGTCGGCAGATATCATGTCGGCCGCCCTCATTGTGGGATTGGCCGGTGGAATCATAGTCATTTTGGAAGAGGGTCAAATTATCCATACCATTTTACACGCTATGGCTGGCGGCATGAGCGATATGGGTGATATTGCTTCGGTAGGCATCATGTATGTGATACAAACTGTTATTAATGTGGTGATTCCCAGTGGTTCTGCAAAGGCAGCGCTCACCATGCCCATCATGGCCCCTTTTAGTGATTTGATTGGTTTATCGCGACAAGCCACCGTTATGGCCTTTCAATTTGGGGATGGGTTTACCAACCTGATAACGCCAACTTCCGGCGTTTTAATTGGGGTGTTAGGCGTGGCAAAAATTCCATACGTCAAATGGGCCAAATGGATTGCGCCGCTTATTATTACCATGATTATTCTTGGTTTCTTGTTACTGATACCTACGGTTACTATGGATTTGAATGGGTTTTAAGTGATTTATTCCTTTTTATTCGGGAAGGCTTTATTATATTTACCCTCATGATTTCGCTTCGCTCAATTGAGCTGCAGCCCCAAAAAGGAATCAAAAAAGGCCGCCACTGCAAGAAATTTTCTAAAAATTAATTCGAATGTCTAAAATCCGGGAACTCGCTTCGCTCAAACAGCCCGGATTTTTTACGACAGTCAAATTAATTTTTTTAACGAAAATTTCTTGAGGTGGATAGAAACCTCGGTTCAGCGAGGTCACAGCTAATTATCTGTTTTATTGTTTTCGAAATTTCATAAAATTACAGTGATATGGATACAACAGCACCTGAGAGGGTAGTGAAATTTTGTCCCAAGTGTGGATCGTCTGATTTTCCGGCGCATTCTGACCGCTCGTTTAAGTGTGGCGACTGCGGATTTCATTTTTTTATTAATGCAGCGGCTGCCGTAGCGGCCCTAATTGTTAATGAAAAGGGAGAACTGTTACTCACCCGTCGTGCCATAGAACCCAACAAGGGAATGTTGGATTTGCCCGGCGGCTTTGTCGATCCCGGCGAGCGAGCTGAAGATGCACTGGTGCGTGAAGTCCTTGAAGAACTTAACCTCGAGGTGGCCGATTATCAATTCCTGATCTCTTATCCTAACGAATATGTTTTTTCCAGATTTACCGTCTATACAGTTGATCTTGCTTTTGTCTGCCATGTCAAAGATTTTTCTGATATCACCTGGCAGGACGATATTTCAGGCTATATCTTTGTAAAACCTGAGACTTTAAATTACCATGAAATATGCAGTGATAGTATTCGGCAAATAATACAGTTTTTTGTAAAAAGAGGATAGACAAAAATTTTGCTTGCAGAGGTTTGCATTTACGTTCTATTGTTTATAACTTACTTATCAAACTGAGAATCGTCAACAATGCTGTCTTCTCATTTATTAAACCTTAATCAATCAGCCTGCAACGACAACGCATCTTTTGATCAGGCTGGAAAAACTGCAAGCTATGAGACACATAATCCTGTTAACCGATTTTTCTGAAACAGCTAGACATGCGGCCGCATATGCGCTGAACATGTTTGAGGGCAGGGATGTTCGTTTTTATTTGTTCAATGCTTATGATGTGGAGTTTAGCGGTAGTCCCTATGTCATGCGGGTTAAAGAAGAGATGGCTGAAGAAAGTCGCAAGGGCTTAAAGCGTGAGCTGGCAGTTCTTCACAGCGATTTCCCCAATAGCCGCATTGAAGCGGCTTCTCGTTTTGGTCCCCTGGTAGATGTGCTGATTAAAGAGTTGGACGGCAATGAAATAGATCCTGATTTACTGGTGATGGGCTGTCGTGGTGAAAGTGCTTTGGAGAATTTTCTATTGGGTAGCAATGCTTTTGATGTTATTAAACATGTACAACTTCCCATTTTGGCTATCCCACGCAATGCTGTCATTAAAATACCTCAAAAAATGATCTTTGCCACTGACTTAAAGACCATTGATCAGGATTTGGCACGTCCGCTGTTCGATCTGGTATCTTCATTTGACAGTGAGCTGTTGTTTGTTAATGTGATGGTTGATGATTACATCAATCGGCTGGAGGCGGAAGAAAAAATCGCTGATTTTTTCCCAGGTGTCAGACTGAGTTTCTTTTTCCTCGAGGATTCAGATGTTTGTAACAGCGTTTGCTCCTTTACCGAAGAACAGGATGGGGATATGGTAGTTCTGGTGCGGCACAACTACAGTTTCTTTGAGCGGGTTTTTCACCCCAGTATTACCAAAAAAATGGTGCTGCATCCGCAGTTTCCTATGTTTGTCCTTCATGCCCGTTAATCTTTGACGGCTTCTTACCAAAGTTTGGGATAGTGCCAGCTTTTTTTTGCCCTAAGTGCGATTGTTTGAATAATGGGTAATTTTTATTTTTAAGCAATAGAGGTTTCAAAAAAACCTCTATTGCTTTTTTAACGCCATCGACTTTCCTTGTCGATGTTGCCGTTCAATTGAATTTCCGGTGGTAAGCACTTATCTTCCCCCTAAAATACCCGGAGGTCAATATTTTTATGACAATTATTAGACGTATCCGATATAAATTGTTTTATTTTTGAGACTTCAATAATAATCAATTCATTTTTCTGATTTACCAGCCTGATATAGTGTGTGTTATTATAAAAATTAGAACTAACAAAGATGAGTAACCAAGACAAAGGATTTTTTGGTCACCCCATAGGGTTGTCCACTCTTTTTGCCACGGAAATGTGGGAGCGATTCAGTTATTATGGAATGCGCGCCTTATTGGTGCTTTTTTTAACCGCCTCATTTGCCAATGGTGGGTTTGGACTGGATAGGGAGACCGCTTTTACCATTTACGGCATATTTACCGGGTTGGTATACGTCACCCCAATGTTGGGTGGAGTATTGGCCGATAAGTTTTTGGGACAACGGATGACCATTTATATTGGTGGATTGACTATGGCGGTTGGCCAGTTTATGTTATCGGCAGCAGCTATTGGCGGCGATAATATGGAAGCGCGCCAGTTTTGGTTTTATGCAGGCTTGGGCGTGCTCATCTTGGGTAATGGGTTCTTTAAGCCAAATATCTCCACCATGGTGGGCGATTTGTACGATAATAATGATCCGCGTAAAGATGGAGGTTTTACTATTTTTTATATGGGTATTAACCTTGGGGCCTTTATTGCGCCCTTTGTGGCTGGCTACCTGGGCGAAAAAGTCAGTTGGGAATATGGTTACCTGGCTTCGGGTGTAGGAATGCTAATTGGTGTCCTATGGCTTATATTGCGTTCCGAAAAAACATTGGGACATATTGGGTTGCCTCCTAATAGTCATATTAGCCGAACACGTCTCACGGGAATGGAGTGGGGAAAGATAGCTGCCATAACTGCTGTTTTAATATTTGGCGTGATTGGCTTCTTACAAGGATGGGCTTCTTTGTCTGAAGGCGCTCAAAGTACCATTCCTAAAGTAGTAGGCATTGTGGGTGGACTTTATCTGGTGATATCCATCTTCCGTGGAACCGACGGGCGCGACCAATGGGCTCGTGTTGGCGTTATAATGATATTGGCTTTCTTTAATATCTTTTTTTGGGTGGGCTTTGAACAGGCCGGTACTACCTTTAACCTTTTTGCCGTCGATAATACCGACCGGATGATGTTTGGTTTTGAGATTCCTGCTTCCTGGTTTCAAGCCATCAATGCGATATTTATCGTTCTGTTGGCTCCCTTATTCTCTATGCTTTGGCTAAAATTGGATAAGTATAAAATGAATCCTAAAACACCCTTTAAATTTGCCTGGGGTATGATGTTGCTTGCCGTTGGAGCCGCTGTTATGGCTGTTGCCGACGCCATTAGCAATAGCGGTAGCACCATCCTGTTGGTTTCGCCGTTATGGTTAACTTTGGTTTACCTGATTTTTACCATGGGTGAGTTATGTATTTCACCCATTGGCTTGTCGATGGTCACCAAATTGGCCCCACCAAAGTTGGTATCAACGCTTATGGGTGTGTGGATGTTCTCTTTTGCGGCCGGTAACTATGGTGCCTCGCAAATGGAAACTTTGGCCAAATCAATGGAAGTGACTATGGGACAGCCCGTAAATGTATTTTGGTTTGTAGCCGCAATAACCGGTGCAGCCACAGTGTTGTTGTTTATTTTGGGTCCATGGTTAAGCAAGATGATGCACGGAATTAAATAATATGGCCCGACTTGACTTTGAGTGCCGGGTGAACTAATCTAAAAAGTTAGTAATATGACAGATCAAACAAAGAAAAAAGAAGGGTTTTTCAAGCGGATGCTTGACAAGGTGGAAGTGGTGGGTAATAAGTTACCGCAACCGGTAACTTTATTTGCTATGTTGATGGGGATTGTTCTCCTTCTATCATGGATATTTGGCGGTGTAACCGTCATAAAGCCCGGTACAGGAGGTGAGACAGGGGTGGCCGAACAATTCATTGTGGTGGAAAACCTGTTGACCAAGGCGGGCTTTCAACGCATTATGACCAACATGGTCAATGTTTTTGCCACTTTCCCGCCTTTGGGACTGGTACTGGTGGTGATGTTGGGTATAGGTGTGGCCGAGCATACCGGCATGATTGCTGTAGCGCTTAAGGTCTTTGTCTCCAAAGTGCCCAAGTATTTGATTACCTTCTCCATTGTAGTGGCTGGTATGATTAGCTCTGTGGCTGCCGATGCCGGGTATGTGGTACTGATTCCTATGGGAGCTGCCATATTTATGGGTATGGGGCGACACCCGCTGGCGGGTATTGCTGCTGCCTTTGCGGGTGTATCAGGAGGTTTTGGGGCCAACTTTTTACCCACTGGTCTGGACCCCATGATCGCCGCCTTCACCGAACCGGCTGCCAATTTGATTGATCCCAGTTATACGGTTAACCCCTTATCCAACTATTACCTGATGGCCGCTTCGGTGCCCTTTGTGGGTATTGCCGGAACCTGGGTGACGGAGAAGATCATCGTTCCCCGCCTTGGTCTTTATCGACCAGAGGAAGGATTGCAGCTGGAAGCGCAAAGCAACGAGGTGGCGCCTGCTGAAAGACGGGCTTTAAAGTGGTCCTTACTCTCTGTACTTTTATTAATTGCCTTGGTTGCGGTTACCAT
>DHVH01000198.1 GCA_002412555.1 Marinilabiliaceae bacterium UBA5213 | reverse complement strand
CTGTTTGGGCTACCAGTCCACTTTCGCTAAAACCGAAACCGATTCGATCAATACTAAAATTAACCTAGAAGAAGTGCAGGTTGCCGCTCGTCGTGGTCCCACGCTCTACTCTGAGGCCGGGCGAATAGTGACGGTGCTCTCGAGGGCTCAAATCGAAAAGATGCCGGTACAAAGCGTTCCGGAATTGTTGCGCATGGCTTTGAGCGTTGACATTCGGGAACGTGGTCCGTTGGGCATGCAGGCAGACATTAGCATGCGTGGCGGCTCTTTTGACCAGGTGATGATTTTGCTGAATGGGGTCAATGTCACCGATCCACAGACTGGTCACCATGCCCTCAACCTACCGGTAAGCCTTGAAAGCATCGAGCGGGTTGAAATTCTTCAGGGACCCGCCGCCAGAGTTTACGGTCCCAATGCCTTTAACGGGGCCATCAATTTTATTACCACTACCAGCGATCAGAATGGTGTTACCGTATCGGGATTGGGTGGTAGTCACGGTTTGTATAACGGACAAATAGGCTTGCGACAACGCACCGGCAATTGGCACCACCATTTCTCCGCCCAAAAAGGGGTAAGTGACGGCTACCGGGACAATGCCGACTTTGAGTTACTCAACTTATTTTACAATGGCCGTCTGAGCCTGGGCGAAGAAAAGCTCTCTTTTCAACTGGGCTATAATGAAAAAGCCTTTGGCGCCAATTCTTTCTACTCGGCCACCTATCCCAATCAATTTGAAGCTACGCGCACTCTGTTTGGTTCTCTTTCGATGGAAACCGGCGGACGTATCAAGCTAAAACCGAATGTATACTGGCGTCGCCACCACGACCGCTTTGAGCTTTTTCGTGGCAACAAAGATGCAGCCGCCTGGTATGCCGGACATAATTACCACCTGACAGATGTGGCTGGGGCCAATGTGAATGCCTCAACCGATTGGGCATTGGGAACTACTTCTATTGGCGGAGAGGTGAGGGGAGAGGCCGTCTGGAGCAACGTGCTTGGGCTGCTTATGAATGAGCCCATGGATGTGCCGGGTGAGTCGGAGGGACAGTTTACCCGGCACTTTCACCGCGGTAATGTTTCTTTGTTTGCCGAACATAATTTTATGATTGGTCAAATGAATGTATCGGGTGGATTGTTGATGAACCGGCATTCACAAACGGGCTACGGGGTAGACTGGTATCCGGGTATTGACTTGAGTTATTGGATTTTACCCGGCCTAAAATGGATGGCAGCCTATAATAAATCCCTGCGCATGCCCACTTTTACCGATCTTTTTTATTCGGGTCCGAACAATGAAGGCAACGCACAATTGAAACCGGAGGAAGCACAAACCATTGAAAGTGCTTTTCGATGGCGCTCGTACTGGCACGATGTTCAGTTGGGCGGCTTTTACCGCAAGGGTGAGAACCTGATTGACTGGGGCAGAATTCCTGGGGAGGCAAAATATACAACTTCCAACATCAATGAGGTTGAGGCTTTGGGACTGGAGTTTTCGGGACAGGTGGATTTTCAGGAAATTCTTCCGAATCAAAGTCTATTGCAAACCCTTGGTGTGAATTACAACTATACCTGGCAGGATTTATCCGCTGATGCGGGTTATGAATCGTATTATGTGCTGGACCATCTACGACAAAAGTTGAACATTAGTCTGGCGCACGGACTGGGACTTAATCGCCTGTCGGCTCAATGGAATTTGCTGTACCGCGATCGCTCCGGCTATTATACGCAATCGGCCACCAATACCCAAATTGATTATGAGCCCTTTTGGCTGACGGATGTGCGGGTGACATGGCATCAGGCATCCCATTTTCGCATGTATGCCGAGGCTACGAACCTGCTGGATAAGCAGTATGCGGATATGGGGGAGTTGACGCAGCCCGGGCGATGGGTAAAGGTAGGGTTTAGTTATACTTTTGATTATTAAATGTGCTATAGCCGCACGGGCTTTTCCTTTTTGGCTACAGCCCCAAAAAGGAAACAAAAAGGGCCGCCACTGCAAGTAATTTTCTAAAAATCACATTAATTGTCTAAAATCCAGGAACTCGCTTCGCTCAAACAGCCCGGATTTTTTACGACAATCAATTTGATTTTTTTAACGAAAATTTCTTGAGGTGGGAAGGAAAGGATCTATAGTTAGAACTTAATATTATCTATATATACATTTTGAAGGTTTCAAGGTTTTACTGGAAAATAGTAGAGATTTTTACAAAGTAAGAATCTGCATTTCGCAGTTTTTGCAGTCGAAGACGAGTTGGTATTGATTTTTCCCGGACTTCAGGATGAGTTTTTCGCCTGAGGCTCCGGGATTAATTTTTGGGCACTGCTCGATGGCATAGCGGATGCAGTGTTTGGTAGTCATTACCCGGACAGGTCCGGCGGGTTGTTTTATTTCAAATCCTGATGCTACAACTGTGCAGCCGTGTTGCCTGTAAAAGGCCTCGGCCAGGTGATTGGTCACGTTTGAGCTGAAGTCTGCCACCTCTGCCGGAAAAGCATGTGTGGTTGGTACAATGCTAGCCGTGTGTCGCTGGAATTGGTCCAAACGCCATTGAAGGTGCTTTTCGGTGAGGTCACGCCGCATTTGATTAAGCACTGAAACAGCCACAAATAAGGGCTTCTCCAAATCTACTTTGATGGTTTCGACGCTGAATATGGAGGATCCCCATTTGGAAAGTTGTTGATTAATTTGTGCCAGAGCCTGTTCGGGCTTGTTGGCCAGCTGCTTGTCGATTGCCATTTCAACCGTGGACGACAAGCCATCTTCGTCGCGCACATTCAGGCGCAAACCCTCTGGCGATTCCGTTAAGCGGAGCTCAATGGCCACTTTTCGGATATGCTGACTCTGATTGAGGGCCTTGTCAAAGACCTGGTTCTGATTTCTGAATATAGTGGCTCCAGCATGAATGCCACTGATTGTTTCAACATACACTTTTTGATTCTTGACCACATTGGCTCTTAGGCCCATCAGTTGCTTCTGTCGGTTAAGAAAGCAGAGCCCGTCGCCATTGCTCAGTAAATCTGCATTTTCTATTAGAAAATGGTCTTTATTCACCTGAATGACCTTACCGATTTTCTCACCCATGGCCTTTGGGGTGTGCAGCGACCATATGCCTTTATGTCGACCGTCCAGAAAATAAGTGGAGAAACCTCTGGAAAAAGATTTTTCGGGTGATGGCGCAAAAGTTGGGGTTATTCTGCCGGATGAGCTGCGTTGGTAGGAGGGGTTTTGATCAATGAGGTCATCCAATTGTTGGCGGTAATGGGCAGTAACGTTTTTGACGTAGCCAATATCCTTTAGTCGCCCCTCGATTTTGAAACTGGTAACACCGGCATCAGCCAGGTCTTGCAGGCGATGCGACAGATTTAAATCTTTCAGCGACAAAAAGTGCTGATTATGTGCGATGGATTTTTTGTCCACCGTTTCCAAATCGTAAGGCAGGCGGCAGGGCTGACTGCATTCGCCACGGTTGGCACTTCGTCCGTTAAGGGCGTGACTCATATAGCACTGTCCACTGTAGGAGACGCACAGGGCGCCATGGACAAAATACTCCAGGGGTACAGTGGTATGGGCTTTGATTTGTTTGATTTGCTCCAGCGATAGCTCACGGGCCAAAACCACCTGTTGAAAACCGGCCTCCTCCAAAAAGCGCACCTTCTTAGGCGTCCGGTTGTCGGTTTGCGTGCTGGCATGTAAAGGTATGGGCGGCAGATTCATCTGCAGAATGCCCATGTCCTGAATGATCAAGGCGTCAGCGCCTGTCCGGTAAATATCCCAAATCAGCGCTTCGGCCTCTTTTAGTTCATCATCGAAAAGCAAAGTGTTGAGGGTCACATAAACCCTGGCACGAAACTGCCTGGCATACAAAACAAGGCGGGCAATGTCCGCCAGGGAATTGCCCGCTTGTTTTCGGGCTCCAAATTTTGAAGCCCCAATGTATACAGCATCAGCGCCGTGTTCTATGGCTGCTATTCCAGTCTCAGCATCTTTGGCCGGAGCCAGAAGCTCCAGAGAAGTTATTCCGTTTTTCTCTGATAACATCTGATCCAATCAATCTCCATTAGTCCCGGTAAGTCACTGTCCGCAGGATTTTCAGGCAATATGGTACAAAAAGCCAGATACATGGCCTCGTTGGGAATATGCTTGGTTTCACGGTGTACTTCTTGTCCGTTTACTTTCCATATGATGGCCTCGGGCGACCATTCAAGGGTGTAGATGTAGAAATTATTGTTGAATTTGGCACCTGAAACTTTACGCATTTGATGAACCACTTTGTTACCGGTATCCTGAGCGTGCACGCCACATTCAATTGCCTTACCTTTTTTAAAGGTTGATTTGACCACATCCATTTGAGGCATTCTTTTTTCTCCAACCATCCAAAAAGCGTTAAGTAAGGGATAGCTTTGGCTGAAGCGGACCTTAGCTTCAAATTTCCCGTATTTCTGGCGGAAGCTTTGACCCGTAGATATCAGTCCGGAAGTATACTCGAAAGGTTGCGTGGTAAAGCCATGTGCCGCATCCCATACTTTTCCCTTGGTGCCCTCACGGCGGGTAGTAATTCTGGCAACGCTGTCGCGCAGTTCAATATTGTCGTCCTTGAAAAACTGTTTTTCACCTGCCAGTGCATAGGCATCATTCATTAAGGCCTTTCCCCAGTAGTAGCCGGTCATCCATTTTGAGGTGTCCAAATGCATGGCATCGAAATCATCCTCGAAAGTCAAACTCCATTTGCGAGATTCTTTAAAGGGACTCTTCTTTTTTATAGCGAGAAACCATTTGATTTCTTCATTTTTTTTGAGATTCTCAAACTCTTCTATCAGACTGGCTTCTTCCGATTTCTTAAAGCGCTTTTTGTCCTCCATCATATATTTGTGCTCCTGGAATTGCTGTGATTGTACAATGGCTTCCAGTTTAAAGAAGGTCTTAAGCCGCTCACTGTTTTCAAGGTTAGTGACGGTTTTGTAATTGGCTTTCTTTTCTGTTTTAATATAAAACTTAATGTTGGGGTCTTTACTCAATTGCTCATAAGTCTTGAGTTTGGTATAGGCCTCAGTCTGCTTAAAATCCTTTTTGACCTTTGCTGAGTGAAAGCCACCTGAATTGACAAAGCTTTTCAGGGCCAGGTACGACTCGTAAGAGTCAGAAGCTCCTATGTGCTTCATCCGTTCGAGAAGACCGGCTTTGGTGAATTTCAAATAGGTCTTGATATCTGAGGACGATTTCATGGCATTGTACTGGTCCAATTGCCGCCATTGCTCGGTGTCTTTATAACGGGTAGTCTTGAGTTCGCGGACTTTCTTTTCAAATTCACCTGAGTGAATGAGTGCGTCCAGTTCCAGGTAGCGTTTAAGTAGCTCTGAATCTTCAAAACTAGTGAATCGTTCAAAATCTTCGCGCTCATTAATAAGCGACGTTTCAAATTTTTTGGTGGAAACAAATCTGCTTCCGAACTGAATTCCGAATATACTGGCCATTTTAATTTAGTTTAGAGCGCGTTTAGGGTTTGATTACGTAAATAGCGTGTATCAGGTTTTAAATAAAGTGGAAAAATAGCAAAAAATCATGAGAAAATGTAAATTGAATCGCTTTGATACTATTAACGAACAATGTGGATTCTTATTTTAACAGAACTAATAGTTTGTCGTCATCAGAGGTAGTGCATTTGGTAAGCAGTTCATTCAATAACTGTAACAACAGGTAGCAGTAAAAAAAAATGTATCAACTGTATTTTTTAATTCATTGTGTTTTCGGGATAGTCAAATTTTTATACCTTTGCCACGCTTAAGAAACCAGAGGATAAAGTTCCATTAGGCTTTGGCAATCATTGCCCAGATGTTGAAATTGGTAGACAAGCCAGCTTGAGGGGCTGGTGCCGGTTACGGTGTGC
>DHVH01000258.1 GCA_002412555.1 Marinilabiliaceae bacterium UBA5213 | reverse complement strand
CATTTGTCCAACCGTCGTTTTTCCGCTGCCCATAAAGCCTGTTAAAAATACCCTTGTAACTGTCATTGTACCTGTTTAATTGTCGAAAATGGACATTTGGCCATCAGTCGCCTCATCCTCAGGGCCTTCCGTTTGATTGCCGGTCGGCAGATCCTCAGGTTTAGCCTCTGGTTGAATAAGCGGTTCCAGTTCATTGATTTTGGAAACCTGATAGGTCGTAAGCCTTTTTCCACGTGCCTTGTAGCCCTTTACATTGATAAACTCAGCCACCTCCACAATGATTTTTTCACGGTCCTTGTCGTCGCCGCCAAATTTCAGTTCCAGACGGGGGTATTCAACTTTGGTCATTTTTACCAGATACGATTTGGGGTGCTCTCCAATCAGTCGTTGGGGCTTACTCACAGCTTCAATCTGGAAACGTTTGACGTAAAAATACTTTTGTTCTGCATCATAATACACGGCCGACCAGACGGTTTCGGGGTGGAATTTTTCGATGTAAAGAATGTTATCGTCATAGTGGTTGCTGAGGTCGTAACTGGTCTGGAAAAAGTGCCCGTCTTTGGTTACTACCACAATGGCTTCATCGCCATGGAATTCACCCAGGAAGTTACCGCGGCCATCTACGTTGAGACGAAGCACTTCCGGTTCAAACCAGATTTTGCGACCGCCCAAAGTCGATTCGCCCTTGCGCTTAAGCACAATTTTATGCACCTCATGCTTTGAAAGGATGTTACCCATGGCTCCACGACCCTTCACAATCAATTCGCCCATGTCGAATTCAAAAATCAGGTTGCGAATGCGGGCCCGTGGCTTGAGGGTCACCTTCACAATTTCGGCTTCTCCGTTAGGGTTTTCACTGAAATAGAGTACTTGAGTGCCTTCCGTTCCTTTGGAAAGGTTGTATTCCTTGTCGCGCGTTATGCCAGTAACGGCAAAACGCTTTACATAAGTGGCGCCATGCTTGCCATCCCGGTAAGCTACATTGTAAATCGTTCTGTTGTCATTGCGCTTGAAAACAGCCAGATGGATGATGTCCTTGCCGACAAAGGCCTTGTCCTGTACCTTGTTGATAATGTAGCGGCCATCACCGTAAAACAGGATGATGTCATCCATATCTGAACAGTCACAAATGTATTCATCCTTGCGCAGCGCAGTACCTACAAAGCCTTCGGCCCGATTGATGTACAACTTTTCATTCTTCACCACCACTTTAGAGGCTTCAATGCTTTCAAAGCTTCTCAGTTCTGTTTTGCGGGGATATTTACTGCTGTACTGCTTTTTCAGCCTTTTAAAATAGTCGATGGAATAAGGGATGATGTTTTGAAGATGGTATTCCACCTGCTCGAGTTCTTCTTCCAGAGTAGCAATGTATTCGTCCGCTTTTTTGGCATCAAAACGCGATATGCGTTTGATTTTGATTTCTGTCAGACTGATGATGTCGTCCCGCGTAACCGCTCTTTTCAGCAGGTTTTTGAATGGATCTAAGCCATGATCAATGGTCTGGATTATGGCTTCGTAAGTTTCGCACTCTTCAATGCGCTGGTAAATTTTATTTTCTATAAATATTTTTTCCAGTGACGCGAAATGCCATGATTCCTCCAACTCCCCTTTTCTGATTTCCAGCTCACGGGTCAGCAGATACACGGTGTGTTCTGTGTTGGAGCGAAGAATTTCTGAAACACCAATGAATACCGGCTTATTGTCGCGTATTACACAAGCATTGGGCGATAGGGAGAGTTCACAGTCGGTAAAGGCGTACAAGGCATCGATCGTTTTATCGGGCGATGCACCGGCATGCAGGTGAATCTGAATCTCTACATTTTGCGCAGTGTTGTCATCAATTTTGCGGATTTTTATTTTTCCTTTTTCAACGGCTTTAAGGATCGACTCAATCAGCGTACTGGTATTTCTGCTAAAGGGGATATCGGAAATAATCAAGGTTTTTGAATCGAGCTTACTTATTTTGGCGCGTACCTTAATCTGTCCACCCCGTAAGCCGTCATTGTAGCGCGACACATCCAGCATACCTCCCGTTGGGAAGTCGGGATACAACTCAAAAGTCTCCTGCTTCAAATGAGCAATGGAGGCATCTATCAACTCCTGAATATTGTGGGGGAGTATTTTCGAGGCCAGTCCAACCGCAATACCTTCCACCCCTTGTGCCAGCAGGAGAGGGAATTTCACAGGTAGTGTAATCGGCTCTTTGTTACGGCCGTCGTAGGTGGGTTTCCACTCAGTCGTTTTAGGATTGAAAACCACCTCGTGGGCAAATTTGGTAAGACGTGCTTCAATGTAACGGGGCGCAGCAGCGCCGTCACCAGTATATATATTACCCCAGTTTCCCTGAGTGTCAATCAACAGTTCTTTTTGACCAATCTGCACCATGGCATCCCCAATTGAGGCATCTCCATGGGGGTGAAACTGCATGGTGTGTCCAATAATGTTGGCCACCTTATTGTAGCGTCCGTCGTCCAAACGACGCATGGAATGCAGGATACGCCTTTGAACAGGTTTTAGTCCGTCGTTGATATGGGGAACTGCGCGTTCCAGTATCACATATGATGCATAATCCAAAAACCAGGAGCGATACATGCCC
Source organism: Marinilabiliaceae bacterium UBA5213 (assembly GCA_002412555.1). Taxonomy (GTDB): domain Bacteria; phylum Bacteroidota; class Bacteroidia; order Bacteroidales; family Marinilabiliaceae; genus Geofilum. The sequence goes on along the minus strand of DHVH01000258.1, from coordinate 12,414 downwards.
TGAAGGGGCGTTATTTTGGCTACATCAATGGTCTCATCCGATGTCTTTTTGGCATCTTCAGTTGGCCTCTCTTCGTTTTCGTCAAAAATTTCTTCGTTATCCATGTTTCGAAATTGTAACCCTGTTTCTGTCTTTTTGACCTAGTTTATAGCATTTCTTCATCAACAATCAGGTTGTCGATGATAAAGGTTTGTCGGTCCGGCGTGTTTTTTCCCATATAAAAATCCAGCAGTTCTTTGGCAGCATCTTCTTTTTTCATACGCACCTGATCCAGACGGATGTCTTTTTGTATAAAATTCGAAAACTCGTCGGGTGAAATTTCACCCAAACCTTTAAATCGAGTGATTTCAGGGTTGGCTCCCAAAGCTTTCAGCGCTTTAATGCGTTCATCTTCATTATAGCAATAGCGGGTTTCCTTTTTATTGCGTACCCTGAATAAGGGTGTTTGCAATATATATAGGTGTCCGTTTTTTATCAGTTCAGGAAAAAACTGAAGAAAGAAGGTGATGAGGAGCAGACGAATGTGCATGCCATCCACATCGGCATCGGTAGCTATGATCACATGGTTGTAGCGCAAAGACTCTAATCCTTCCTCAATATTAAGGGCCGCCTGAAGCAAGTTGAACTCTTCATTTTCATAGACGATTTTCCGTGTCAGTCCGTACGAATTCAAAGGTTTTCCTTTCAGCGAGAAAACTGCTTGTGTGGTTACATCCCGTGCTTTAGTAATAGACCCACTGGCCGAATCTCCCTCAGTAATAAAGATCGATGATTCCAGTTTTTTCTCCGCATTGGAGTTATAATGGATGCGGCAGTCGCGCAATTTTTTGTTGTGCAGACTTACTTTTTTGGCACGCTCACGTGCCAGCTTCTGTATGCCAGATATGGCCTTGCGCTCCTTCTCCGATTCAAGGATTTTTTTGTACAGAATGTCAGCCGTGGCTGATTTTTTGTGCAGGTAGTTGTCGAGATGCTGCTTCAGAAAATCATGCACATAATTACGTACCGATGTGCCGTCGGGCGACATGTCCTTGGAACCCAGTTTGGTTTTAGTCTGGGATTCAAAAACCGGCTCCTCAATTTTAATGCTGACAGCGGCCACAATGCCCATGCGGATATCTGCCACATCAAAGTTTTTGTTGTAGAACTCACGTACAGTCTTGACCATCGCTTCCCTGAAAGCGATGAGGTGCGAACCGCCCTGGGTTGTATGCTGTCCGTTGACAAAGGTGTAGTACTCCTCGCCATATTGCGAGGTGTGGGTAATAGCAATCTCCAGGTCTTCGTCTTTGATGTGAATGGGCTCATAGATTCCCGGCTCCGTCATTTTTTCGTCGAGCAAATCCAAAAGTCCGTTCTTGGAAATAAATACCTGACCGTTGAAATGAATGGCCAGACCGGCATTCAGGTAGGTATAGTTTTTGAGCAAGTCCTCAATATACTCATCCTTGAAGGTGAATTTTTCAAAAACGGCCTCGTCCGGACGGAATTCAATCAGGGTGCCATTGCCCCCCTTGGTGGGTTCTACCGGATGATCCATGGTGAGTTCTCCGCGACTGAACTCAACGCGTTTGGTTTCGCCTTCCCTGAAAGCCTGGACTGTAAAGTTGACCGACAGGGCATTAACCGCTTTTACACCAACCCCGTTGAGACCCACCGATTTTTTGAAGACCTTGCTGTCGTATTTGGCACCGGTATTCATTTTCGCAACCACATCAACGACCTTACCCAAAGGATTGCCCCGGCCATAGTCGCGAACGCGTACCACTCCATCCGTCACTGTCACTTCAATTTTTTTTCCAAACCCCATCATGTACTCATCTATGGAGTTGTCCATCACTTCCTTCAGCAGCACGTAAATACCATCATCGCTGTAGGTCCCGTCACCCAACTTCCCGATGTACATGCCGGGGCGACGGCGGATGTGCTCCTTCCAGTCCAGTGTTTGAATAGAATCTTCTGAATAATTCTGAATCATATTGTGGCTTTGTTAATGCTGTTTGCGACTTTTTTCTGATCAAAAAAATCTTTCAAATATAACGAAAATGAAAGGGAGATTGTAAAAACTTTATTAACAGATTTAACAATCAGCTGTTGTTGAGGAACTTTGAATTTGCTTTTGTTGACCGCGACAAGCAACTCAAGGCAAATCTGACACCAGCATTTGGGCATTGTTTTTTGAATTTGACGAAGATGCTTGAATTTCAGCTGTCGTATGGCCTTGATAGAAATCATCTAAGGGCCAAGATTCAGCGAATAAAAATTTTCGATTTAGATCGATGGATTTTAAAAAAGTAATTATTACCTTTATGACCTAATTTAAGCAATTTTTCATCCCCTCGAAATTCTAATCGGGAGGTGTTCATAATTGTTAATTAAGTACTGTATCTATTTTTTGGAAAATATATAAATTCCTTACTCATCCCAATAAGGTATTGGTTGAGTAGTTGCGCATTTTTAAACAAAACATCTACAATATCAGATATTCACAACATTAATTGACAATTTATTATGGAAAAATTTGAAACAATTCTCAGCCAATTGAATAAGGGTGACAACGCTTTTATGAAAGAGTTGTATGGAGCAGATGCTGTTGTTTTGAAAAAACAAGCTGATCGTTATCAAGCACTTATTGACACATTTAAATCGACCTTCAAAGCCAGCGAAGGCGTTTTGTTTAGCTCACCGGGACGAACTGAGATAGGAGGAAATCATACCGATCATAATTTTGGACGTGTTTTAGCAGGTGCTGTCAACCTTGACAATATTGCTGTAGCAGCCCCTAATGGCACTAACAAAGTACGTATAAACTCCGTGGGATATCCACCGTTTGAAGTGGACTTGTCGGTGTTATCTGTTGATGAAAAAGCCTTTTTTACTTCCGGATCATTGGTGAAGGGTATAAGTGCCCGGATCAAAGAACTGGGATTTACCATTGGTGGTTTTGATGCATGCATTGATGGTGGTGTTCCCAAAGGTTCTGGTTTAAGTTCTTCTGCTTCGTTTGAAGTATTAATAGGAGCCATTATAAGTCATTTGTTTAACGATGGGAAATTGGATCCGATTCAAAATGCCATTATCGGACAATTTGCAGAAAATCAATACTTTGGAAAACCTTGTGGCCTAATGGATCAAACGGCATGTTCGGTGGGCGGACTCGTTACTATTGATTTTGAAGATCCTGCAAAACCAATTGTGAAGAAAGTGGATTTTGATTTTGTTTCAACCGGCTTTGCACTGGTTATTACCGACACAGGTGGTAATCACGCTGATTTGAATGATGAGTACGCCTCCTTGCCTGTTGAAATGAAATCTGTTGCTGCTCAGCTTGGCGCAAAGGTTTTGCGCGAGGTTTCTATGGATCAGGTTCTTGAGGCCATACCTTCAATGCGAAATAAAGTAAGCGACAGAGCTATCTTGCGTGCCATTCATTTCCAGGGAGATAATTCACGGGTGGTTGAACAGGTCGCAGCCCTTGAAAAAAATGATTTTAAGTCGTTCCTTAGCATGGTGATTGATTCTGGTAATAGTTCCTATATGTACAACCAAAATATCTTTCCGGTAAATAATGTGGAAGAACAGGGGGTGTCTTTAGGGTTGGCACTGAGCAGCCTTGTTCTGAAAGGTGAAGGCGCATGGCGTGTACATGGAGGCGGATTTGCAGGAACCATTCAAGCCTTCGTTCCTCAACATTTATTGGATAAGTATGTCTCTACACTGGAGCATGTCTTTGGAGAAGGAGCCTGCTACAAGCTATTTATCCGTCAAAAAGGAGCCGTTAAAGTCGAGCTTTAATTATATCAATAGATCGTTAGGTTAATTACAAAACAATAACGAACTATTGTTATTTAGCACCAATTGAATTATGAAAAATTTTGAAATGATCAATGAAGAACGTTTTACCTCTAACGTAAATGGCAAAGCGACCGCATTGTATACGCTGCGCAACAGCAATGGTCTGGTGACTCAAATCACCAACTTTGGAGCTCATATAGTGAGCCTCTTTGTGCCGGATAAGGATGGTGATTTCGCGGATGTAGTACTGGGATTGGATAACATAGAGGACTATGTGAGTGGTAATGGCCCATATATGGGCGCCATTTGTGGCCGAAGTGCCAATAGAATAGCTAATGGCACCTTTGAATTAGAAGGTGAAGTTTATCAATTGGCTGTTAACAATGGACCCAATCATTTACATGGAGGAATGACAGGTTTCAATAAAGTGGTTTGGGATGCAGAGAAAGTGTCTTCCAATCAGCTTATATTGTCCTACCTTTCAAAAGATGGTGAAGAGCATTATCCGGGGAACTTGAAAGTTCAAGTTGTTTATACGTTGACCGAAAAGGACGAGTTGATTGTTGAATATCAAGCTACTACTGACAAAACGACCTTGGTCAATCTGGCCAGTCATTCCTATTTTAATTTGGAAGGCGAAGGGTCAGGTAAGATACTAGACCATGAACTCACTATCCATGCTGATTTCTTTACACCAATAGACGATACCTCCATACCAACAGGAGAAATTCTCAGGGTTAAGGGAACCCCAATGGACTTTACCACTCAGAAAGCCATAGGGAAAGATCTATTTATGGAAAATGAGCAGTTGAAAAATGGCGCTGGTTATGACCATAATTGGGTATTGAAAAATCGTTCAGGGGTCTTAGGTCTGGCCGCCACGGCATATGCCCCTTTAAGCGGAAGAGTTATGGAAGTTTTTACCACCCAGCCAGGGGTGCAGTTTTACTCTTCTAACTGGATGGAAAATGAAAAGGGGAAACACGGAAAAGTTTATAACAAGCATGAAGGTTTTTGCCTTGAAACGCAGCACTTTCCTGATGCCATCAACCATCCTTATTTTCCTTCAAGCGTTTTAAAACCTGGACAGGTTTACAGGCACAGTTGCATTCACAGATTTTTAACCAGATAATATTCACAATTAATAAATCATATTTGTATGGGCAATCAAAACAAGTATTTGTTTCCATTGATAGTAATGGCCTCGCTATTCTTTTTGTTCGGCTTCATTACTACCATGAATAACTCAACGATTGAGTTTTTGCAAGGTGCTTTTGGGTTAAATGATGTGCAGAAGCAATTACCAAATACCTTCTTTTACGGAGCGTATGCACTTTCAATCCCTGTAGGTTTTCTTATCAATAGAATTGGCTACCGCTTTGCCATTTTTACCGGATTAGGATTGATTTCTCTCGGTTTTTTTGCAGCCATCCCGGGCGTTGGATTTGGCTATTATGGATTTTTGAGTGCCGTTTCAATTTTTGCGATTGGGGTGGTAGTTCTTCAAGTGGCAGCAGCCCCCTATGTAGTGGCCTTAGGCCCTGCTGAAAGTTCGGCCAGCCGATTAACGCTTACCAATGCATTAAATTCTGTGGCAACTGTAATTGCTCCGGTTTTTGTTTCAATGCTTTTGGTGCTGCCTAATGTTGGAGACAATCAAGTGCTTGCCAATAGCGTTATTCAGGATATTGTTAAGTCTCCTTACATGGGTATTGGTATTGCAACCGCTGTGATTCTTGTTATTATGCTTTTCTTGAAACTGCCTAACATTAAAGAAGATCAGGAGGAGAATGCAAAAACCGGGAAGTATAAATCCAATGCTTTCAAATATCCACATGTGTGGTTAGGTTCATTGGCCATTTTTGTCTACATGGGAATAGAAGTGGGTATTCCCAGTTTCTTTGCCGATTTTGCCAATAAAAAGCAACTGCTTATAACTACCTCAACGACTGATATGTTGAAGTTTTATTGGGGTGGATTAATGGTAGGCCGCTTGTTGGGTATTTTTTTATTGAAAAAATACAAGCCAAGCTTGATCTTGTCCATTTGTGCAACCGGAGGCGCCTTAATGCTTTTTGGTAGTTTTATGTTGGAAGGAAACATCAGTATGTGGCTATTCTTGGGAACAGGTCTGTTCCATTCCATTATGTGGCCGGTGATTTATAGTTTAGCGCTTAAGGATCTTGGACCTCACTCTGATGTGGCCTCAGGAGTCATTGCCACCTCGGTAATAGGCGCTGCCATTTTAATGCCGGTAATGGGTGCCATTCAAAGCGCTACAGCATCCGTGATAGTAGCGTTGAGCATGCTGTTTGTCTATTATGCGTACTTGATTTTCTTTGCTCAGAAGGGATCTAGAATCCGTAATTAGAGGATTTTTGTTTAAGGTTTTGGGGTTAAAATTAAGGCCGTCATCGCAGTTAAGCGGTGACGGCCTATTTTTTACGAGTCCACATCAAAGGTTCTGCGGCGCAGTATAAAGTCGTCCCCCAAATACACCCGTCTTACGTCGGGGTCTTCCGCTAATTCCTCAGCACTGCCGGCTTTCATGATGTTGCCTTCAAAAAGCAGATAGGCCCTGTCGGTGATCGAAAGGGTTTCGTGAACGTTATGATCTGTAATCAGAATACCGATGTTCTTGTATTTTAGTTTGGCAACAATTTCCTGAATGTCGCGCACTGCAATCGGATCCACTCCGGCAAATGGTTCATCCAGAAGGATGAACTTGGGGCTGATGGCCAGGGCCCTGGCAATTTCTGTGCGGCGGCGCTCGCCACCCGATAGTTGTATTCCCTTGCTTTTTCGAATATGGGTCAGAGAGAATTCTTCCAGCAACTCTTCTGTGCGGTGTCTTTGATATTCTTTGGAATACTTGGTCATTTCCAGAATAGCCTTGATATTGTCTTCCACACTTAGGTTGCGGAACACACTGGCCTCCTGCGCCAGATAGCCAATGCCTTTTTGTGCACGTCTGTAAACTGGTTCTTTGGTAATTTTTTCATCGTTCAGGTATATCTCACCCTGATTGGGTGAGATGAGACCCACCATCATGTAAAAGGTGGTGGTTTTACCGGCCCCATTAGGGCCAAGTAAACCAACAATTTCTCCTTGCTTTACTTCAACCGAAACGCCTTTAACGACTGTCCTGTTTTTGTAGCGTTTCACCAAATCCTTGGTGTGAAGCGTCAATCCTGAATTGTTGTCCATTCTTTATGAAATTTATTGCGCGAATTCCTTTTCTTTCTTACGCTCTACTCTTTTAGCAATAATGATACCAGTTTCGTAGAGCAAAATAAGAGGGAAGCAAACCATTATCTGACTGATAACATCTGGAGGCGTTATGATAGCAGCCATGGCCAGTATCAATACTATGGCATGACGTCTGTATTTTTTTAGGAAGCTGGCCGTTACTAAGCCCACTTTGCTCAAAAAATAGATGAAAACAGGTAACTCAAACATAACGCCACTAGCCAGCACAATGGAGGATACGGTTGATACATACGAGCCGAAATTGATGATGTTTTCTACGCTTTCGCTCACCTGATAGCTGCCTAAAAAATACACTGATAGAGGTGCTATAATATAGTAGGCAAATAAAATACCCAGTGAAAACAATACGCTGGCGGCAAAAATGGCTCCCCTGCTGTGTTTAATTTCCTTTTCGTACAAGGCCGGACGCACAAAACGCCAGAATTCATAAAAGATGTAGGGAAAGGCAGCTACTGCACCTGCCACAAAGGCAATCCAGATGTGCATGGTGAACTGTCCCGACATGTTAATGTTCTGAAATTTCAACTGGGTCTGATTGATGCATAAGGCAGGCATTTGCACCATTTCTGATAGCTGACACAGAAATCTGTTGGTGAAGAAATCGGGACGACTGGGTCCTAAAATTACCACATCAAACACGAAGTTTTTAAATACAAAGGCCAGAACGGCAAATACTAGAATCGCCAAAAATGAGCGAATAATGTGCCACCTCAATTCTTCGAGGTGATCAAGAAAGGTCATTTCTGATGGCTGGTTTTTACTCATAGCTCCCAAAACTAGGAAAGTGTATGTTTGATTATTTATTGTGCGAAGATAACGACCTATTATTTATGGTGAAAATGTTTTGGGCATAATCGAATGGTTAGCATTTAAAAATGCATTCTTCAACATTTATTTTTAATATTGTATGGGACTTATGCAATTGTCCTGTGGGGGTCCATTCAATGTACTGGTAATATTAACTTAAATACTTAGAACCATGATTTTACTGATTGTCGTTGCCGTATTGGCACTCATTGCCCTGATGATTTACAATGGGCTTATTAGAAAAAGGAATGAAGTGGAAAACGCTTTTGGCGGCATGGACGTTCAGTTGAAGAAACGTTATGATCTGATTCCTAATATCGTTTCTACCGTTAAGCAATATGCTACCCATGAAAGGGACTTGCTTATGAAAGTGACAGAATTAAGGGCTCAGGCCATCTCAGGGAATTTATCCAATGACGAAAAAGTGGCCGTTGATAACCAGATCTCTGGTGCCATTAAAGGCCTTATGGTCGCCGTGGAGAATTATCCAGACTTAAAAGCCAATGAGAATTTCATGCATCTTCAGCGTACCCTCAATGAGGTGGAGTCGCAAATTTCTGCTTCCCGCAGAGCCTATAATGCAGCGGTCACTGATTACAACAATGGCGTAGAAACCTTTCCGGCCAATATTATGGCCGGTATGATGGGTTTTAAACGCAAGCAGGTGTTTGAAATTCCTGAGACGGAAAGAGCCAATGTTAATGTAAAAGATTTGTTTAATGGATAGTGTTTTGGAAAACAGCCAGCTCTCAGATGTCTATAAAAAGGCCATTGAGCCTCAGATAGGGGAGTTGACTGGCATAAGAAATAATGCTCAAAAGGCCGTCTATTATGGGATAGCGGTCTTTTTGCTGGTCATTTTATTTATTTCATTGGTCAGCAGTGGGGTAGCGTTGGCAATAATCGGATTGGTTGTTTCGGTAATCGGACTCATAATTATTGGTGTGAGGGGAAATAAGGCCTGGAAACTTTACCATTCAAGGTTTAAGGAACAAGTGGTGCGGGAAGTGGTAAAACTGGTTAATCCAGACTGGGCCTACCATCCAACAGATATGATTGATAGTGCGGTCTATTACCAGAGCGATATTTTCAGGAGGCAGGTGGATCGTTATAACGGGGATGATTTGGTGCAGGGCGTGCTGGATAAAACGGATTTTGAGTGTTCTGAACTGCATACACAGTATAAGCAGGTGACTACCGATAGCAAAGGACGTCGACAGGAGCAGTGGGTCACTATTTTCAGGGGCCTCTTTTTTCATGCCGATTTCAACAAGGAATTTATCGGGCGCACCTACGTTTCTCCCGATACTGCTGAGCGACTGCTGGGTAAATTTGGTCGGCGCTTTCAGAAAATCTCTGGTCCGGCCCCTCTGGTCGTCCTTGAGAATGTGGAATTTGAGAAAGCCTTTGTGGTGCATGCAACGGATCAGATTGAAGCCCGTTACATACTAACTCCCACCATCATGGAAGCGATGCTGCGTATTAAGCAACTCTACAAGTGTGAGGTGCATTTCTCGTTTATCGGTTCGCGGGTATTCTGTGCTTTGGGTATGAACAAAGCGCTTTTTGAGCCGAAATTGTTTGGACCTGTAATAAAGCTTCGCGAAGTGGAGGATATGTATCAACTGTTTAAAGTGAATGAGGTGATCATACAGGAGTTGAATTTGAATACCCGCATATGGACTAAAGCGTAAGGGGATCAGGCTTGTTATCTGCTTATTACCAGGTTCTTCTGTTTTTTGAGTTTGTGAAATTCTGATGATTCGGGAGCCCATTGAATTTTTAATAAAAATATCCATGCACTTCTTTAAATGCTTAGGCTTGGTTTTTCAATTCTTGTTGGTGTCCGCTTTATTGTTGGCCTGCGATCCTTTTAACACGCAGTTGTCGGAACAGGATGTCACTTACTACAAGGCTGACGGGGCAATGGCTGGGCCCGACAAGGATACGCTGGAAGTAATGACCTGGAACTTAAAATTCGGTGGTGGACGCATCGATTTTTTCTTTGACTGCTTTGGCGACCGGGTGGTGATGACGGCCGATGAGGTGCATGCGCACCTCGAGGGAATGGCTGCTTTTATCAATGAAACCCAACCCGATATCCTGCTGGTGCAGGAGATTGATGTAGATAGCAAGCGATCGGCCTTTATAGATCAGGTGCAGTGGGTTTTGGATAACACGGCATTTCAATATGCCCTTTATACGCCCCAGTGGAAAGCGTCTAATATTCCGTCTGACGGACTAGGCCGGATGAATTCGGGTCTGGCAATTTTTAGCCGCTGGCCTTTATCAGAGGGTCGCCGGATTGCCCTGCCACTCATTGGAGAGCAAAGTCGCTTGGTTCAATATTTTTATCTGAAGCGCTGTATTCAGTCCTGTGTGGTGGATGTTCAGGGCAAAGAAATCACTTTGTTAAACACGCATACCGAACCTTATGCGCAGGATGGCACTAAAAAGAAGCAGCTGGATGTCCTATTTAAGCACCTTCAAAACCTTGACAGCAGGGGCGAGGACTTTATTTTCGCAGGCGACTTGAACGCCCTGCCACCAGGCACCACTCAAACAAAGGGCTTTCCCGATTCAATGTGTCCGCCCGGTGAGTATGAGGCCGACGACTACTCGGCCGAGACCGATTGGCTCAGTCCTTTTTACCAACAATTTTCTTCCGCGGTTCCCCTGTCCGACTATCAGCTCAACAATGCACCCTATTATACCCATACTGTGGATGGCAACGGCAGTTGGAACCGCAAGCTGGACTACTTGTTTACCAACGGCTCATTTGTTACTGACTCCCATGTAACTTATCAATCGCTGGAGGTGGGTGGTTATGATACCTTTGGCTTGTCCGATCACTGCCCCTTAAGCGTGAAATACCCCCTTAAATAGTTTTTTAAATAAATTAAGAACCTTTTTTTTGCATGGAAGTTGTGGTTTCTTTCCACCTCAAGAAATTTTCGTTTAAAAAATAAAGTTAATTGTCGAAAAAATCCGGGTTGTTTGAGCGAAGCGAGTTCCTGGATTTTAGACAATTTGCTTTATTTTTAGAAAATTACTTGTAGTGGCGGCCTTTTTTGTTTCCTTTTTGGGGCTGTAGCCAAAAAGAAAAAGCCCGTGCGGCTAGAGCACAAAAAAGTAATTAATTATCCAGACAAGGAGGATTTAATAAAAATTCACATTTGGGAATTTTTGACTCTTCAGTTTTGATTTAACCTTAAGTTGTTGTAGATTAAGTCGGTATTGTATCAATGCAAGACTCCGCCGGCATGGGGTTATACTGCTATTAAACACTAAATCAGATGCTCCTAGTATGGAACAAAAGCCGTACTTTTGCCGGCTGTAAATTGTATTAGTAAAACAGTTACATTATGGCAGATAAATCAAATCAACCGCTGTTCAATGATTTTGCACCTGTGAGTACACAGGAGTGGATGGACAAGATAACAGCGGATCTTAAAGGGGCTGACTTCGAAAAGAAGCTCGTTTGGAGAACCAACGAAGGGTTCAGTGTACGTCCTTTTTACCGTGAAGAGGATCTTAAACAGGTGCAATACCTGGATTCGCTACCTGGCGAGTTTCCTTACGTGCGTGGGACTAAAACCTCCAACAAATGGCTGGTACGCCAGGATGTGGTGGTCAAAGATGCTGCAGCAGCCAATGAAAAGGCGCTGGTATTATTGACCAAAGGGGTTAACTCACTGGGTTTTCAGTTTGAAGATGAAGCACTGATAACTGCAGAGAACATTCAGGTGCTTCTGAAAAACATCCTGTCTGATGATGTGGAGCTTAACTTCTCCACACAGCATGGCAACGCCAAGCTGTTGAAATTGGTAGTGGAGACCTTGAAGTCGCAGAACCGCAATCTTGAAATGGTGAAGGGTTCTTTCAACCTCGATCCCATTGGGAACCTTACCATCCATGGCCGCTCATGCGAAAGCATTGATAAAACCATGGATTTTGTAGCCGAGGTGGTGAAGGAAGGCAAAAAAGTGCCGGCTTTTCAGGTGGTCAACGTAAATGGCAGGTATTTCGGCAATGCCGGATCTTCTATAGTGCAGGAACTGGCCTTTGCCTTATCAGCAGGTAACGAGTACTTGTCGCAGCTCACCGAACGCGGCTTAAGCACTAATGAGGCTGCTAAATCACTGCGCTTTACTTTTAGCGTAGGTTCCAACTTCTTTATGGAGATTGCCAAATTGCGCGCCGGACGTATGCTGTGGGCGACCATCGTCAACGAATACAAACCCGCCGGTAATGAAGCGACCAAAATGGTGGTGCACTGTGAGACTTCAGAGTTCAACAAGACCATATACGATCCTTATGTGAACATGCTACGTACGCAAACGGAAGCCATGTCTGCTGCTCTGGGCTCATGTCATTCTTTGACGGTGCAGCCTTTTGACAAGGTTTTCCGCACGCCCAACGACTTTAGCGAGCGCATTGCCCGCAACCAACAGTTGCTGCTGAAGGAAGAGTCTTACCTGAGTATGATCGTGGATCCGGGTGCTGGTAGTTATTACATCGAAAATTTGACCGATAGCATCG
>DHVH01000197.1 GCA_002412555.1 Marinilabiliaceae bacterium UBA5213 | reverse complement strand
CCGCTGTGATAGCCGGTACGGGAATACCGTTCAGCAGTGCCGTGGCACATACCCTGCGCCAGCTCTCTTCCGCCGACTCTACCGCATTCTTGAAGAAGGGGTCGAGCAGCAGGTTTTCCAATGCCGGATTGTTGTCGAATGCTTTCTTGATGTCTCCCAGGAAACGGGAACGGATAATACAACCGCCACGCCACATCAATGCGATTCCACCATAATTGAGGTTCCAGTCATACTCTTTGGCTGCCTCCATCATCAGGTCGTAACCCTGTGCGTAGGAGATAATCTTGGCTCCGTAGATGGCGTTTTCCAAGTCATCGATAAATTGCTGCTTGTCGCCTTTAAAATCCGGTTTTTTACCCACCAGTGTTTTAGATGCCTTCACCCGCAGATCTTTCTGTGCAGAGAGACAACGGGAAAAGACCGATTCACCGATCAGCGTGAGGGGAATACCCAGGTCGAGGGCTGTGACGGCAGTCCATTTACCGGTACCTTTTTGTCCGGCTGTATCCAGAATCTTATCTACCAAGGATGAGCCATCTTCATCTTTAAAAGCCAAAATGTCACGGGTAATCTCCACCAGGTAAGAATCCAGCGGGCCCTTGTTCCATTCTTTGAAGACCTCGTGCATTTCATCGGCCGACATGCCCAGCACGTCTTTCATAATGTGGTAAGCCTCATTGATGAGCTGCATGTCGCCATACTCGATGCCGTTGTGCACCATTTTCACAAAGTGACCGGCACCATTTTCGCCTACCCAGTCGCAGCAAGGCGTGCCATCTTCCACCTTGGCAGAGATACCCTGGAAAATGGGTTTAACAAGAGGCCATGCTTTGGGCGATCCACCGGGCATGATTGAGGGGCCCAATAAGGCACCTTCTTCGCCACCCGAAACGCCGGTGCCGATGTAAAGTAAGCCTTTGCTTTCAACGTAGGCTGTTCTGCGATCGGTGTCTGGGAAATGGGTGTTACCACCATCAATAATGATGTCGCCCGACTCCAGCAATGGAATAAGACTGTCGATGGTGGCATCAACGGCAGAACCTGCTTTAATCATCAGCATCACCTTGCGGGGACGCTCCAATGATTGAACCAGTTCTTCCAATGTCTGTGTGCCTTTTATGTTTTTGCCCTTGGCTCTTCCGTTCACGAAGTTGTCCACCTTGTCGGTTGATCGGTTAAAAACCGATACCTGAAAGCCTTTGCTTTCCATGTTAAGCACCAGGTTTTCACCCATAACGGCCAAACCAATGAGGCCAATGTCTGATAATGTTTTCATAAGTTTACTGTTTTTTTTGTTTTTGCCTTATGGAACTCGCCGGGATAATCATTTTCCTTAATGAGAAATTATCTCTCATGCTCGTTTCATATGTGTATATTTTTATAAACTATAAATCTAATAATTTTTAAAGCTACTATTATTTTGCCTTTAATAAAGAAGGCGTCAAAGACAAGGCTTTCGAAGTTTTTGAAACCAAGGAATTTACATTTCGTAAATGACTGTTTCAAAAACGAGAATAACGTAGTATTTGGCGTTTTCTTTATTAAAGACCTAGTCTTTGAAACGGTCCTTATGGGCCCAAAGCCCCACGGCCGGGTTCGAAATATAGAAAATTTCTTCACCATCTGGCATGGTGTTGAAACCATCTTTCAGCTTGGCTGGATCGTACCGTTTGGTCATCTCCGCCAAATCGGCATATTTGAAATGCACCGATTCAATTTCTTCTTTGGTGAGGTGGCCGGGACAATAGGTGATAGAAAAGCGGTCTTCCGAGCTGCCATGAATCAGGTGAGCCGCAGCTCCCAGGTTGTTTTTCATGTCCTCGTTGTTCTCGACATACTCCAAGGTTTTGGGCGTGCCGCAATAGCCGTATTTGCGTATGATTTTATCAATGCCCTTGTCTTCCCCAAACTCTTTAAGGGCAGGAGCCAACACAATTAATTCGGCACCATCGGCCAGTGCCATCCGTGTACGATAGATGCTTTTGTTACCCAGCCAGGTGCTGCGGAACTCAGAAGGATCCAGATAAACCACCACTTTTTTAAGTGGTTCGGCTACCATTTCAAAATTGACTTTGATGGACAGGTCGGCCGCCAGATTAAAGACCTCCTCATCATCACCGATGTAAATGCCACGGGTGACCAGTTTGCCGGCTTTGTTGCGGCCAATGACCGTCTGCACATAAATGATGGGCATGTCCTGGGCAAAATGATCAGAGGCGTAGTTCAGGACTTTGCGCACCGGGTTGCTGGCACGCCCCATTATGCGCTCCATACCATAGGCTGCTCCGATAAAGTGACTTTTGTTGATGCCTTCAGAGCCACCGGTTCCCACAAAAATGTTTTTGTTGTAATTGGCCATGCCAATTACTTCGTGGGGAACTACCTGTCCAATAGACAAGATCAAATCATGCCCGCCTTCAATCAGCAATTTATTTACCTGGGCCGGCCAGTCATAAGAGATGCGGCCATCCGTAATATCAGAGATGTATTCACCCGAAACTATGCCTAATGTCACTACATCGTTGCGCCAATCGTGCACCCTGAACAGACTGTGGGGCACTTTTGGGAACATGTCGTTCATTTCTTCGGTGGTCATGGCCACATGTGTGCCCAATGCCGGCAGAATATCTGTCAGTGCGTCCTTGTAATATTCCCAGGCATAAGCGGTTATTTCACCTGCCTTGGAATGTAAACGGGTATAATCGGGCGGAATTGCCAAGACTTTTTTCCGGGATCCTAACTTTTCAAGCGCTTCAAAAAGTGCTGTTTTGAGGTCATGACCTGTTAATTCTTCGCTTTCCGATCCACGTTGATAGAGTACCATGGTTTTCTTTTTAGAATGAATTATCTTCTGACTCTGGCATTGCCACTCCACACGCTCCACACCATTTCTTCATCCGCTGGTTGGGCGTAGTCGGTCAGGAAAGTAGTCGCCAGTGCGCCGGTGGCCCATCCAAACTGGATCCACTTTTCAGGTGCCCATCCTTTGAGAATGCCGTACAGCATACCACCCACAAAGCCGTCACCACCACCTATGCGGTCGAGCACTCTGATTTCACGTGGCTCCACCACATGCCAGTTGTCCTTCTCCAACATAATACCTCCCCATAGGTGCTCATTGGCATTGATCACCTCGCGCAAGGTGGTGGCAAATACAGAGGCATTGGGGAAAGTCTTCTTTACCCGGATAATCATCTCCTTAAAGCTGTCGATTTTATCACCGATAGACTGGCCACCGGCTTCGGGACCTTCGATGCCCAGACAAAGTTGGAAATCCTCTTCGTTGCCAATCAAAATATCTGATACCGAAGCAATTTCGGTGAAAATTGCGTGCAATTCTTTTTCGCGGCCTTTCCAGAAAGAAGCCCTGTGGTTCAGGTCGAACGAAATGCGTGTGCCGTGCTTTTTGGCGGCACGTGCCAACTCCAGACAGAAGTTGCCGGTGTCGGGCGAAAGCGCCGCAATCAGTCCGGACAGATGTACTATTTGCACGCCTTCCTGACCAAAAATACGGTCCAGGTCAAAGTCCTTCACATTCAGGGTACGCCCCACTTCACCGGCCCGGTCGTTTTGCACCCGTGGTCCGCGCGCACCATAGCCACTGTCGGCAATGTTGAACTGGTGGCGAAAGCCCCATGGGTCGCCTTGCTCCACTTCAGCTCCTTCAAAATCCATGTGCCGGTTTTTCAGGTTGCTTTTGATGAATTGGGCAACTGGACTGTCCTTGACAAAGGTGGTCAGTACTTTAACCGGCAAGCCCAAATAGGATGCGATGCTGGCCACATTGGTCTCGGCACTGGTGGCCTGCATTTGAAAGGTATCGCTGCTATGCACTGGTTGTCCGTTAACAGGCGTAATGCGTACGCCCATGCTGGTGGGGACTACCAGCGACCATTTATATGATTTTTTTAGTTCTATGCTCATGATTTTTTAGATTTTTTTCGGTTAATACGCTGTATTAAGGGCTTAAAGTCTATACGCCGCTATAAGCACTGAAACCACCATCTACCGGTATCACAATGCCCGTGATGAATTCCGACCAATCGGACAATAAATAAAGCAAAGTCCCGGTTAGCTCTTCTGGCGTACCATAGCGTTCCATTGGGGTGCCATTGGTAATTTTTTGTCCACGAGGGGTTGCTTCACCTGTTTTCTCATCCACCAGCAAAAAGCGGTTTTGGTTGGTCAGCAAAAATCCCGGGGCAATGGCATTAACGCGCACGCCTGTCTTGGCAAAATGCACCGCCAGCCACTGGGTAAAGTTGTTGATGGCCGCTTTAGACGCTGAGTAAGCGGGGATGCGGGTGAGGGGACGGTAAGAGTTCATGGAGGAGATATTGACAATACCACCGGCTTTTTGATCGACCATATCTGAAGCAAAAACCAGTGTGGGCAATAAAGTCCCTTTGAAGTTGAGGTCGAAGGTTTTGTCAAAACCTTCGAGTTGCAAACCAAAGAAGGTGTCTTCAAGCTTATCGCCTGACGACATTTTTTCAACTTTGGAAGTGGCTGTGGCAGCGTTGCCGCCGGCACCATTCACCAAATAGTCGATTTTTCCCAGCTGGCTGTTGATGGCCTTTTTAGCCTCTTCGAGGGAAGCACGATCCAATACGTTGGCAGAGAATCCGATGGACTCAGTGCCGGTTTCAGCTTTGATTTCTTCAGCTACCTTTTGGGCAGCTTCCAGATTGAGGTCCAGAATGGCGGTCTTTACGCCATGTTTGGCCAGGGCTTTGGCCATGGTGGAGCAAATAACTCCACCACCACCTGTTACCACTGCCACTTTTCCTTTTAGATTTAATTCTTTAACGGGGGCTGTCATCTTTCTAATTTTTTACTTTGTGAATGGTTTCCATTAACGCTTTGACTTTGAGGGTGAGGGCTGCATAGTTGCCGCTGTCCATGATGTCTTTGGGGAACAGATTGGAGCCCATTCCCACGCAGGTAACACCTGCGCTGAACCAGCCTTTTAAATTGGCTTCGGTGGTGTCAACACCACCGGTAGGCATAATATTGGTCCAGGGCATGGGGCCTTTGACGGCTTTCACAAAGGAGGGGCCACCTATTTCGGAGGCAGGGAAGAGCTTCACGATTTCAGCACCCAATTCCTGTGCCTTACTGATTTCAGAAAGGGTTCCACAGCCGGGCGACCAGGCCACACCTCTGCGGTTACATGTTTTAGCCATCTCTTCATTCAACAACGGAGATACAATAAAGTTGGCACCTGCCTGAATGTATAGAGCGGTGGTTCCTGCTTCTACCAGCGAACCGGCTCCCAGGATCATGCCCGGTAGCTCTTTAAGTGCGTATTTGTTTAGTTCACTGAATATTTCATGCGCAAAGTCGCCTCTGTTGACAAATTCGAAGACACGGATCCCACCGTCGTAACAGGCCTTTACTACATTTTTGCAGGTGTCCAGATCAGCATGGAAGAATACCGGCACAACGCCGGTCTCTTTCATGGCTGCAAATACTTCACTGCGATTATATTTTGCCATTTTTTTATTCATTTAAAGGTTATCCTAAAAACCTAGGTCCTGTCCACAGATTACCCAGATTACACAGATTACTCAGAATTTCAAAACCCTTATCCCGCCTTGCGGGACTTCGCTACGCTTCGACTCCAAACGATCAACCCTCAACTCCCAACCCTCAACTCTCAACCCCCTCTTATCTTGATACCCGTCCCGAAGCATCACCGCCCATCAATTTCTCCACTTCTTCAACAGTAACCTGGTTAAAATCGCCATTGATGGTATGTTTCAGACAAGAAGCCGCTGTTGCAAAACGCAGGGCTTTTTCATCGTCATTGGTGTAGGTCAGCAGACCGTATATCAATCCACCCATAAAAGAGTCGCCGCCGCCAACGCGGTCAACAATATGCGTGATTTGGTAGGTAGGGGCGGTGAACAGATTTTTGCCATCGTACAGAACCCCCGACCATGAATTGTGATTGGCGCTCACGGAGCCACGCAAGGTAGTGATGACTTTTTTCACACGGGGGAATTGCTTCATGATTTGCTGAGACACGCTTCTATAGGCTTCAGCCTCTACATGTCCGCCAGTTACATCCACACCTTCCGGTTTAATGCCCAGGACCATCTCCGCATCTTCCTCGTTGCCCAGTACCACATCGCAACCCGCCACCAGTTCAGGCATGACCTCACTGGCTTTTTTGCCATAGGTCCATAGGTTTTTGCGGTAATTCAAGTCGGTTGAAACGGTAATGCCTTTTTTATTGGCGGCCTTGATGGCTTCAAGACAAGCATCGGCAGCACCCTGAGAAACAGCTGGTGTGATACCGGTCCAGTGAAACCATGAAACACCTTCAAAGATTTGGTCCCAATCGAACTGACCTGGTTTAACTTGTGAAAAGGACGAATGTGCCCGGTCGTAAACGACCTTGCTTGCCCGGGCCACAGCTCCGGCCTCCAGAAAATAAATACCCAGGCGCTCACCGCCAAAAGCAATGTCCTTGGTGTCAACGCCATATTTTTTTAATTCCATGTGACAGGCACGACCAATGTCATTTTTAGGCAAGGCCGTCACAAATGACGAGTCCATTCCGTAGTTGGCCAATGATACTGCCACGTTGGCCTCTCCGCCACCATAACAGGCCTCAAACGATGTAGCTTGCGCAAAGCGCTGGTAACCGGGTGTTGAAAGCCTCAACATAATTTCTCCAAATGAAACAACTCTTGGTGTCATTGTATTTTAGTTTTAAAGAGATTACTAATTTTTCAATAGGTCAATAGGTCGTTAGGTATTAGGTAAATAAAAAAGCCTAATGATCTATTGATTGTTTGATGATTGTTTTAAAATTCAAAATACCGCATAGGGTTATGGTAACAGATGTCCTCCACAACCGTTTTGAGCAGTTCCTGATCGTTAGGAATAAGGCCTTTATCGACCTCAGTACCCAGGTGATTGCATAATATGCGACGGAAATACTCATGTCTGGGGTAGGACAGGAAGCTTCTTGAATCGGTGACCATGCCCACAAAACGAGCAGTTAATCCAAGTACCGACAAATCTCTGAGGTGTTTTTCCATACCTACTTTCTGATCGAGGAACCACCATCCTGCGCCATATTGAATTTTGCCCGGTGTTTTACCATCCTGAAAGTTGCCCAGCATGGTGACAAACATTTCATTGTCGGACGGATTCAGGTTATATAATATGGTTTTAGCAAGTTTGTCCTCGGTATCCAATAAATCCAAAAAGCGCGATATCTTATTGGCATCCTGGGGATTTCCGATAGAGTCGAAGCCCACATCAGCACCCATTTTATTGAACATGCGTGTATTATTGTTGCGCATGGCGCCCAGATGGAATTGTTGCACCCAGCCACGTTTGTGGTTCATCTTGCACAGTTCGTACATCACAAAAGTGCGGTAGCCTTCTGTTTCTTCGGGGCTAAGCGTTTCACCGGCGATGAGTTTTTTATAGGAAGCATCTGCGCCAACCTGAAAGTCGGGTGTGTAATACAGTCTTTCCAGTCCATGATCTGAAGCGTGGCAGCCCATTTTGTCAAAGTAGTCATGTCGTTCATCCAGAACAGTGATCATGTCCTCGAGAGAGTTGATGGATTTTCCCGATGCAGCTTCCAGTTTCTGAATGTAAGCAATAAAAGCGGTAGGGCTTTCGGTCTTTAAAACATTGTCGGGTCTGAAAGTAGGGCGAACCTTTACACTAAAATGCTTCAAAGCTTGGTGGTGCTCCAGCGAGTCGGCCGGGTCATCAGTGGTCCCCACTACTGTTACATTCATTTTTTGCAGCAGGTTCTGAGTTCTAAATTCGTCCTGCTGAAGCATTTCTGTGGCCCGGTCATATATACTTCCTGCATTGGAAGCGGATAAGAGGTCATAAATGTCAAAGTGACGAGCCAGTTCCAGGTGCGTCCAGTGGTGCAGTGGATTACCTATGGTTGAAGGGACCGTCTCGGCCCACTTCTGAAACTTTTCACGAAATGATTGATTGCCTGTGCAATACGATTCATCCACACCATTGGTGCGCATGGCACGCCATTTATAGTGATCTCCTTCCAGCCATATCTTACCCAGGTTCTCAAACTGGTGGTTTTCTGCGATTAACTGGGGCGATAAGTGGCAATGAAAATCTACAATGGGTAGTTTCTCTGCAAAATCGTGATATAGCTTTTGGGCTGTTGGGCCTTCTAAAGCGAAGTCTTCATGAATGAATTTTCTCATACCTGTATATTGTCGTTAACGAACACGAAGATACGAGGAGTTGTAAGTTTATCCAAATATATTTGAGATTTTCGTAGGTTATATTTTAACATAAATAGGTGTGTATTTTGTCAATATGCTATATACTAGTCATTTAAAATACATTTTTGGTTCTATTTAGAAATCCTTATTTTCTAGCGAATCTTCTATTAGAGGGATGCTTGCTGGTGTAGTAAAAACCAGATATTATAAAATTTGTCTCTCATAAATTGTGTTTTTTGTGCAATCGTTTGTATTTTTGTATTTGTTAAGAATGAAATTTGAATGAAACGAACAACAATAATTGATATCGCCCAATCCTTAGGGGTAACTCCATCAACTGTTTCCAGGGCTCTGGCAGGAAATCTGCGTGTGCGCGAGTCCACACGAAAGAGGGTGCAGGAGAAGGCTTTGGAAATGGGCTACCAGCCCAATATTGTAGCGGCTTCTTTGCGACGTGGCAAGAGTGATACAGTTGGCATGTTGGTACCACGCATCAACCGTCACTTTTTTAGTCATGTCATCAGTGCAGTGGAGGAGGTTTTAAATCCTGCTGGTTTTAATTTGCTCATTTGCCAGAGTCACGAAAGGGCTGAACAGGAAAAGCAGGCCATCCAAGTCTTGTTGAAAAACCGAGTGGCCGGTATTATTATGTCTCATGCCATGGAGACAGTCGATTTTGAAATGGCTCGCCGAGCCACCGATGAGCGGGTACCTGTTGTGCAGTTTGACCGGGTTAATGCAGCAGTGCCAGGCCCGCGAATTATTAATGATAATTTTTCTGGCGCCTATATGGCCGTTAAGCATTTGATTCGTGGTGGGTACACGCGCATTGCCCACCTGACCGGTTCGTTGTCAGTAAATGTTTATAGTGAGCGCTTTAAGGGGTATAAATATGCCATGGAAGAAGCTTCACTGGATTGTGGTGAAATGGTGTTTGAAGGTGCCATCACCCGGGAAACCGGTTATGAAAAGGCCCTTTGGTTAATAAAAAATAGAAAGGTGGATGCTTTTTTTTGTGCAGGTGACCATTCTTCGGTTGGTACTATGCAGGCCATCCATGAATTCGGCTTAAAGGTGCCCGATGATATGGGCGTAGTTGGCTTTGCCAACGAGCCTTTTGCCGGTTTTATCACCCCGCAATTATCAACTGTTGAGCAAAACGCTTACGACATGGGGCATAGGGCTGCCAATGCACTGATTAGAATTATCAATGGTAATCCATTGCCTGGTATTGATCAGGAAGAGGTGGTGCCTGTCAGATTACTTGTAAGGGAGTCGTCTATGCGCACGCCCATCAATAATACAATATAAGTAGCTATTAATTAGATCGTTAGGTTAATAGATCATTAGGTTGATAGGCAAAATTAANNAATCCATGATATTCAGCAAGTTATGTTTTTGCATACAATAAGTGCAAGTTATTTAAAATCAGTGATTTACAAAATAATATCGAACTATAAATAAAGTTTTAACCATAAAAATTCAGATTATGATGGATTGGGAATTAAGGTATGCGGCCCATCCGGCCGATGCCAAAAGTTATGATACAGATAGACTTCGCAATGATTTTTTAGTGGAAGATCTGTTCAAAAAGGGAAAAGTGAAAATGGTTTACTCGATGTACGACCGCTTGATTGTTGGTGGTGCTATGCCGGGAACAGAAGGCTCGGTCATTGAGCCCTTTGAGGAGTTAAAGGCTGAGTTCTTCCTGCAGCGCAGGGAAATGGGGATTATTAATGTG